>CAVIBB010000025.1:0-19631 GCA_963640745.1 Paludibacteraceae bacterium
AGGCCGGCTGTACGACCATCCGCATCGACACTTATGCCCACAACGAGCCAGCCAAGCGGCTGTACTTGAACAACGGCTTCCGTATCGCGGGATATGGACAGATTTTGCTGCAAGGTCTTATCGAAGAAGAACAGGTCTATCTGGAATGCGAGGTGCAGAAATGAACAAGCTCGGTCTAATCGGCGGCACAGGACCGGAATCCACCATCGAGTATTACCAGGGCATTGTATTTCTACCTTATAAATGCAATATTTAGCATTAATACGTCCTTATTTATGGGTTTTATCACTATAATAAGGACGTAATTGTGTTTAATCAGGGGAGGCGACATGGACAGATTCCTGATGGAGAAACTCGTGGAATGGAAAGGCGGCCCCAGGAGAAAGCCTCTCATCCTCAACGGTGCCAGACAGGTCGGTAAGACGTGGCTCCTCAAGGAGTTCGGCAAGCTTCACTTCGACAAAGTCGCCTACGTGAGCCTGGACAACGACGAGGTGGCCCGCTCATTCTTCGAGCGAGGCTTCGATATGGCGCGCATAATCAGGGACCTGTCGTTGCACACAGACATTCGGATTTCGCCTGATGATACCCTCATCGTCATTGACGAGATACAAGCATGCCCGCTTGCCATCACCTCCCTTAAGTACTTCTGCGAAGATGCGCCCGAATACGCCGTCGCGGCAGCGGGGTCCCTTTTGGGCCTCTCGGCGCATGAGGGAACGGGTTACCCTGTGGGGAAGGTCGATTCCCTTGACCTCTATCCCCTGAGCTTCCGCGAGTTTCTTGACGCCACCGGAAACGCGATGTTCAGGGAGCTGTTGGATTCTGAGGATACCGGCGGCATGACGTCCTTCGCGCCAAAAGTCACGGAGCTCCTGCGCCTGTACTACGTGGTGGGCGGTATGCCTGCCGCAGTGGACGCATTCGCACAAGGCGCCCAACTTTCTGAGGTGCGCAAGATCCATGACGACATCCTTGAGGGCTACCAGCGAGACTTCGCCAAGCACGTCCCTTACAGGCTATTGCCCCGCATGATAGAGGCATGGGAGTCCATTCCATCACACCTGGCACGGGAGAACCGCAAGTTCGTGTTCGGGCACATTCGAAAGGGCACGCGCGCCAAAGACTACGAGGAATCGCTCATTTGGCTAGACGAGGCGGGGCTCGTGACGCGCGTGCGAAGGATATCGAAGCCGGGGCTACCGCTGCGTCCGTATGCCGACGATACTGCATTCAAAGTCTTCCTCTTGGACGTTGGGCTGCTTGGAGCCATGTCCGGGCTCGAGCCCTCCACGATCGTGAACGGCAACGCAGTCTTCACGGAGTTCAAGGGAGCACTCACCGAACAGTACGTCTGCCAGCAGCTGGTCTCCGAATGCGGGCTCACCCCGTACTACTGGTCGGCGGAGAACTCGATAGGTGAGGTCGACTTCCTGGTACAACATAAAAACCGGGTGGTAGCCATCGAGGTCAAGGCTGAGGAGAACCTGCGGGCGAAGAGCCTGCGCGCCTTCAAGGAGAAGCATCCCGATGCCGTCGCGCTACGCTTCAGCATGTCAGGCTACCGCGAGCAGGACTGGATGCGCAACGTGCCCCTGTACGCTACGACGAATCGGAAACTATGGGGCACCTCCGATACGGTCGGTGCGAATGCACTTTCCGCTAAGGCATACCATGCGCAGCCGAACGCAGAGGGAGTTGCCGCGCCACCTGCAGGAAGTACCAGTTGATCGTCGAGGAGAACTAACAAACCGCCCGCACAAAGCGGAATAGCCCTGCGCTGTGAGTGCCGATTGAGTATATGAAAGTCTCTGTATTTCGCGACTTGCGCGTCCGCTGAGGTCATTTCGCGACATGAGGAACCACGATGATTCACGTTCTTGCAATTGAGTGGGGATAACCGGAGCTCTTTGCGAGGGAGGTCGGATGCGGCCTCCCTCGTTTTTTGTTTGTGCGCGTTGCGCGCCCGGGTGCCGTGGTGCACGTGGCATACGCAAATCGCTTGCGCTATGTACGAGGGCGTAGATCGGAAATATCTGAATTTCCTTCGGAGCGTGCCAGGATGGTCGCTGGCGGCTCAATGTCAATGCCTGTCTCTTTCCGACCAACGGCGCTTTTGGAATCGACGAGCCTGGTGCGCCCTAATAAAGTGGTTAAAATAGGGAGTGTAATTCCCAATTTTAACCACTGCGGATCCACCGCGGCTCGATGCCGGAGCTGCAGGACCACAGCATCGATTGGGATTCCTTCTACTCGGACTATGTGGCGGCCTATCTCGAGCGCGATGTGCGTGATCTTGTCAACGTAAAAGATGAGGCGAAGTTCTACAGCTTTATGGTCGCATGTGCGGCGAGGACCGGCCAGCTTCTGAACGCCACCGACATCGGGGGCGCCGTCAATGTCGATCACAAGACGGTTAAGTCGTGGCTCTCCGTTCTGCAGGCGTCCAATATCATTCGGATCGTCGAGCCGTTTTGGCCCAACGTCGACAAACGCCTGACCAAGACGCCCAAGATCTTCTTCATGGATACCGGCCTCGTGTGCCACCTTACAAGATGGACGACCCCGGAGCAGTTGCGTCTCGGTGCCGCCGCGGGTCACGTGTTCGAGACCTTCGTCGTTTCCGAGGTGCTAAAGAGCCATATGAACGCGGGAAAGAACCTTCGCGACATAACGTTTTACCGCGACGCGAAGAAGCGCGAGATTGATCTGCTTGTTCAAGATGGCCACACCCTCCATCCCATCGAGGTCAAGATGGCCGCTACGGTGGGCAAAGATGCCGTGAAGAACTTCTCCTGCCTTGAGTGTTTGCCCGGCTATGAGGTCGGTTTCGGGCACGTGGTGTGCCAAACCCCTGAGCCGTACCTCATTACACGCGAGGTCCAAGCGATTCCCGTGTGGGAAATCTAATCGTTTGCGAGCACCTGACAAGCTCGTTTAGCCTTGTGAACAAGGGGGCGCACCTTTGTTCACGCGCGGAGAAACCCCGCCCGTTGGGACCGCCCCGCTCCCAACGGGTGGGGTTTCTCCGCAGAAGGCCCGTTTCGCTCCCCAACCGATGCGATTCCTCCGCGTTTTGCGGCAAGAAGTCCCAACGGACGCGAATTTTCCGCGCGCGACTAGGCGGATGTCCCAGTGGCGTCAGGACCCGGTGGCAAGACGAACGATAGCGGCGCGCATGCCCCGGCCGATTTTCCATCACCGCTCGGGCGTTAATTCGCTGCCTTCTCCTTACGCTAACGGCTTTCCGCTGAATACGGGGAAGGCGTTGAACTCGCCATAATCCGCAATGCGCTCCATATTCTTGAGCGTCCTCATATCTTCTTCGGAGATGGTGAAATCCACGTCCGCATTATTTGCCATGTGGTCGGGGTTTGCCGTTTTGGGAAGCGCGACGGCTCCAAGCTGAAGCACATAACGAATGCAAAGCTGGGCAGGGGACACGTCGTATTTCTTCGCCATCTCCGTAACGGCCGGATTCTTCAGGGCCTCACCATGAGCAATGGGAGAATAGGCTTCCACCTGAATGCCCTGCGCTTTGCAAAACTCCACCAGCTCCAGGTCGGTATTGCCGATGTGCAGCAGGATCTGGTTGACCATGGGCTTTACGCGGCAGGAACCGAGCAGGTTCTCGAGATCATCCTTCAAAAAGTTCGACACGCCGATGACCTTGACCTTGCCCGCCGCCTGCGCGTCCTCCAGTGCGCGCCAGACCTCTTTGTTCTCTTCAAAATAGCGCCTCTCCACGCGGAACTCGTTCCACGGCTGGGGGGAGTGGATAATCATCTGGTCAAGATAGTCGAGCCCCATCTTCTGCAGCGTCTCGTCGATGGAGCTTGCCGCTTCCTCGTAGGTTTTTAGCTCCGCCGCGACTTTGCTTGCAACGAACAGGTCACCGCGCGCAACGCCGCAGGTGCGCACGCCCTCGCCAACGCCTCGCTCATTGCCGTAAGCCTGCGCGGTGTCGATCAGGCGGTAGCCCAGTTTGACCGCATCGCGGACGGCGTCCGCCGCCTTGTCGTCGTCGATAAACCAGGTGCCAAGCCCCAGCTCGGGCACCTGAGCGCCGTTTGCCAACGTGTATGCTTCTTCCAGAACCATTGCCATTTCTCCTTTACAGTTTTGCGTATTCCACCTCGGGCGCCGATCCCGCAAGGCCCATTCCGGCAATTCTCGTCGGGGGCCTCCGCGGCGACGCGACTGAAGCCGGGAATCAGTGATTGACCGTATAGCGCAGCCAGACGGAACCACCGTCTGTGACCTTTGCCTCTTTCAGCGTGAAGCCCAGCGCCTTGTTCTCGGAGAGTCCCTTCTGCGCCCGGAAAACAGGCGGAGTATCCGGGCTTCCGTCCGCTGACGCCGCCAGCACGATGCTGATCTCGTCGCACATCCCCGCTTGCAAGAACGACCAGTTCAGCACGCCGCCCCCACCCAGCATCAGAGTTTCGATGTGGAACTTTTCTTTGAGCTTGGAAAGCGCCAGACCGTAATCCAGCTCTGTTTTGCCTGCGATGATGTAGGAGATCCCCAGTTTTCTCAAAAAGGCTTTGTAGGCATTGCCGACCTGCTCCGTTAGCACCTCGATGACATGAGCCGTGGTGTCCACATAGCGCAACGTGGCGCTTTCCCAACCCAGCCTGCCGTGAGGGTCTACTGAAACATAGAACATCCCGAAGTTCGGCTGCGCAAGGAAATCTCCCTCGGGCACAGCGGGCGCGCTCTCGTCCAAATCGGGTTTTTTATAAAAGGTGAAATTGTCATCCGTGGTCACCCTGCCCGACAGCCAGCCTTGATGATGATAAAAAGGCTCTTTTCCGAAGGCGATGCTGTAAAACGCATCGCCCGCCGCACTGCCTTGCGGCGTTTCCATGTAGCTGCCCATGATCTTGCCGTCCAAGGCGGTCATCATGTGGCAGAAAACATACGGCCTGTTCATTTCCGGTTTCCTCCTTACAGCTGATGGACCCTTTGTCAGGAAGTAAATTCTTCTTGAACCTCATGCCATTTCTACAACTTAAAGTTAACTTTAAGTCAAAGGGTTTTTGAAAAATTCGGAGGGATTCTTTTATGGTTTACACGGTCGGAGAAATGGCAAAGCTGTTGGGTGTCACGGCTTCCACCTTGCGCTACTACGACAAAGAGGGGCTCCTTCCTTTTGTGGAGCGTTCCTCCGGCGGCATCCGCATGTTCCATGAATCAGATATCGAATGGCTGCAAGTAATCGACTGCATGAAAAAGGCCGGGATGTCCATCAAGGACATCCGGCAGTACATCGAAATGGCATTGCAAGGCGACGACACCATTGACCTCCGGCTTTCCATATTCCGGCATCAGCAGGAGGCTTTGAAGCAGCAGATGGTGGAATTGCAACATGCGATGGAAATGGTGGACTACAAATGCTGGTATTACGAAACCGCAAAAGCCGCGGGCACGGTAGATGCGCCGCAGAAGATGGAGCTCGCCGAAGTCCCGGAGCGTTTTCGGAAAATCCGACAGGAGTTGCGCGCCGCGCCAGGAGCTGCGAAGGAAAAATGACAAGACTGCTGCCGACGGACGGCTTCGACTTGCCAGCTCCGAGGGCGCCGTTGTTTGTTTGCAGGTCGAACCTTAGGGAATTGCAAGGTTCGCAGAGGGCGCCGCGCCCGATCAGGTGGGTTAGAATCCGAAGACGGGTAAGACGACAAGGGAGGCCGGATGCGCAGGGTATGTATCATCGAGGACGACACGGCGATCTGCCAGGGCCTTTGCCAACTGCTCGAGAGGAACGGATACGCCGCGGAGGTCCCGAAAGGCTTCGATAACCTGGACCGCCAGATTCTCGACATGGCCTGCGACCTAGTGCTTCTTGACCTCAATCTCCCGGGAGTCGACGGATCGTACGTCTGCCGTGAGGTCCGGCGTCAAAGCCGGGTGCCCATCATCGCCGTGACCAGCAGGAACACCGACCTCGACGAGCTCGTGTGCCTCTCGGCGGGCGCTGACGATTTCGTGACCAAGCCCTACAACGAGCAGGTGCTTCTTGCCCACATCGAGGCGGTCCTCAAGCGCAGCTACGGCGAAGGGGCCGGCGCGGCGCACCTCACCTACGCGGGCCTTACGTTGGACACGGCCCGTTGCTGCGCCTCCTACCAGGGAAAAAGCGTTGAGCTCACCAAAAACGAGCTCAAGATCCTAGGCCTTTTGCTAAGGCACGCCGGCAGCGTCGTGAGCCGCCAGCGCATCCAGGAGGAGCTGTGGGAGTCCGACGACTTCGTCGATGACAACACGCTGACCGTCAACGTCAGCCACCTGCGCCAGACGCTCGCGCGCATCGGCGCGGGCGACCTGGTGGGCACCCGCCGCGGCCTGGGGTACCTCATTGAGTAGCGAGAAGAACTCCCTCACGCTGGCGGGCTACCTCAAGAACAACGCGGGCGCGGCCGCGTGCCAGCTGATCGCGATCGCGCTGGCCGGGCTTATGATGCTCGCTTTTGGCCTTGCAGCGGAGCAGGCAGCAGTGGTCTGCCTGTTGCTTATTTGCGTTCTGGCTGTGACGATGACCATCAAATACGCAACCAAACGACGTTTCTACGCAGACTTGGCCCAGACCGTCGACGCCCTGGCTGAGAAGGGCTGCGGCTGGCTGGCCCCCGAGCTCATGGACGTGCCGCGAGGCCTCGAGGAGCGCCTGGTCTTGGAGAACCTGCGCGTCGCCTCGAAGTCGATGGCCGATCAGGTGGCCGCCCTGCGCGCCGAGCAGCGTGAGTACCGCGACTACGTCGAGACCTGGGTCCACGAGGTCAAGACGCCCATCGCCGCCGCGCGCCTGGCCGCGGCAAACGACCTCACACCCACGACTGAGGCTATCGACGTCGATCTGCGCCGCATCGAGGGCTTCGTCGACCAGTCGCTTTACTACGCGAGAAGCTCCTCGGTGGACCGTGACTTCCAGATTCGCCGTGTCGACCTGGGCGAATGCGTGCGCGCGGCCTTGCGCGGCGCCTCGCGGACCTTGATCGACGCGGGTGTTTCTCCGCAGCTGGGCGAGCTGGATGTCGAGGTGCACGCCGACCCCAAGTGGCTCGAGTTCGTTATTCGCCAGGTCCTGGTCAACGCCGCCAAGTACCGTCGCAGCGACGCCGCGCTGGCCGGCGAGCCCGCGCGCGTCCGCATAACAGCCGAGAAGGTCGCGACCGGTCTTGACGCCTGGTGCGTCATCCTGCGCATCGAGGACAACGGCATCGGCATCCCGGCATCCGACCTCCCGCGCGTCTTCGACCGTGGCTTCACGGGCGCGAACGGCCGCGCATACCCCCGCTCAACAGGCATTGGTTTGTATCTGGTGCGGACGCTCTGCGACAAGATGGGGCTTCGTGCCCGGGTTTTCTCGACTCCCGGCGAGGGGACGTGCGTCGCGATCGAATTCCCGGATTCCTATGCCGGCTAGACCCGGGCCTTACAAAACCGTAAGGCTGACCTCACGCGGTCCCATGGCTCGCCGGGCCGCGAAACCGGAGTATGGTGGGCGACCTTCGACCATGCATCGCACAGAGAGGATCTGCTCATGAGGCCAGCCCATTTCAGCCACCCCGGCACCCCCGCGGCTGCGGCCCCCGCCGCGCGACCCGCCGCTAACCCCGCCCTTCGCCTCGTCAACGTCGAGAAGTACTTCGGCAACAAGTCCAACGTCTGCCGCGCCCTCGACGGCGTCACCTTCGACGTCGACCACGGCGAGTTCGTCGCCGTCATGGGCCCTTCCGGCTCGGGAAAGACGACCCTTCTCAACTGCATCTCGACCCTCGACCGCCCCACCGCCGGCAGCGTCCTGGTCGACGGCTGCGACGTCACGACCCTGCGCGGCGGAGCCCTCACGCGCTTTCGCCGCGACCGCCTGGGCTTCATCTTCCAGGACTCGAACCTCCTCGACACGCTGACGGCCCGCGAGAACATCGCCCTGGCCCTCACCATCGCCGGCACCCCGGCCGCCCAGGTAACCGAGAAGGTCGAGAGCGTGGCCCACGACCTTCTTGTCGAGGACGTCCTCGACAAGATGCCCCACGAGATGAGCGGCGGCCAGCGTCAGCGCGTCGCCGCGGCCCGCGCCATCGTCCGCGACCCGTCGCTGGTGCTCGCCGACGAGCCCACCGGCGCCCTCGACTCGCGCAATTCTCGCCGCATGCTTGAGGCCCTTGGCAGCCTTAACCGCGCCGGCGCCACGATCCTCATGGTGACGCACGACTCCTTTGCCGCGAGCTTCGCCACCCGCGTCGTCTTTATCAAGGACGGGCGCTTGTGGAGCGAGCTTTACCGCGGCGAGAAGACCCGCGCCGCATTCTTCGACGAGGTCATGGACACCGTGAGTTTTCTGGGAGGGGAGGGTCGCGATGCTCGCTAAGATCGCCCTCGGCAACGTCCGGCGCTCCATCAAGGACTTCGCGGTATTCTTCCTCACCCTGGCCTTGGGCGTCTGCATCTTCTACGCGTTCGGCTCGCTCAAGGACCAGGCGGCCGTCATCGACCTGACGGCCGGCGAGCACGAGGTCGCGGCCAGCCTGCTCGGCATCTTCGACGTGGTCTCGGTCCTCGTCGCCGTGGTCCTGGGCTTTCTCGTGGTCTATGCCAACCGCTTCCTGGTGCGCCGCCGCAAGCGCGAGTTCGGTATCTACCTCACGCTGGGCATGAGCCGCGTGCAGGTCGCGCGCATCATCGTGGTCGAGACGCTCCTCGTCGGCGCGGCGGCGCTCGTCGCTGGCCTGGCTCTTGGCGTGGGCGCCTCGCAGGCCATGCTCTACGCGACCGCGCGCCTCTTCAAGACGACGGTCACGGGATTCTCTGTGCTCTTCTCGCCGTCCTCGTGCGCGACCACCTGCGCCTGCTTTGCCGTGATCTTCGCGGTGTCGCTCGCCCTCGACGTCGCGCTGGTCTCCCGCTGCCGCCTGATCGACCTGATTTATGCCGAGAAGAGAAGCGAGAAGCTCAAGCTGCGCAGCTTGCCGCTGTGCGTTGCGTGCTTCATTGCCGCGGTGGCGCTAATCGGCGTGGCCTACCACCTGCTGATGCGCAGCGGATTGACCGAGCTGGGCGCGGATTTCGGCTGGGCGACGCTTCTGGTGAGCGCAGGCACGGCGCTCCTGTTCTTCTCGGCCTCCGGTTTCATCCTGCGCGCGATCCAGCGCAGCCGCGGCGTCTACCTGCGCGGGCTCAACATGTTCGTCCTGCGCCAGCTCAACTGCCGCATCAACACCGCGTGGGTCTCGATCACGCTGGTGTGCGTGATGCTCTTCATGGGCATCTGCGGAATCTGCAGCGGCTTCGGCGTTGCGCGCGCCGTGAACACCCTGATCGATCACGGCACCTCCTACGACCTGTCCCTCGTGGGCTGCACCGCGGAGGCCCAAAGCGCCGAGGTTGCCGCGGGCTACGGCCACGATGCCCTGGCCGCGCTGCGCTCGGGCGTCGACGGCTGGGACCAGATGGTGGCCGATGCCGTCGAGGTCGACGTCTACCAGGCGCAATCCGGAGAGCGCGCCCTGGTGGCCTATGACCTGTGGCGGGCAACGGACTACGACGATGGCGGTGGACTGGTCTCCGTGACCTTCCGGAACGACAAATCGGCCATCGGTCTGGTCAAGATGAGCGACTACAACGACCTGCGCCGGATGCGAGGGCTCGACCCGGTCGACCTCGGCGCCGACGGCTGCGCCGTTTGGTGCGACGACGTTGCGTTCCCCGGTTTTTGGGAGGCGTTTCTCGCCCAGAACGAAACCGTCGACGTGCTGGGCCACACGCTGCGCACGACGCCTCGGATCGCGGACGAGCCCATGTACAACTACCTGGGCTCCACCTGCTACGCAACGCTGATCGTTCCCGACTCGCTGATCGAGGACGAGGGGCTGACGCCCTGGTTCGACTACGTCAACGTGATGTACGCGGGCGAGAGCGCCGAGACGGATCGGCGCCTGCGGGAAGCGGTCGACGCGTTTCTTGCCACGCTGCAGGGTAGGGACGAAGGAGCGAGCACGTCCTGGCCCTCCTTCACGTACGGCGCGTCCACGTCCTGGCCCGCCTTCACGTACTACGCGTCCACGTCCATTGCCGAGCAGATCAACGGCCTTTCCGTGACCGTGAGCTACCTGGCCGTCTACATCGGCCTCGTGCTGCTCATCAGCTGCGCCACGGTGCTGGCGATCCAGCAGCTCTCCGAGACCTCGGACAACGTGGACCGCTACCGCGTCCTGTCCCAGCTGGGGGCCTGTCCGCGCTCGATGGGGCGGGCGCTGGCGGTGCAGATCGGGGTGTATTTCGCCTTCCCGCTGGCGGTCGCCCTCTGCCACGCGACCTGCGCGCTCTACGTCGTGGACGACGCGCTTATCGGCCTGTTCGGCTACTCGATGACCGATGCGCTTCTGCTCACGGCCGCATTTGTTCTGGTTGTCTACGGCGGCTACTTCGTACTCACGTATAAAACCTCAAAGGAAATCGTGCTCTCGCCGAGTTTGTAAGCGGAGGCGGAGGTGCGTCGGCACCATGCCGTCAACGATGTCAGATAGCCCGCGTATAGAGCAAAAGCCATCAAGCGCCCGAGCGGCGGGCCATCGCCTCCCTCGGGCGCTTATCCGTTGCTCGGGGGCTTCTCGCCCCGAATGCTGCTTCGGCGTAGGCCGCGTCGGGCAGGGCGTGGACGGACTGGATGCTGTCGGTTTCGAAACTTTAAGATAATTCGAGTTTCGAAACCGATAGGGAGCGGATATGGCGTGGGCCAACAGGAAAACGTACATGGAGCGCCTTCGGTCGCTTGAGAGGGAGCTCGCGCCGCTGCTCTCCGTCAGAGACGCGTTCCCGAAGGTCCTCATCGCCCGCACCAGGCACGAGCCCTACACCCGGGAGGGCGTGGTCGTACTGGACTTGGCGAGATGGCTGCTCGGCGAGCAGGGGCTCTAAATCCTTGAAAGGGTGTCCCCCACTCACCCTCCGCCGTGATCCCATGGCGTGACCCACGGCCCGCGAAAAGCCGTGACCCAGATTTGACCGCATGCCCGCACGGGTTTTGTGAGACTTAGCGTCACTGGAACAAACTGGGGTTACATTTTAACTATTGAAGGGGAGCAGAAATCTCCTTGGTTATGGGGGTATAAATCGTATTACCGATAATAAATACCCCAATAAAGCCGCAATTTGATATACTGGCTCCAATGATGATTGGAGCCAGTATGCGTTTGTTCCCTAGAGAGAGCTACCTGAAGAAGATTCGCGGCTTCTACCATGACGACGGGATGATCAAGGTCATCACCGGCGTCCGCCGCTGCGGCAAGTCCTGCCTTATGCAGTGCATCGCCGAAGAGCTGAGGGCCGAAGGCGTCGATGACGAGCACATCGTCTTTTTCGACCTAGACCGATACGGGTACCGGTCCGTCAAGGCCCCGGAACAGCTCGAGGCTCTCATCGAGCCCCTGCTCGCCATCTCGGGGACGAAGTACCTTTTCATCGACGAGGTGCAAAACGTCGATGGTTTCGAAGACGTGCTCAACGAGTTCCGCGCCGAAGGCGGCTTCTCCATCTTCATCACCGGGTCGAACTCCTATTTGCTTTCAGGCGAACTGGCCACGAAGCTTACTGGACGCTACATCGAATTCGAGATGCAGACCTTGGACTTTGGCGAGTATTGCCAGATGAAGCGCTTCTTGGGACTGCCCGTGAACCCGAACCCGGTCGCGGAGTTCGACGCCTACATCCTTGAGGGCGGCTTCCCGAAAGCGATGGATTACCCCCGGCTCGCAGACAAGCGCGCCTACGTCGCCGCGGTAATCCAGGAGATCTTCGAGAAGGACATCCGCAGGCGCGTGAAGATCAAGAACGTTTCCGTGTTCAACCAGGTGCGCGACTACGTCATCAACAACTTCGGCGCCACCACGTCGCTTGCGAACATCCAATCCGACCTCGAGAGCAAGCAGGGCGTGAAGATCAAGCGCGAGACGCTTGCGCGATATCTTCAGATCCTCGAAGACGCGAAGATCGTCAGCAAGTGCGCCCGCTTCGACCTGAAGTCGCGAAAATCGCTGCGGGGCGAGCAAAAGTACTACCTGGCGGACCTGAGCTTCTACTTCGCCCTCAACACCGACAACCGCATCAACTATGGGCCCGTCCTCGAGAACATCGTCTATCGCTACGCTCTCGCGCAGGGTTGCGAGGTCAGCGTCGGACGCATTGGAAAGCTGGAATGTGACTTCATTCTCAGGAACCCCGAGATGGGCTACGCGTACGTTCAGGTCGCCATGACCATCATGGCCGACCGGTCCACCGAGGAGCGCGAATACCGCCCCTTCGAACAGATCAGGGACAACTACCCCAAATACCTGCTGACACGAAGCGATCCCATTCAGCAAAGGGACGGCATCATTCATGCCAACATTCCGGAATTCATACAGGATGGAAAGAAGTTCTGATGGCGTGGGGCTGCGGACGAAAAGCTGGACCAGGCGGCAGGCGTAATTTCAGCTGAAGCCACGACTGCTTCTGCATATGGGCCGGCGCCGGTCAATGCCCGCGGTGCTTCTGCTTGCGCCTCAGCTTCCGCTGCTCGAATCGGTTCTTCGCCTCTTCCGCGCGGCGCCGTCTTCTTGCGCGAGCCGACTCCCGCTTTATGGCCTCACGTTGATTCGCGAGCGCTTGCTGCGCCTTGGTGCTCGTCGCCGACTGCCTAAGGGTTTTCGCCGCCTCTCGGGCGCGCCGCTTGGGGTTTCTCGCGGGCTTGCTCGCTTCGGTTGGATCGTCGCCGAAGAACGAGAGCTTCTCCCATTTGCCGACAACGAATCGCGGGATTTTCTCATCGGACGGCTCTGCGCCAAAGACGATGCGGGCGACACGCTGATCCGCATGGTTGGTTCCTCCTTTATGTAGATGAGCATGCAGAGAAGGGACAACCAAGGAGGCAGGTTACCGATGCGGACTCCCGCACGCCCACGACTACCCGACGGGGGCTGTGTTTTCATCTCTGATGTCCGCATTGTGGCAGTGGCTTGCCGAGTACGACCCGGCGACCGGTGAGGCGTTCGGCCTCGTGCGCGGGTTCGCCGAGGAATGGGATGACCTGGAAACGGGACCTGTCTGCCGCTTCGCCCCTTCCCTAATCATGAACGGGGGGCGTGCCCTGTTCACGCGCGGAGAAACCCCGCCCGTTGGGACCGCCGCGCTCCCAACGAGCGGGGTTTCTCCGCAGAAGGCCTGTTTCTCTCCCCAGCCGATGCGATTCCTCCGCGTTTTGCGGCAAGAGGTCCCAACGGACGCGAATTTTCCGCACGCGTCCTAGATCAGCGTCACGATCGCCGCGCTCAGGACAGCGACGGCGGCGAACAGCGGAATGCCGCGCACAAACGAGCCGATGTGCTTGCTCGGGTCTTGATAAACGGCCTTGTCAGGCAAAAACGAGAAGCGGACTCGTCGCGCGTTTCTCCACCAAAGCAAATCAATGACCAGCAGGTCAAAGAGGCCAAGCCCCTCGCCAAGCAGCAAGAAATACAGGAACGCCGAGAAGTACCCGTCGAAGCGGAGAAGCCCCCTGAGGGCGATGCCCAGGACGGAGAAAACGACCGTGAATAGAGCCAGGTTTCCCAGCAAGACCTGAAGCGCGGGTTTGGGCTCCGGCGTCTCCTCGCCAAGGTGCTCCCTGGCGATGGCCTGCACCTCATCGGGATACGAGCGCAAACTCGCAAGGTTCTTCTTGTCCGTCCCCGTGCAGAGGAAGCACAATCCCCAGTACAGCAGCCAGAACGCTGGCAAGACGAGCCACTTCACGGGCATCTCCTTCCGCCTGTTACTCCCCGGGGCTCTAGACGCTTTGGGGTCATTTTAGGCTACGCCTCGTGTGAAAAGGGGCGCACCTCTGCTCACGTTTATGTGCACCTTGCTTTACCGATTGAGCACCCAAGGCGCCCTCGCTGCTTGCGGCCTCACCAAGATGGGCGTGCTGTCGTATTAGGTTTGGGCAAAGGTCAGAGTTGAGTGCTGGGGACGCGAGGATGGCCGCGGGCCTTATCGCCTATCCAGAGGGCCTCGGCGCCCGGGCCCCTTTGTGAATGGTGCTGCGCCCCTGCCCACGCGCCTCCCTGTTCACGTCGGCAGGCCCTACAATCGAGGCCGGCCGCTAAACGACGTGCGAAGGGGGGGCCGTGGAAGAGACCTCAACATTTTTCTTATCGGCGTCCTGTATGCGCTGATGGTGCGCTACCTGGATAGCATTTGGCTGACGATGGGCGCGCACACCGCGTGGAACCTGACGCAGAACATCATCTTTGGGCTGCCCAACAGCGGCACGCCGTCGACGTGGTCGGTCTTCAGCTTAGTGGGGGCGCAGAGCAACGGCATTGCGTACGACACGGCGTTCGGCGTCGAGGGGTCGGTCCTGGCCGTCGCGATTCACCTGGCGTGCGTCGCGGCGCTGCTGTGGCGGGCGCGCCGACACGACAGGGGGCAATACGACATCTGGGACGGCGAGAAGCGCTGCGGGTGGTTCTACTAGGGGTTCGTTCGTTTGTCCCTGGCGCGCCCGTTATTCGTGAACAGGGGTACGTCCCCCGTTCACGTCCCCCCCGTTCACACCCCGGCGCTATTCAATGCGGTCGTAGCCGTAGCCCTCGAAGGTCCACTCGAGTGTTGTCGCCTTGCCGGAGTCGTCGTACTTGATCGTGTACTCAAAGCCCTCGTCGTTCGCGGGCGCGATGTCGATGCGGTCGAGGGCGGTAAAATGCCACGTGCCGCTTTCTTCCTCATCGGAGTAGACGACCGTGCCGTCCTCCTTGAGCTCCATCGTGTAATCCTTTGTCTGCGACTTCCAGCTGGTGTTCACGATTTTCTCCAGAGCGGCCTTGTAGTCGCCGCGGGAGTACCAGGTTTTGGTCACGAAGTCATAGCAGGTAAAGGGGTCATCGAAGACGATGTCATAGTCGGGGTCGGCCTTGCCGCTGGGGACCAGGTGGCCGTCCTTGACCTTGGCGCTCGAGTACGTGACGGTGGCGTCGTATCCGTCTTCGTCCAAAAACACCGGCGTCATGATGGTGTTGCTGTCAAAGTAGAGCGCGGGCTTCTCGTCGTCGCCCTCGGCATACCAGTAGTCGGCGTAGGTGGTCACGTTTTCCTTGCCGTAGTTGCTCTGGCCCGCCGTGAGTGTGGTGGGGTCGGTGTTGGCCACGGCCGTGCGCGGCGTGGACGCGGACGAGCCGGAGCTGCCGCACGCGCCAAGCGAGAGGACAAGGGCGAGCGCTAGCATGCCGGTCGCAAGGGGCGCAGCTGCCGTCTTAAGCCTGTTGAGCGTTGCGTTCATGGTGAAGGCCTCCTTCCGCTTGAGAACGAGGCGATAAGCCCCGCGTGTCATCCCATAGCGTAGGGGGAGGGCTCGGCCGGGAGTATTACGCCGTGTCCCAAAACGGGCGCGAGCGAGCGTCCGCGCGTCCCAAAGTGATACAACGTGAACAGGGGACGCAGCGCCGAGCGGGAACGTGAGCGGGGGACGCAGCACCGAGCGGGAACGTGAGCGGGGGCGCAGCGCCGTTCACGTGACCAGTGATGCGTCCCCTGTTCGCGCATCTGGCATGGGCTGGGGGAGCACGGCATGATTTTCTATTTCTCCGCGACGGGCAACAGCCGGCACGTTGCCGAGCGGGTGGCGGCCGAGACGGACGATGCGGCGATTTCCATCGCGGATATCCGGCGCGGGCGCGTAGATATGCCTGAGGCGGCCGGGGCCGGAGAGGCCGTCGGCATCGTCACCCCGACGTACTCCTGGGGCCTGCCGATTGTCGTGCGCGAGTTCCTGCAGGATTTGACGCAGGGTCCGGTGCTGGACTCTGCGCCGGACTACCTCTGGTTCGCAGCGACGTACGGCACGACGCCGGGGCAGACCGGCCGCTTCGCCGAGGAGATCCTGCGCGGCCGCGGCCTGACCTTCTCCGCAAAGTTCGGGGTGCAGATGCCGGACACTTGGACGCCCATCTTTGACCTGAGCGACAAGGAGAAGGTCGCCCGCATCAACGAGGCGGCAGAGTATCAGATCGATGCCGTCGTCGGGAAGGTTCGCGCCCGCGCTCGCGGGGACTTCATGAAGCGCAAGACACCGCGGCTTCTTACCCAAGCGGTCCATGGGCTGGAGTACGAGTCCATGCGCCGTACCAGCAGCTTTATAGTTGAGGACACCTGTGTGGGCTGCGGTCTTTGCGCGCGTAACTGCCCTGTTGGGGCCATCGAGATCCGCGACAGGCGCCCCGTCTGGGTTGCCGACCGTTGCGCCGCGTGTCTTGGCTGCCTGCACCGCTGCCCCAAGTTCGCAATCCAGTACGGCAAACGCACCAAGGCCCACGGCCAGTACGTCCATTCGTGATCGGCACTGCACCCCTGCTTGGATGGGCACGCCGCGCAGAAAATGCGCGCCCGTTGAGACGAGAAGGGTCCCAGCGGGCGTGATTTCTCTGCAAATGGGGCTTTACGGGCCCCAACGGGCGAACTATTTCCGCGCCGACTCCCAACGGACGCGATTTCTCCGCGCGACGCGGCGAGAGGGGCGCTGGTGGGGCCAAGGCCGCATGCCGCCGCTTTACAGGTCGAAGAGCCTCTCGGCGTTGAGGTGGCGAACCTGCTCCTCGATGGGCACGACCTGCTCGCAGCCAAAGAGCGCGTCAATGTTCTGCTTGATTTGCGCGCTGGGCGTATAGGGGTAATCGCTGCCAAAGAGCAGCTTGTCGGGCGTGGTGATGTGCATCAGCGCGTCGAGGCCGGCGGGCAGGGGGCTTCCCGAGAGGTCGAAGTACAGGTGAGAAATGCTGCCCAACACGTCGACCTCCTCCATCATGCCCCTGGCGGCCAGCACCTTCGAGATGCCGATCAGGCGGTGCGCCACCAGCGGCAGGAACGACCCGCAGTGCGGCACGACGAACTTGATGCCCGGGTAGCGCGCGATCGTGCCCGAGGTGATGAGGTCGATGGCGCTGCGTGTGGTGTCTCCGATGAACTCGAAGAGAGGCTTGGGCCCGGCGGTAAAGACGTCGCCAGGAATCTGCTGGGGCGGCGCGGGGTGGATAATCACGACGGCTTCGCGCTCGTCAAGTGCCTCGTAGAGTGGGGCGAGTTTCTCGTTGCCCAGGTAGAGGCCGCAGGAGTTGCTTGGAAGCTTCACGCCTTTGGCGCCCAGTTCATCGAGCGCGCGCTTGGCCTCGGCGACGGATTCGTCGATGCACGGGGTGGGCAGCACGGCGCAGAAACCGAAGCGCTCAGGCTCGGCGCGGCAAACTTCGGCTGCGTAATCGTTGATGGCGACGGCGGCCCGGCAAGCGTTCTCGTCGTCCCCATGGTGGATATGCGGGGAAGAGATGGTGAGGATCGAGTAGTCGATACCGGCCTCGTCCATAAAGCGGCGGTGCTCATCGAGGTCCCAGGTGGGGGAGGGAAAGCCGTCTTCGGCCGTGGGGTCGATGCCGTCGGCCGCCAGGCAATCGAGGTACGGCTGGGGCAAGAAATGGCTGTGCACGTCGATGGTCTTCATGGGGCTCCTTCCGCACGGACGGCGCTCGCCGATGCTGTATGAGCGGATTATAGGAAGCTCCGTGCGAGGTGCGGGGCGGCTTTGCGCGACAAAACGCGACATTCTGTTGCATATGCGGCATCATGTCTATAATCGCTGCATAAAGGGCATGAATCGCGTCGATCTGGACCAAGGCGGCCGGCATGGAACAAGACCCAAGACCCATTCGCACCAAACGGTTGCTTACCGAGGCGCTCGTCGCGCTCTCGGCGAACAAGAGCGCATTGAAGATCACGGTGAGCGAGCTTGCGCATGAAGCTGGCATCAATCGCGCAACCTTCTACCGTCACTACGCGAGCGTGCCCGCGTTTGTGGACGAACTGATCGACGTCCTGCTCGACGGACTCGTCGACACTCATAAGCTGGGTCGCGCCGGCGAGGTGGGGGAGCGTGATTACTACCGCTCGTGGCTCGAGTTCGCGCGTGACCGTCGCGAGCTCTTCCTCGCCTTACTCTCGGAAAACGGCGCGCCGAGCTTTAGGAGCCGTCTGATTCAGAACGGCGTCGACGCCTGGAGCTATATCCTGCGTCCCGGTCATGCGTCTGATTTGAATAAAACGCAGGTCAGCTATATCGCAACCTATGTGACCTCGGCACATGTGGGCGTGCTTACCCGTTGGCTCGAAGGTGACTGTGCCGAAAGTCTCGACGAGATGTGCTCGCTGCTCCACCGACTTAGCGTTCAAGGCGCCCTTACTGCATGCGGCCTCACCAAAACGAGCGAGTTGCCGTATTAGGGCTGGGCAAAGGGGGCTGAGGCTGGTGTTTCTTGCGCGCGATGCGTGTTTGGGGGTCTGGAAGCAAGCAACTCTGACTTTTGCACGACTAAATTTGGAGTGGGCAAGTATCCCGGTTGTTTTGAGCCGCATTTGCCCAGTTGGCCGCGGCTCAAAGACCGTTGGATACTCGCCGATCTTGTACAAGTCGTGCAAAAGTCAGAGTTTAGTGATGGCGGGCCGGAAATCGCGCGCTCTACCTCACAAAATTGGTGTAGACGGGCGGTTCGGGCGCGGCTGGGGCGATTCCTGCCTGCCTAGCGCCGCGAATCGCCTTGATGAGAAAGGCCATGCTGTGGCCGAGGTTGCGCATCGTCCGAAGCCCCTCGGCGTCCTGCTCCACGTCCGCCGCCGTCGCGCCGTGCACGATGTTCCAGTAGCTCGAGGTGGCGATGGGCATCTGCATGAGCTGAAAATACCGGTTGAGCTGGTCAATCGTCGCGGTGTTTCCCGCTCGGCGGCAGCTCGTTACGGCTGCACCAACTGTCATACGCAGGGCGTTGCCTGCTGAGCTGCGCAAGAGGGCATAGAACGCGCGGTCGTAAAACGCGGTCGCGGCGCCTGTTGCCGCGCCAAAATGCACGGGTGACCCCAGGACGATTCCGTCGTAGCCGGGCGCAATGGCGACGAAGTCGTTCACGCGGTCGTTGATCACGCAATGCCCCAGCTCGTCGCATTTGCGGCACGCAAGGCAGCTGGCCACAGGCTTGTTGCCCACCCAAAAGATGTCGGTGCTCACGCCCTCCTCGCGAAGCGCAGCCGCGACTTCTTCGAGCGCTCGGTTAGTGCAGCCTGCTTTATGGGGCCCGGCATTGACGAGAAGGACTTTGGGTTCCTGGGGGTCACTCATTGATGGTTTCCTCTCCCTGTGGCTACTCTTGCCGCTTTGTCGCAAACGCTCCCGACAACGACGAACAAAGCTCCTACCAGCAGATATTCAGCAACGCATCGCAAGGCGGGTTCGGTCCGGCGATCAGCTAACCGCTCCGTTCGGCGTGAACAGCGCTACGTCGCCTGTTCTCGTTCGGGCACGTACGGCCTCGGCGGCGGGATCGACGCCGAGGCCGAAGCCGCCTCAAAGCCCGGCAGCCCAGGTGCGCACCTCGTCGTCCGACGCGCCGGACGAGAAGCGCTGGCCCTCCTGCCAATCGCCGGTTCCCGCTGCGCTGGCAAGAAGCTCACCGCTCTGCCCCAACCCCGACGAAGCAGAGGTGCAGAAGGGAATGACCGTCTTGCCGTTAAAGTCGTTGTCGGCGGCAAAGTGGTCGCACGGCCAGGCCGCGATGGCCCACCAAATGGGATAGCCGAGA
>CAVIBB010000026.1:0-19403 GCA_963640745.1 Paludibacteraceae bacterium
AGAGGCCCCGCATAAGCCCTTCTCGCCGCCGCTGGCGCTGTATAATCCCCCAGTTGCCGAAAAATGAGGCATTGAGAAATCGAGAGGGACATATGCGCCAGGAGAACATCAGGAACATCGCCATCATCGCGCACGTCGACCATGGCAAGACCACGCTCGTTGACGAGCTGCTCAAGGCCAGCGGCGCCTTCCGCGCGAACCAGCAGGTCGAGGAGCGCGTCCTCGACTCCAACGACCAGGAGCGCGAGCGCGGCATCACCATCCTGGCGAAGAACATCTCCATCGAGTACAAAGACATCAAGATCAACGTCATCGACACCCCGGGCCACGCCGACTTCGGCGGCGAGGTCGAGCGCGTTCTGCGCATGGCCGACGGCGCCCTGCTGCTGTGCGACGCGGCTGAGGGCCCGATGCCCCAGACCCGTTTCGTGCTCTCGCACGCCATCGCCGCGGGTCTTTCCGTCATGATCGTCGTGAACAAGATCGACAAGCCCGGCTCCGACCCCGAGAAGGCCTACAACGACTGCCTCGACCTCATGGCCGACCTCGGCGCCACCGACGAGCAGCTCGAGTTCGCCATGGAGCACGTGGTCTACGCCTCCGCGGTCAACGGCTTCGCCCGCCTGGACCCCGCCGACGACAACGCCGACATGTACCCGCTGCTCGACATGATCGTCGACGACCTGCCCGCGCCCGACGTGGACCCCGACGGTCCGCTCGCGCTGCAGTGCGTGACCATCGACCACTCCGAGTACGTCGGCCGCATCGGCATCGGCCGCATCTACTCGGGCACCATCCACTCCGGCGACAAGATCCTCGTCGTCAAGAACGACGGCTCGCGCGCCATGAGCCAGGTCAAGCAGCTCTTCACCTTCGACTACCTGGGCCGCAAGGAGTGCAACGAGGCCGTGGCCGGCGACATCGCCGCCGTCGTGGGCGTCGACTCCACCGACATCGGCGACGTCTACACCGACCCCGAGAACCCCGTCGAGCTCGAGCCCATCGAGATCGATCCGCCGACCCTCTCCATCGTCTTCGAGCCCTCCACCTCGCCGCTCGTCGGTCGTGAGGGCGACATCGTCGGCGGACGCCAGCTCAAGGAGCGCCTGTTCCAGGAGCGCGAGAACAACGTGACGATGCGCATCGAGGAGCTCCCCGACAAGACCGGCATCGAGGTTTCCGGCCGCGGCATCCTGCACCTCTCCGTCCTCATGGAGACCATGCGCCGCGAGGGCTTCGAGTTCCAGGTTGGCCGCCCGCGCGTCCTCTTCAAGAAGGACGACCACGGCAACACCGTCGAGCCCGTCGAGCAGGCCGTCGTCGAGTGCCCGGGCGAGTACTCCGGCAAGGTCATCGAGGTCTTCGGCAACGCCGGCGGCACCATGACCAGCATGGAGTCCGGCACCCTGCAGACCCACCTCGAGTTCAAGATTCCGACCCGCGGCATCATGGGCCTCAAGAACCGCATCCTCAACGTGACCCACGGCGAGGGCGTCTTCTACCACACGTTCCTCGAGTACGGCCCCTACGCCGGTGAGATCGGCGTCCGCCAGAACGGCGCCATGATCTCCATGAGCACCGAGAAGGCCGTCGCCTACGCGCTCGGTACCCTGCAGGAGCGCGGCCAGCTCTTCATCGCCCCTGGCGACGAGTGCTACGAGGGCATGCTCGTTGGCGAGCGCTCCAAGCCCGGCGACATGGTGGTCAACATCGCCCGCAGCAAGTCGCTCGGCAACCAGCGCAGTTCCACCGCGGACATCTCCGTGCAGCTCACCCCGCCCAAGACCTTCTCGCTCGAGGAGGCGCTTGAGTACATCATGGACGACGAGCTCGTCGAGATCACGCCGCAGTCCATCCGCATGCGCAAGCGCATCCTCAACGAGACCGACCGCCGCAAGTGGGCCGTCCGCAACGGCAAGGTCAAGAAGTAGGCTCTGAACGCTGGCATTGGCTAGAACAACGCAGGCGCCGTCGGGATAAGTTCCCGGCGGCGCCTGTTTGCGGTTTGTCCCTCGAGGTCTTGCGGCAAGCGCGGCGCCGGTTGCGAGCCGGGCCTCATGCGGCCCCGGATGGCTGCGGTGCCCGGCATAGCTTGCTGGTGGGATTGCTAGCGCTTCTTGCCACCGTGGCGCGCGTGCTCGTGGATGACGCGCTTGAGTGCCGGCGTGAGGTCGTGGGCGACGGGTGTGGTGGCGTCGTGGCTCAAAGACCAGCGACGAAGACCCACGGTCACCACCATGAGGGCCGCGGCCGAAATGTATTTATCCACGCCGATCCAGATGACGAGGGCGTAGTAAACGGCACTGCCGGCGACCGCGCAGACCGCGTAATAGTTGCTTGGCTTAAAGATTCGCGGCACATCGCCAAGAAAGACGTCGCGTAGCATGCCGCCGCCGACGCCCGTAAGTGTCCCCATAAGGATCGCCGAGATGGGTAGCAGGCTGTGGACGATGGCTTTATCGGTGCCGCCCAGTGCAAAGAGTCCGACGGAGATGATGTCGACCCATTCCAGCAGATCGGGCATCTTCTCGAAGACCCGCGCGAAGAAGAAGACCGCGAGGCCGATGACGATGGTCGAGGGGATGGCGTACTCGTTGGCAATCATGTAAGCGGGGCCCACCTGCATGGCCATATCGCGGATGAGCCCGCCGCCAAGCCCGCAAAGCATCGAAAGCCCGATATAGCCGATGGGGTCGAGCTTGCGCTCCTTGGCCACGAGCGCGCCCGAGATGCCGCCGACGGCAACCGAGGCGAGGTCAAGCCACGCGGGAAGGGACACCGCGATTTCGGTGCCGGTCTGGGAGATAAACGAGATCATGGGGCTCCTCGAGCGTCCAGGGCAAAGTTTTCTCAACAATCCTAGCAATTAAGCAAAATTTCTGGTGGCATGCCGCAAGAAGTTCCGCTACAATAGCCAACGCACCACTTCAACTGGAGAGTTGTCCGAGTGGCCGAAGGAGCACGATTGGAAATCGTGTATACGTCTAAAGCGTATCCTGGGTTCAAATCCCAGACTCTCCGCCAGAATTTTTAACAGGGGCCTACGGGCCCCTGTTCACCCTTCGGAGGGGTGGCAGAGTGGTTGAATGCGGCGGTCTCGAAAACCGTTTACCCTTCGGGGTACGAGGGTTCGAATCCCTCCTCCTCCGCCAGTAAAGAGCAAAGCCCCGCGCCCTGCGCCGGGGCTTTTTCTTTGTCGCGAGGCTGTTGTTGGCTTCACTGCCCCTGAATTCTGGGGTTGTGCGCCCTCGAGCTGGGCCCAACATCGCATAACCCCTAAAAAGAGGTATTGAAGGCCCCGAAATGAAGGGTTATGCGCGATGGGCTTCTGTTGATGGACACACAACCCGTGATTTGAGGGGGCTCACAGCGACGCACGTGCCGCCGACCGCGATTCACCCCTCGCCCAGCATCGTTAAGCCTGCTTTGAGTGCCGTGGGGTACCCTAAGAACGAACCTCGTAGAGAGATAGGAGAACCATGAGCTCGAACGTCGATACGAGCGGTTACCAGAGAGACCGTTACTTTTCGCGCAGCTGGGCGCTTCTCACGCAAGAAAAGGGCTGGTGGAAACCAGTCTTAATTTGCGCGGCCGCGAGCCTTGTGCCTGTTGTGGGCCCGCTTGCGGTCCTGGGCTATGCGCTTGAGTGGAGCCGCCGCATTGCCTGGGGCTCCACAGACGGCCCGGCCCGCAGCGTGAAGGTCGGCGACCTGATCCGCTCTGGCTGGCGCGGCCTCGTCGTTATTGTCGGATGGACTATCGTCCAGTTCCTTATCAACTACGTCCTCAGTAAGGTGCCGTATTTCGGCGATCTGCTGAGCTTTGTGTGGGGCATCGTCGGGCTGCTGCTGGGCATGGCCATTATGGTGGCCGCCGTGCGAGCGACCATCTATCAGGATTTCAAGGCGGGCTACCGCGTCGAGACGCTGTACAAGATGGTCTCCGAGGACCCGTGGGGACTCATGCGTATTTGGCTCATTGAGCTGGCCGTTTATGTCATCGATTTTGTTGTGGGCATAGCGATCTTTATTCCGACGGTCATCTCGTCGATGTCATGGATCATCCGTCTCGTCGATCTCATCAATAACTATGGTTACGGTTACTACGACTATTACGGTTATGGCGGAGAGGCGGCCTATGCCCTCGATATCATCGGGGCGATCGTCGGCCACTTCGCGCCGGCGATACTGTTCTTTGCGGCAATCGCCCTTGTGACGAGCGTGTTCGTCAAGCTGCTGATGTACGCGGGTGTCGGTCTGTGGATGCGCCGCTTCGACGTCGACAGGTGGGGCAGGGATGAAGACCCGCTGCCGGACCGTGTGATTACGCAGCGAGCTGGGACCCCGGCCGCTCCGGCCGTGCCTACTGCGCCCGCTGAGCCCGTCGAGCCGGTCGTGCCTGTGGATTCAACCGAGCCTGGGATGCTCGTGAAGCATGGTCAGAAACCCGTTGAGGATGGCAAGACCGAGGCGCCGGCGACTGAGACGGTCGAGGAGCCCGTCGTTAAGGAAGAAAAGCCGCCTATCCCCGGCGATGACCTCGACGAGGAAGCCGACGAGTCCGGCGAAGACGGCACGAACGACCCATCCGATGATGAACTCATAAGCATCGAGCCCATCGCCGTCGCGCCCATCGAGGTTCCGACCACGCCCGATTCGACGAATTCCGACACCTCGTCTTACTAAGAAACGACGTGACCCCAAACTACGCCCGAAACGTGGGGTTTCATGGAGAAAACATGGGCGTCTGGCCAGGGGCCTCGAGAAGCTTTCAGGTTTCTCGAGGCCCCTGCCTGCATTTGGTTGATACCCCTGCTGACCTGCGGTAAGACTGCGGTTAGATTGGTGTCCGGTGCGCCTGATAAGCTCCCTTCATATACAAGAAACGGGGGCTGCGAAAGTCTGATGGTGAGTAAAAACGGCGCACAAGCTGCTTCTTTGTGAGAAAAGCGGAATGCGTGTGTTAACATCTTCCGTCGGAACTTTCCTGCTCCGGGTGCACCTTCACGTCCCGGAGCCATCAGCCCAGAGGAGGTGACCACATGAAGGCTTATGAACTGCTGTATTTTGTCGATCCCACGTCCAACGAGGAGCAGCGCGCGGGCGCTATGAAGCGCATCGAGGTTGCTATTACCACCGACGGCGGCGTCATCGACAGCGTCGAGGACTGGGGCAAGCGCAAGCTCGCCTTTGAGATCGACAAGCTCACCGAGGGTGACTACACCCTGATCAACTTCCACGCAGACCCCACGCAGATCACGGAGCTCGACCGCGTCCTTCGCATCAACGACGCCGTCAAGCGCCACATGATCACGCGCCGCGAGGACAGGGACTAAATGGAAGCGCAGGCCGGACGCCTGCACTGAGAGGGAGTGAGTTACATGAGCATCAACAAGGTGATGATCACGGGCAACCTTACGAGGGACCCCGAGCTCCGCGCGACGGGCGGCGGCACGCAGATCCTGAGCTTCGGGGTCGCGGTCAACGATCGCCGTCGCAACCAGCAGACCGGTGAGTGGGAGGACTATCCCAACTTCGTCGACTGCGTGGTTTTCGGCGCACGCGCCGAACCTCTCTCGCGCTTCCTCTCCAAGGGCTCGAAGGTTGCCATCGAGGGCAAGCTCCGTTACAGCTCTTGGGAGGCCAAGGAGGGCGGCCGCCGCAGCAAGCTGGAGGTCGTCGTCGACGATCTGGACTTCCTCTCCCAGAGGAACGGCCAGCAGGGCGGCCAGTCTTACCAGGCATCCGCTCCGCAGCAGTACGCCCAGGTCAACCAGGGCTACCAGGCTTCCGCGCCTTCTTACTCGGCGCCCGCGCCTGCCGCCCGTCCCGTTCAGACCCCGCCCCCGGCGGACGTCTACGACGAGGACATCCCGTTTTAATCATCGGTGGCCGCAAGGCCACCACACGAAAGGCAACAAGACATGGCTCAGCAGAAGCAAGATTTTTCGCGCCAGCCGCGTCGCAAGTTCTGCCAGTTCTGCAAGGAGGAGACTGCGTACATCGACTACAAGGATACGCAGCTTCTTCGTAAGTACATGACCGACCGCGGCAAGATCAAGCCGCGCCGCGTCACTGGCGCTTGCACGCAGCACCAGAGGGACATCGCCAACGCCATTAAGCGCGCTCGCGAGATGGCCCTTCTGCCCTACACCGTCCCCGTGGTCTCCAGCCGCGGCGGCCGTAACCGCGGTTAGGGACTCGAACCGCTTCGAGAAAGGGTGCGTGAGCAGTGGGTTTGTCGCATGACAACGGCCGTCCCCCGGTTCCCGAGGGAATGTCCGGAGCAAGCGGAGATAACCTCGCTCAGCAGGAAGGCGTCGCGCTCCAAGGTCGGCAGGGCAACCGTGCCGGGCAAGAAGCGCCGATGCCGATTGCATGCATCCTTTGCGCGGTCGGAGGTTTTGCGGCGGGATTCTTCTCGCCGATCGCCTGCCTGCTCGTGGGATTCGGTTCCCTCGCAGCGGGTGCCGGCAGGAACCTGGGCGTTCGCGTCCTCGTTGCAGTCGGAACGCTCGTCTTCGCGGGCCTCGGCGGCGCCATTTTCGGCGTCGACGCGGTGCCCGACGCTTTGATCGCCTGCGCCCTCGCGCTCGTGCTCGCCGAATTGGCCTTGCGCGGCAAGATGACGCCGACGACCGCCATCGTGGCTGCCCTGGTAGCCACGGCCGCGCACATCGGCGTCGCCGAGGCGTTTGCGGTGGCGGAGCGTACGACGTTGGCAAGCTCGTTCTCGGGGCTGCTCGATGGAAACAAAGAGCTCCTCGGCGCCCTCGGCATCGATGGCGGAACGTGGCAGACGCTCAAATGGGCGTTGGGTCTCCTTTGGCCCGCCGTCTTTGCGACGTCTACCTTGTTCGAGCTCCTCTGCTCGTGCGCAGGCGCGGTCCTCGCGACCGCCCGCCTGCAGGCCAGCGGGGTCAAGCGGCCGCAGCTCGACCACTTTGACCTCCCGCTTTGGGTCGTGGCGATTTTCGTCGCGGCCGTCGCCGGAATCGCCGTCTGGGCAACCCAGCCGGCCCTTGCGAGCGACGCGCTTCTCGCGGTCTCGGGCAACGCGCTCCTGATCGTGAGATACGCCCTTGCGGCCCAGGGCTTTGCGGTGCTCGTTTGGTTGATGCGGGGCAAGAAGACCCCGGCGTTTGCCATCGTGCTCGCGAGCCTGGCGGCGGTTTATCTCGAGGCGCAGTTCATCGTAATGAGCATCGTCGGCCTCTTGGACGTATGGGCCAACTTCCGAAACCTCACACGGGGAGAGGAAGACGGCCCCCAGGAAACGGCGAAGCAAGTCTAAAGGTCGGGGAGACCCGGCCGAACGAAGGAGATACCCATGAAAGTCATCCTTTTGGGTGAGCTTCGGGGCAAGGGCGGCGAGGGCGACATCGTAGAGGTCGCTCAGGGCTACGCGGAGAACTTCCTGTTCCCCAACAAGATGGCCCAGCCCGCCACCCCGGGCAACATCAAGCAGCTCGAGCAGCGCCGCAAGAACATCGAGAAGCGTGAGGCCGAGCGCATCGCCAACGCCGAGGCCCTCAAGGCCGCCATCGATGGCAAGTCCGTGACCGTCGACGCCAAGATCGGCGAGGAGGGCCAGCTCTTCGGCTCCGTCACCGCCGCTCAGATCGCCGACGCCATCCAGGCTCAGCTCGGCACCGAGGTCGACCGTAAGCGCGTCGGCCGTGGCAACGCCATCAAGTCCGTCGGCGCCCACAAGGTCGAGGTCAACTTCTACCGCGAGATCACCGCTGAGGTGACCGTCCTGGTGGGCGTTACCGAGTCCGAGGAGGAGGCCGTCGAGGAGACCGAGGCTGAGGCCGAGGTCGTCGAGACCGCCGAGGACGCCGAGTAGGTTCCTGTTTTCGACCGTAGTCGCGCTCAACTGGGGTTTTCTTCATAAACCGCAGGTAAAGAGCGTATTCATGAACTAGGTCGAGGCTTACTCAAGCTTCTTTTTGAAACCCCGCATGACCATCAGGTTGTGCGGGGTTTCTCTTTTGCAAATGTGTCAACAGGGCTATCTACCTGCTGTTTTGTAAATTCCCCTCCTGTTATGAATTGTGTTCAGCCCGTGATATTTGCCGCTTGAGCAGGGGATTTGCGCGCACCTCGCGTCTTTGTTGAAAACTCGGGTTTTGCGCAGCTCAGTAAATGTTGAAAACGTTGAAAAGTCACTTCGTAGGCGGTGAGAGATGCGCGCACAACCCCGTTTCCCAGGGCTTCTTGCCCGTGGCGTCGCTTTCGGCTGTTTTCCCATACGGTTAGAATGGCCACGTTGAATCGAGCGAAAGGCATGACGTGGCAGACGATTACGGAATCAACCCGACCAAGATGACCATGGAAGAGGGGCGCAACATGCCTCAGGACCTCGAGGCGGAGTCCTCGGTTCTCTCGGCCATGATGATCTCGGCCGAGGCGCTCCAGGAGTGCCTCATCGGTCTCGTGCCCGACGATTTCTACCACCCGTCGAACCGCATCGTCTTTATCGCCATGCGAGAGATGTTCGACAAGAACATGCCCATCGATGCCATCAGCCTCGCGGACTATCTCCGCACCAAGGGCGAGCTCGACCGCATCGGCGGCCGCTCCTTCCTGCTCGGGCTCGGCAACAACTCGCTCGCGCTCGTCGGTTGGCGTCGCCACATGGAGATGCTCCACCGCGACACTACCCTGCGCAAGATGATCCAGGCCTCCGCCCAGATCACGGCGCTCGCATTCGATGCCCCGGAGGACACTAAAGAGGTCGTAGACCGCGCCGAGAAGCTGCTGCTCGACGTTACCAACCGTGACGTGCGCCAGAGCGAGCAGTCCCTCGAGGACATCATGGGCGACCTCTACGAGGAACTCGAGGAGCAGGCCATGGCGGGGGAGAAGACCCACGGCGTGCAGACCGGCTTCCCGAAGATCGACGAGACGCTGCTCGGCCTGCGGCCCGGCCAGATGATCGTCCTCGGCGCGCGACCCGGCGTCGGCAAGACGTCCTTCTCCCTGAACCTCGCGACCAACGCGGCGTTCCACGGGGCCTCGGTCGCGTTCTTCTCGCTCGAGATGTCCAAGGCGGAAATCGCGCAACGCCTGCTGGCCGCCGAGGCCCGCATAGGCCTGCAGGAGATTCGCTCCGCACGCATCCGCGACGACCAGTGGCCGCAGATCCTCGAGGCCGTGAACCAGCTCTCCCAGCTCGACATCGTCATCGACGACACGCCTGGCACCACCGTGACCGAGATCCGAGCCAAGGCCCGCCGTATCCTGCGTGGCAAGAAGCTCGGCGTCATCGTCATCGACTACCTGCAGCTCGTCTCGCCGCCCGAGGGCGGGCACCGCGCCGATTCGCGTGCGACCGAGGTCGGCGAGATGTCGCGTGGCATCAAGATCATGGCCAAGGACCTCGAGGTCCCCGTCATCGCGCTTTCGCAGCTCAACCGTACCGTCGAGAACCGTACCGGCAAGCGCCCGCAGCTCTCCGACCTGCGCGAATCCGGCTCCATCGAGCAGGACGCCGACATCGTCTGCTTCCTCGACCGTTCGATGAGCGAGGACGAGGCCGCGCGCGAGGACCGTCCCGCGATGGGCGAGACGACCTTCATCATCGCGAAGAACCGCTCCGGCTCCGTCGCCGACGTACCCCTCACCTTCCTGGCCAGCTCCACCAAGTTCGTCGAGATCGACAACCGCTACCAGGAGTAGCCGCCGTCTGGGCCGCGCCGAATAAGCCCGTCCCCGAGCAGCAGATGGCCCGCCCACAAACCGCGAGCATGTATTTCGCGCGTATGGTCACGCCGGGCGGCTCACCAGTGGCTATACTTGGTGAGTAATTATGTCTTCTCAACGAGAGGAAGCACATGTCTGCATCAGTGCTCGTGGGTACGCAGTGGGGCGACGAGGGCAAGGGTAAGGTCACCGACCTCATCTCCGGCGACTTCGACGTCGTCTGCCGTTACGCCGGCGGCGCCAACGCCGGTCACACCGTCATCGCCAACGGCAAGAAGCTCGCGCTTCACCAGGTTCCGTCCGGCGTCATGTACGAGGGCACCTACCCCGTCATCGGCAATGGCTGCATCGTCGACCCCGAGATTCTTCTCGGCGAGATTGACATGCTGGCTGAGCAGGGCATCTCGGCCCACAACCTCAAGATCTCGGGCAACGCCCACATCGTCATGCCTTACCACAAGGACCTCGACGGCGCCCACGAGAAGAAGCTCGGCAAGAACCTCATCGGCACCACCAAGCGCGGCGTCGGGCCTTGCTACATGGACAAGATGAACCGCATCGGCCTGCGCATCCAGGACATGCTCGACGAGAAGATCTTCCGCGAGAAGCTCGAGGCGGCCCTGGCCTACACCAACCCCATCCTCGAGAAGATCTACGAGATGCCGACCTACACGGTCGACCAGATCTGCGAGACCTACCTCCCCTACGCCGAGCGCATCCGCCCCTACATCGTCGAGTCCTCGCTCTTCCTCAACGAGCAGCTCGAGAGCGGCAAGAACATCCTCTTTGAGGGCGCCCAGGCCACGATGCTCGACATCGATCACGGCACCTATCCGTTCGTGACCTCCTCCAACTGCACCGCTGGCGGCGCCGTCACCGGCTCCGGCGTGGGTCCCGTCCACATCAAGCGCGTCCTCGGCGTGGCCAAGGCCTATCTGACCCGCGTCGGTTCCGGCCCCTTCCCGACCGAGCTCTTCGACGAGACGGGCGACCTTCTGGGCGAGGTTGGCCACGAGTACGGCGTGACCACCGGCCGTAAGCGTCGCTGCGGTTGGTACGACGCCGTCGTCGTCAACTACGCCGCCCGCGTCAACGGCCTCACCGACCTGGCCATTACCAAGCTCGATGTCCTCGGCTGCCTCGACGAGATCAAGGTCTGCGTGGCTTACGAGTGCGACGGCAAGACCTACACGACCGTCCCTGAGCACCAGGGCGTCTTCTATCACGCGAAGCCCGTCTACGAGACGCTCCCCGGCTGGAAGTGCGACATCTCCGGCGTGCGCGACTTCTACAAGCTGCCGCGCGAGGCCAAGGACTACATCGACTTCCTCGAGCAGGTCTCCGGCGTTCGCGCGAGCATCATCACCGTCGGCCCCGACCGTGAGCAGACCATCAACCGTTACTGGAAGTAAGCGAGACGACCCGCTTGTCTAACAAGAGTTTCGCCATAATCTGTGACAGCACCTGCGGCCTCCCGTCCGAGCTCATGGCTCGGCTGGAGGTCGTGGTCATACCGCTTTCCGTCACGGCGCGCGGTCGCTGCTGGCTGGACGGGGAGGACGACGCCGGCGCTGCGCGCGCGGTCAAGGCGGCGGGTCACGACGTCATCGTCGAGCGTCCCGGCACCGCGGCGATTCTTGCCGTCTACCAGCGCTTGATTGCCAATGGCTTCAAGCAGATCGCCGTGGTCTGCAGCTCACTTGAGACCACCGGCATCTGGAGTGAGGCCGAGGCCGCGGTCGCCGAGCTCGGCGACGCCGACGTGCGCATCCGCACCGTCGACACCGGCCTTGCGTCGGTCGCATCGGCGATGATCCTCGAGCGCCTGGCCATGGCTCGCGTGTCCGGCCTCGGCTTCGAGGAGGCGGTGGACCGCGCCCGCGCGCTCGCGAACGAGGTTCGCTTCCTCTACATCCCCGGCCCGTCCGCGCCGTTTGTGCAACGGGCTTCTCGCCGCAAGAAGCGCGGCATCCTGGCGCGCGCCTCGAGCCTGCGCCTGCGCATTGCCGGCGAGCGCTCGCTCTACCTGCTGCGCGGCGGCGAGTTCACCGCGCTGGCGCGTTCGAACGACCTGGCCGACCTCTGCGGCCGCGCCGCTCACGCCATGAGCTCGGTTGCCGCCGGTTCGGGCGAGCTCGTGTACGCGGTCATGGAGGGCTATTCTCCCCAGGCCACGCGCGCCCTCGAGAAGCCCCTCGACACCAACGAGTTCTGCTCGCTCTTTTTGGGCCACGCCACGGCGGCGCCCTCCGTCATGGCGAGCATCGGGACCGAGGCTGTGGGCGTGGCGTTTGCCCCGATGGACGCCTACCTGCGCGCCGGTGCCGCGGACCCGCTTGTGCAAGGATCAGATAATCAACCGATTTAGTTACGCACACGTTTAGGAAAACGCACGTCAACTAGGAGGTCATTATGAGTGGTAAGGTCGATATCCTGCTTCTGGGTTCCGGCGGTCGCGAGCACGCGCTGCTCGTCAAGCTCGCCGAGTCGCCGATCGCGGGCGACATTTACGTGGCTCCCGGCAACGGCGGCATGTACGACCGCGCCGAGAAGATCGACCTCGACGCCGAGGACCCGCAGGCCGTGGCGACCTGGGCCACCGAGCACCGCATCGGGCTCGTGGTCATCGGCCCGGAGGCCCCGCTCGTGGCCGGTGTGGCCGACGCGGTCCGCGCGGTCGGCATCCCGTGCTTCGGCCCGTCCGGCAAGGCCGCCCAGATGGAGGGCAGCAAGAAGTTTGCCAAGCAGGTCATGGCGCGCGCCGGCGTGCCGACCGCCGCGTACCGCAGCTTTACCAGCGAGGACGAGTGCGCCGCCTACGTGCGGCAGGTCGGTGGCCCCATCGTCGTCAAGGCCGACGGCCTCGCGGCCGGCAAGGGCGTCATCGTCGCCAAGACCACCGAGGAGGCCCTCGAGGGCGTCCACGAGTGCTTCTCGGGCGTGTTCGGCGAGGCCGGCGCGACGGTCGTCGTCGAGGAGATGATGGAGGGCCCCGAGTGCTCGCTCCTGGCCCTCACCGACGGCAAGACGCTCGTTCCTCTTGCCACCGCCCAGGACCACAAGCGCGCCCTCGACGGCGACAAGGGCCCCAATACGGGCGGCATGGGCGTCTACAGCCCCGTCCCGATGGTCACCGACGACGAGCTCGCGCAGATGATCGACATCGAGAAGCGCGTCGTGGCCGAGCTCGCGGCCGAGGGCATCACGTATTCCGGCTGCCTCTACGGCGGCTTCATGCTTACCGACGAGGGACCGAAGGTCCTCGAGTTCAACGCCCGCTTCGGCGATCCCGAGACCCAGGTTGTCTTGCCTCGCATGCAGGCTGACCTGGTCAGCGTTTTTCTTTCCTGCGACGAGGGGTCCCTCGACGCCAAGGACGTGCGCTGGGGCGACGACTGGGCCGTCTCCGTCGTGCTGACCTCGGCCGGCTACCCTGGCGCCTACGAGAAGGGCAAGGTCATCACCGGTATCGAGGACGCCGCCGCGCTGGAGGGCGTGACCGTCTACCACGCCGGCACCAAGCTCGATGACGAGGGCCGCGTCCTTACCAACGGCGGCCGCGTCCTGGACGTCACCGCCGTGGCCCCCACCTTCGAGGAGGCCCGCGCCCAGGCCTACGCCGCGTGCGGCCTCATCGACTTCGAGGGCAAGACCTTCCGCACCGATATCGGCCTGCGCTGCATCCAGGGCCGCTAGAAGGAGCGGGCGAGAGGGGCAGTCGGCCACCTGCGCTGCGGGTGGCCGTTTCCTCGTCTCGCCCGTTCCCGCATTTTGGAGGAAATATGAGCGATAACGAGAAGAAGCTCGGCGACGAGTTCGCCGGGGTGCTCGACAACATGCGCGACTCCGTGGCCGCCTTCACCTTCGACGGGGACCGCGAGACGCAGGACCACATGTCCGGCGCCCCGGTTGAGCGCGAGCTCGTGCTCGGCGACGACGACCCGCGCGACGCCGGTCTCGCCGAGAAGCCCTTGACCGAGGACGTGGCCTGGACCGGCCGCATCTTTAACGTGAACCGGCTCGAGGTCGAGCTGCCCGACGGCCGCAAGGCGCTGCGCGACGTGGTGCGCCACCCCGGCGCCGTCGCCATCGTGGCGCTTACGGACGAGGGACGGATCTGTCTCGTGCGCCAGTACCGCACGGCGCTCGGCCGCGTGACCGTCGAGATCCCTGCGGGCAAGCTCGATGCGGGGGAGGACCCGCTGGAGTGCGCGAATCGCGAGCTGCTCGAGGAGACCGGCATGGTCGCCGAGAAGATGGCGTTTCTTACCACCATTGCGACGTCGGACGGCTTCTGCGACGAGTTGATTCACATTTATATGGCGACGGGCCTCTCGTTCGACAAGTCGAGCCCCGATGCGGACGAGTTCATCAACGTGGACCTCGTCGAGGTGGGGGAGCTTGTGGACGCTGTGCTCGACGGACGCATCGAGGATGCGAAGACCGTGGTCGGCGCCCTTATCTGCGATGCCGTCAGCCATCGCCTCGCCGACTAGCCTGTCCCCAAAAGGGGAGTTGGAGTGTGAATGCTTAAGAAGTTCATGGAGTACTACCGCCCCGTGATGGGGCTCTTTTTGGCCGACACGGTGTGCGCCATTGTGATCGCCGCCGTTGACCTGGCATTTCCCGTCATTCTGCGCGGCTTTACCAACGGGCTCTTTACCGAGGGAGCCGAGGCCATCCTCGCGGCGCTCCCCGCCATAGCCGCCGGCCTCGCGGCCATGTACCTCGTCCGTTGCGGCTGCCGCTACTTCGTGAGCGCGCAGGGCCACATCATGGGCGCCCGCATGGAGTCGCAGATGCGCCAGGACCTCTTTGACCAGTTCGAGCGCATGGGCTTCTCTTACTTCGACTCCCACTCCTCGGGCGACATGATGAGCCGCGTGGTCAACGACCTCTTCGACATCTGCGAGGCCGCCCACCACATGCCTGAGTGGATCATCCTCTGCTCCATCGAGATCATCGGCTCCTTCGTCATCCTCTTCGGCATCTCCCCGGCCCTCTCCGCGGCCATCCTGCTGGTCACGCTCGTCTTCGCGGCCGTCATGGCGCGCATGAACCTCACCATGCGCACGACCTTCGCCGACAACCGCGCAAAGATCGGCGACGTGAACTCGCAGCTTCAGGACTCGCTCGAGGGCATCCGCGTCGTCAAGTCCTTTGCCAACGAGGACACCGAGCGCCACAAGTTCGCCGAGTCGAACGAGCGCTACCTCGCCTCGAAAGAGGACATGTATTACACGATGGGTCGCTACTACGGCGTCTACGGGCTCATGACCGGCTGCCTCTATACGGTGGTCGCCGTCCTCGGCGGCTGGCTCGTCGCCCAGGGGGAGCTCTCGCCGGTCGATATGGCGACGTTCGCGCTCTACATCACGCTTTTTTCCACGCCCATTGAAACCCTGGTCAACTCCACCGAGATGTACCAGAAGGCCATCGCCGGTTTCCGGCGCATGCAGGAGGTCCTGAGCACCGAGCCGGCCGTGGCCGACGCCCCGGGCGCACCTGATTTTGTGTGCGGGGAGGGCGCCATCGAGTACGACGACGTCTGCTTCTCTTATCCGGACGCCGAGCTCGGCGAGAACGGCGAGCGTTCCGACCGTCCCGTCATCGACCACCTGAGCCTTTCGGTCAAGCCCGGCGAGACCCTCGCGCTCGTGGGTCCTTCGGGCGGCGGCAAGTCGACTACCTGCAGTTTGTTGCCCCGCTTCTATGATGTGGAGAGCGGGTCCATCCGCATTGACGGTCAGGACGTGCGCGACGTGACCCAAGACAGCCTGCGCCGCGCCATCGGCCTCGTGCAGCAGGATGTTTATCTGTTCGACGGCACCATCGGCGAGAACATCGCCTACGGAAAGCCTGGCGCTTCCATGGCCGAGATCGAGGAAGCGGCCCGCCGCGCCAACATCGCCGACTTTATCGCGAGCCTGCCCGACGGCTACGACACCGAGGTGGGGGAGCGCGGCACGCGACTTTCCGGCGGCCAGAAGCAGCGCATCGCCATTGCGCGCGTCTTCCTCAAGAACCCGCCCATCCTCATCTTTGACGAGGCCACCTCGGCGCTCGATAACGAGTCGGAGCGCGTGGTGCAGGAGTCGCTCGAGGCCTTGGCCCAGGGAAGAACCACCATCGTGATTGCCCACCGGCTCTCGACCATCAAGGGTGCCGACGAGATCGCGACCGTCGAGGCGGGACGCGTTGTCGAGCGCGGCACGCACGAAGAGCTTCTTGCCGCCGACGGAACCTACGCGCGCTACTACCGCATGCAGTTCGCGCAGTAGCGCCTGCCCGCTCGCGTCGCCGCGTAACCGCTCGCCGTCCTTCCGGCCCGGCCACTTGCGCAGCCTGCGCAAACCCAAGGCTCGCTGAGCGGCGCGTGCACGCGTCGGGCGTTATACTTTGTCCAGCCCTGCCCAAGACCACGGGAAGAATGCCATGTCAAAGAAGTACGAGATCGCGCGCATACAGAAGGGCGCCCTTTCGGCCGACGAGGCCGAGGCGCTGTTCGCGACCGTCGACGAGACGGGCCACACCGACGAGGAGCGCGCCCGCAAGGAGCGCCGCCGTCGCAAGGAGAAAGGTGCCGGCGTCGACGTCGACCCCCTGACCGGCGACGACCCGTCCGGCTCCAACGTCGAGAAGGTCATTGCAAAGACCGCCGTCATTTTCGTGGTCTTCTTCCTTGCGCTTGTGGTTATAACCCAGGTGGTCTTCGGCCTTATCCGCCGCGCCAACACCTCGAACCTCTCCGAGAACGTCAACGTGAGGACCGTCGCGTCGGCGCTCAACGGCGGCGTCGAGTGGGGCAACGGCTTCACCCAGTTCCCCGAGGACTACTCCGTCATCGAGGCAGACGAGAACACCGGCCGCGTCGAGGTCTCCGTTACCGACACCAGCTCGGAGAACGCGCTCGAGTGCTTCGCCGGCAGCCAGGTCCAGGCCACGGCCTTCGCGGTCAACTCGCTGCTCAACCCCAACGTCAACACCGTCGTCTACCACGTTTACGTGCACTTGGACGAGAACGGCGAGATTCAGCAGTCTCAGCTCTTCGGCTTCCTCAAGCCCACCGGCGACGTCACCTCGTTCATGACGTTCGTCTGGACCAAGACCCAGTCGAGTTCCGGCGTCAACTTCAGCTGCACCATCACCGGCATCGACGACGCGCTCCAAGACGAGCTCCGCGACCAGATCACCACGTCGTTCACGCCTGTTCAGATTTTGAGCGGTACAAATAATTAATCGTTGCGCGGCCCGCCAACCACAGCGGGCCGCGTCCGTAATCAGGTACATTAAGGGTCAGTAGATTTCGAGGCGTTCTGGAGGATGCCGATGCGTTGCGAGAATTGCGGGACGGAGCTGCCGGACGGCGCCCGTTTTTGCTATATGTGCGCTTCTCCGGTCGGGGAGAGCGGCGAGAAGCCCGCGGCTGACGTGGCCGGCGGTGCTGGTGACGGTGCCGGCGAGACTGACGGTTCCAGCGAAGCTGCGGTCGAGGATGAGCCTCAGTCCGCTCCCGAGCAGGCGGAAGGCGATTTTGACGCCGCTGATCAAGATGAGGCACCTGTCGCCGAGACCGATGCGACTCCCGCGGCCGTGTCCGAGGAAGATGGTGCGCTCGACGAAGGTGCCGACGACCAGCCTGCTCCCGTTATCCCCGCGCCCGTCAAGCTCGAGGGCCCGCTGCCTGTTGCGGCCGTGCCCTTCGTGCCCATGGCCCCCGCTCCCCGCTCGACGTACGTGCAGCGCCGCGTTTCTCGTCCCGTAAGAAGCTCCCGGCCGGGGACCAACTCCGCGCCGACCATCGCTTCCGGATACGAGAACGGCTGGCCGCAGAACTCGGCCTGGTCGCTCAACGCTGACGCGGGCAACCAGAGTGCGGCCGCCGCAACCCAGGCCGACGGGGCGAACCCCGTCGACGGCATGAAGAATAAGCTCACCCGCGCCTTCGATTCCTGGGGTGCGTCGTCTGCCGCCCGCTCCGAGAAGAAGCGGCAGGAGCGCGAGATTCGCGAGGCTGCGCGTAAGGTCCAGGAGGCGGAGCGTGCCGCCGCGCGCGAGGCCGAGGACCGCGCCCGCCGCGAGGCCGCGGCCAAGGCCGCGCGCGAGGAGAAGGAGCGCATGGAGCGCGAGGCGCTCATCGCTTCTCGCCGCCGCGCTGCGGCGGCGCCGGTTGAGGAGGAGCAGCCCGTTGAGCCGCAGGTGGACGACGTGGCTGAGGTTTCTGTTCCTACCGGCGCGCCCGACCTGGCCGTTGTGGAGGCTTCGGTTGCCTTGGGTGCCGAGGGTGCCCCGAACGCCGATCTCACCGTTTCCGCGCCCGCGCTGCTCGACGACGCGGCCGACGCGCCCGCGGCTGGTACGCCCGCTGTGAACGAGCCGGCTCCCCTTGACGAATCCCCGGTGCCCGAGCCGGCCGAGTTCGCATCTCAAGAGTCGACCCAGGTCATGGAGCCGATGCCCGCCCGTCGCCCGGCTTTCTCCGTGCCCGAGGTCCTGGAGGAGTCCACGGCCGACAACAACTACATCGAGACCGGCGACGTCACCGGCTTCTGGGGCGAGGACGACGACCTTGAGGTAGAGTCGACCGGCCACCTTGAGACTTCCCGTCGCCCTTACGAGACCGCCGGTCCGTCCATGAACGCATACGCCTTCAAGACCCGCAATCGCCACCAGTCAAAGAAGACCTACCTTGCGGTGGGCATCGCCGTCCTTGCCGTGCTGCTCATCGGCATCGGGGCCTTCGCGGCCCTCTCTGGCTCGTCTTCCAAGACCGAGACCCCGCAGCTCAAGCCGAGCACCGACATCACCGTCGTCACGACGGACTCGACCGAGGAGGAGCCTGCCGAGGAGACGAGTGACGTCGCCGTAAAGGCAACGGTCGAGGACTACACCTGGTCCGACCTCTCCAAGATCTCCGCGCTTATCTCTGCGTGCACGAGCGAGTCCGAGGCGATCAAGGTTGCCGAGAAGTACAACCTCTGCTCCGCGACCGGCACCCTTGACGGTACCCAGGCAAAGTCGCTGCAGCTTACCGACGGCACGACTGTGAACATGCGCATCGTCGGGTTCTGGCAGGACCTCAAGTCCGACGGCACCGGCCACGCGGGCATCTCGATGCTCGCCGACTCTTCCGTTGCCACGATGGCGATGTCCGATTCGTCTTCCTCCGCCGACTGGAGCACGTCGTCGCTGCGCACGTGGCTCAACGGCGAGTTCGTTGAGCTTCTTCCCAGCGAGGTCAAGGATGTTCTGGTCAGTGTTTCGAAGCAGACGAACCGCTACACCTCGACCTCCGAGCAGGAAGCGACCGACGACAAAGTCTGGCTCATCTCGTATTCCGAACTCGTCGGATCGCTTGAGTCCGGCAGCTATCGTTACGACAGCTATAACCCCGAGGGTGCTCAGTACCAGCTGTTCTCCAACCAGGGCGTGTCGTGGAGCGAGGCCAACGCGTTGATGTCCGTCGGCGGCGACTGCGTCAACTGGTGGACTCGCAGTGCCGACACCGTCAATGCCGAGCGCATCATCGCGCCGCGCAACGAGGACGGCTACCCCGGTTACTCACGCAACCCGACCGTCTCCGGAGAGGTCGGCGTCGTTCCCGGTTTCTGCCTGTAAATCTCGAACCAAGCGATCGGCCCCCTCGATTTCCCATTTTGCGGGTTCGAGGGGGCCGTTTTTCATGTCGCTATGGGG
>CAVIBB010000027.1:0-18536 GCA_963640745.1 Paludibacteraceae bacterium
GGCCGGGCTGCCCCCGTGGGAGGGGTGACGGTATGCACTAGGTCGTGGGCCATAATCGAGATTCTGCGTGCTTTGTTGCGTATTTGATGCCGTGCAATCGGGCCGTCAGCTGGGAAAACGTCGCGCACGACACCCGACGGCTACCCACACGACGTCTCAATACCCCACCCGAAGGCCGTTTCGGCACGCAGAATCGAGAAAAAATGATCACAGCGAGCCGGAATCGAAGCCCCGAGGCCCGTTCGGGCCTCGTTAACGTGCAAAGCGCGACTCCTCGAGCCCGCTCAGCCTCCTGAGCCTCAGGTGCAGCTGTTCACGCCGCGTCTGAAGCTCGGGCGCATAGAGGCGACGCAGGCGCATCGTCATCGGGCGGCCCATGCCAGCCTCAAGGGCCTTGCCCACCTGACGACCCAGGAGCTCGGCCCGCTCACAGGTGGAAAGCGAGAGCCCGGTCGCCTGGATGACGGGGATGCCGAGGGCCTGCACGTCGGAGGCGCGCGCCTTATCGCGCTCGACCTGCGACGGGTCGTTGTGATAAGCGCTGTCGTACTCCAGGTCGAGCATGCCTTCCCAGTAGATGTCAGGCTTGAAGGTGTCTCGGGCGGTAAGGTGCCGAAGCTCGCACGGCACCTCAATCTCGGGGTTGAGCTGCGGCTTCGGGTATCCACGGCCACCTCGCATGGGCTTGAGGTACTGCTCCAGCGCAAGCACGGTCTCCTGCGGGGAGTAAGAGTTATCCAGGACCCAAGAGGCGGCCGCCCTCGCGGGATTGACTCCCGTGATACCCGAGGCGGACGCAAGGTAGCCCCGCAGCTCATCCGAGCCGAGCACCGGCTCCACGAGGAACTCGCAGCTCCCGCCGGGGGCCAGATACGAGTCGTGCGCATACGTGCCGCAAAGCTCCATCCCGAGGAGCAACAGCTCTTCGAACCCGAGGCTGCGGGCTTTAAGCATGAAATACGCCGAAAACGACGGCACGAGGATGTTGGGGGCGATGGCCATCAACGTTCCCGCCGGAAACCGCTCCGGAAAGAGCGAGAACTCGAATCCACGCAGGTCGCGCCTGAGCTCGGGCGAGCTCACGGCGACGTGAAGCGGGTCCGACTCGCTCGCATCGCAGAAGTACGCCAAGGGCCCGAGGTTGATGGAGAGGACGTCCTCGACCCTGCAGGCGCAGGACTGGGGGTCGAGCCGCCTCAAGCCGGTCGGCTCCGCGCGCAGCCGCCCCGACCTGATGGCAGGCATCACCTTATCGAGCGTCTTTCCGGCAAGTACCAGCACTTTTTCCGTCATAAGGCCCCCTCTCGTGGAGGCCGCCTCTACCATGTGGGGACGCACGAGCCGCAATGATTCGCCGAACGGCGCGGCCGATATCGCGTATGCACGTTAACCGGACCATGAAGAGGCAAAAATGACCCTTTAAGGCCTCGCGTGATCATTTTTTCTCGATTCTGCGTGGGATTTCGAGGCTTCGGCGAGTATCTATGGCCACAGGAAGCTCGCAAAACGCCGCCCCGTCGGCGTTTGCCCAGTTGACGCATTCGTTTAGCTACATCAAGCATCAAATTGAACACGCAGAACCTCGAATTTTTGATCAACGGGGCTTCACCCGCCGGCGAAACCATGAAGCGCCCGGCCCAGGGACACCTGGGCCGGGCGCCCGTATTCGCGCAAGCGAACGGATTCCGAAGCCTCTACTCCACGGACTTCAGTGCCTCGAGCATATCGACCGTCGAGAGTCGTCGCAGCTCAACGAAGTAAAGCAGCGCCGCGATGACTCCGATGACGATGGCCGGCACGACGAACTCGATCGCCGCGAGCTCGGGGTTGAACATTACGTTGTCGGGCGGGACCACGTTCAGGATGTACTGGTGCAGCGCCACGCCCAGCGCCCACCCCGCGATGAGGCCGAGGATCGTGAGCAGGATCGTTTCTCTATAGATATACATCGTGGTCTCGTTGGAGTGGAAACCGAGGACCTTGATGGTCGAGAGCTCGCGCATACGCTCGGACACGTTGATGTTCGTCAGGTTGTACATGATGACCACAGCGAGCATGGCGGCCACGAGGATCAAGATGCCCATGATCTTGTTGAGCGAGACCACGACTGTGTCGACCTGGGACTGCAGAGCCGTGTTCTGGACCACGGACTTGACACCCTTGAGCTGCATGAATCCGGCCGCGCGCTCCTCCACCGACGAGAGGCTCCCGTCCTCGAGCCTGACCATGGCGGCGTTGGACTCGAACTTCTTGCCGTAGCAGCCCTCGTAGGCCTCGCGGCTCATGACCATGAAGTGGCCCATGTACATCTCGCAGACGCCGGACACGCGGACGGTGCGCGCGGTGCCGTCGGAGGCGGTGAACGCAACCTCGTCGCCCACGCCCACGCCGAGCAGCTTGGCCAGGCGCTCGCTGATCACGGCGCCGTCGCCCTCAAGGTCCAGGGCGTCCCCGCTCCTGCGGTCGCGAAGGTCAAGGTACTCGCCCAGGTCGGAGGTCTGCTCAGGCACAAGAAGGGTGATCTCCTGCTTGTCGTTGTTCGCGCCGGCGGTGAGGCTCACGGACTCGTAGTGAATGGCCACCTGGGCCGCGACGCCGTCGGCGGCGAGCGCGTCGTCGAGCTCGGTGAGCTGCGCGTCCGTGGCTGTCGAGCTCTGCGCCACGATCATGTCGTACTTGAGGATGTCGCCGAACTGCTTGGTGCCCATCTCCTGGATGGAATGCTGCACGCCGAAGCCCGCGACGAGCATGCACGCGGCGCCGGCCACGCCGAGGATGGTCATGAACATGCGCTGTTTATAGCGGAAGAGGTTGCGCGCCGTGACCTTGTGCGTGAAGCTCATGCGGCTCCACACGGGGCGGATGCGCTCGAGCATGATCTTCGAGCCGCCCGAGGGAGGCTTGGGAAGAAGCAACGCCGCGGGCTTCTCGCCGAGCTCGCGACGCACGGCGAGGGCCGCGGGGAGCACCGCGCACAGGCCCGCGAGCACAAGCGCGACCAGGGTGATCACGGGATAGAAGCCCAGGTGGATCGGGGGAAGCGTGAACTTCGCGCCGTAGGCGTTGTACACGATGAAGGGCAGCAGGGTGTGGCCGAGCACGATGCCGAGCACCGCGCCGATGCCGCCGGCGAGCGCGCCGTAGAGCACGAACTTGAGCGCGACGTCGCCGTCGCGGTAGCCGAGGGCCTTGAGCGTGCCGGAGTTGATGCGCTCCTCGTCGACCATGCGCGTCATGGTCGAGAGCGTGACGAACGCGGCCACAAGGTAGAGAAGCACCGGGAAGACGGTCGCCAGGGAGTCGATGATCTCGGAGACGGTGCTGTAGGTCTTGTAGGCCTCCGAGCCCAGGGTCTCGCGGCGCGTGTCCGTCTCGTAGGCGGGGGTGTCGAGCTTGGCGAGACGTGCGCGGGCGTCGGCGAGCGCGGACTCGCCGTCGGCGATCTGCTCGAGCACGTCGGGGAGGGCGTCGTTGTACTCGGCGAGGCCGTCCTCGTACTCAGCCAGGCCGTCGTTGTACTCGGCGAGCTTCTCGGCCAGGGTCTGCTTTGCGTCGGCGAGGCTCGTCTTCGCGGAGGCGAGCTCCTCGACCTTGGAGGCGAGTGTGGCGCGAGCGGCGGTAAGGGCATTTGCGCCCGACTCGTACTCGGCCTTGCCGGAGGCGAGCTGGTCGGCGGCGGCGTTGAACGCGGAGCGGCCGGACTCGTAGCTCTGGAGCCCCTGCGCGTAGGTCCCGAGGCCCTGCTGGTACTCGGCGAGGCCCTCATAGTAAGAGGCGACACTGGCCTCAGCGGAGGCAATCTGCGCAGAAGCCGCGTCGAGCTGCTCCTTTGCGGCGGCGAGCTCCTGCTCCTTCTGGGGAATCGCCGCGCGGGCGGCCTCGACCTGGTCGGCGACGGCGTCGAGCTGGGCCTTCTTCTCGTCTGCCTCGGCGCGACCGGCGTCGATCTTCTTCTGCGACTCGTCGAGCTGTGCTGCGGCCTCGGCAATGGACGCGCGCCCGGCGTCGTAGCGGACGACCTGCTCGCGCGCCGCGGTTACCTCCTCGGCGGCAGCCGCGGCCTGCAGCTGGGCCAGATAGTCCTGCTGCGCCTGGAGCTTCGCCTCGACGGCGGTGAGCTGCGACTCGAGAGCGGCCTTCTTCGCGGGGTCGGTCTCGGCGGCGATCTGTTCCTTAAGGTCAGCGGCCTGCGCCTCGGAATCGCTCACCTGCCGGCTCGCTTCGGACACCGCGTCGTCAAGCTTCTGGACCATGGCGCGGGCGGCCTCGACCTGGTCGGCGACGGCGTCGAGCTCGGCGGTCTTCTCGGCGAGCTGTTCACGCCCGGCGTCGACCTGCGCTTGGGAGGCGTCGAGCTGCGCGTAGGCGTCCTCGAGCTGGGCCCTTCCGTCGTCGTAGGCCTGGATCTGCGCCTTAGCCTCCGCAAGCTGCGCCGTGCCCTCGTCATAGGCACGCCGCCCCTCGGCAAGCTGCTGCCGGGCCGCGGGCAGCTGGGCCTCCGCGGCCGCGACCTGCGGGGCCGCCGCGTCGAGCGTGGCCTTCGCGGCATCGAGCTGCGCCTTCGCGTTAGCCAGCTGAGCCTCGGCGGCACGGAGCTCACCGGCCTTCTCGGCCAGCTGGGCCTCGCCGTCCGCGATGGTCGCGGCCGCGGCGTCGAGCGTGCCCTGGTTCTCATCGATCTGGGCCTTCGCGTCGTCTATCTGCGCCTGGCCGTCGACGATCTGAGCCTCGGCGTCGTCTATCTGCGTCTGGCCGTCCGCGAGCTGGGTCGCGGCGTCGGCGAGGGTCTCGGCAGCGTCGTCCAGGGTCTGCTTGGCGTCGGCGAGCTGCTGCTTGGCGTCGTCGACCTCGGCCTGCCCGTCGTCGATTGTCTCCTGCGCGTCGGCCTTCACCGTGGCCAGGCGGGCCGCCGGCCGCTCGGCAATAAGCCCCTCGACCTCGAACTTATGCGCCTGGACCAGGTCGCGGTACTCGTTGGAGTAGGGGTCCTTGTCCGCGGTGTCCTCGAAGGTCATGCGCGCCGTCATGTACACGTCGGAGTCGAACTCGTCCGCCACGACCACCGCATAGCCCTTGAGGCTGCCCGTGCCAGCCGTCGACTGGCCCATGTTCACGATGGAGATGATCTCCGGCGTGTGGACGTGGCCGACCACGGTGTACTCGGTGTCGTTGAGGCAGGTCTCGTCGCTCAGGGCGTTGGGCTTCTCGCTCACGCGGATAGTGGAGCCGACGGCGTACTGCTCGCCGACGTTCGTGTCGACGGCGATCTCGCCCTCACGCTCAGGCATGCGGCCGTCGACGAGCTCCAGCTGGGAAACCTCATCGGGCATGCTCATCACGCGCATGGCGTCCGTCGAGCCCTCGACGGTCACGTCCTTGAAGTAGCCATACTCGATGGCCGTCGTGCCGCTGGTCTGGTCGATGGCCGCGACGTCGTCCTCGTCCAGGCCGTAGTCGCTCAGCACGGTGAGGTCGGCCAGCGAGTACTCGCCGAAGTACGCCTCGCCCGTGGCGCGCATGTCCGGGCCGGCCACGAAGAGGCCGACGAGCGCGAACGAGCCGAGCGCCATGAGCAACATAATAGATATGAAGCGCCCCTTGGAATGGGCGATCGAGCGCCACACGTCTTTCCAAAGCGCCGTCTTGCCGCGCCTGGGGCAAGAAGCGCCCGTCGCGCGGACGTCGAGCGGGCGCGTTGGCGTCGCGGGCGTCGAGCCCGTGCGCGGGGTGGGTTTCCTGCGGTTCGCCATGTTTCTCTCCCCTACCACTCGATCTGTGCGATGGGCGTGGGCGCCGGGTTGACGTCGATGGACTGCACGCGCGCGTCGTGCATGCGGATCACGCGGTCGGCGATGGGCGCGATGGCCGCGTTGTGGGTAACGATGATCACGGTCGCGCCCTGCTTGCGGCTCATATCCTCGAGGATGCCGAGGACCTGCTTGCCCGTGCGGTAGTCGAGGGCGCCCGTGGGCTCGTCGCACAGGAGGATCTTGGGGTTCTTCGCGACGGCACGGGCGATGGCCACGCGCTGCTGCTCGCCGCCGGAGAGCTGGGCCGGGAAGTTGCCCATGCGGTCGGCGAGGCCCACGCTGCGCAGGACCTCCTCGGGGTCGGCCGCGTCGCGCACGATCTCGGAGGCAAGCTCGACGTTCTCCTTGGCCGTGAGGTTGCTCACCAGGTTGTAGAACTGGAACACGAAGCCCACGTCGGTGCGGCGGTAATCCGTGAGCTGGTGGGAGTTGTAGGCCGCGATGTCGTTGCCGTCGATGATGACCTGGCCCTCACTCGCGGTGTCCATGCCGCCGAGGATGTTGAGCAGCGTGGACTTGCCGGCGCCCGAGGAGCCGAGGATGACGACGAGCTCGCCCTTCTCACACGTGAAGTTGACGTCGTTGTTTGCCAGGATCTCCGTAGCCCCCGACTGATAGCGCTTGGTCTCGTGAATGACCTCGATATACGCCATGTCGTTCTCCTTAAATGAACAACGTGTTGACTAGTTGCAGGGGGAAGTATACCCTTGAGGGTGTGATTTACCATGAACAATACTCAACAGGTTGTTCATTTAAGAGACCAACGCAGGGAGATATCCATGAATGCTGCCGACACTGGGGGCAAGGTCCGCCGAAACACCGCCACCCGGGCAAAGATACGTCGAGCGCTCACCGAGCTCATCGTGGAGAAGGGCTTCGACGCCTTGACGGTAAGCGACATCACGCGGCGTGCCGGTGTGAATCGCGGCACCTTCTACCTGCACTTCGTCGACAAGTTCGATGCGCTCGAGCAGCTCGAGGACGAGCTCATCGCAAAGCTGAGGGAGGCGCTCGTCCATCCCGGTGCCGCGCGCGAGGCGCAAAACGCATGCGACATGTTCCCGTATCCGCTGCTCCTTCAGGCCCTCAAGCTCGTTGCCGCCGACTTCGACTTCGTGGCGGCCATCTCGGGCAAGGGCGGAGACCCCGAGTTCCACTCCCGCCTCAAATCCGTCATCAACGGCTTTCTCGACCAGGGGCTCGAGCTCACGCGCTCCCAGGTCAGGTGCGACCGCTTTCCTTCCGAATACGCGCGCGAGCTCGCCATCAGCCATGTTTTGAGCATCATCAACCTGTGGCTCGAGCGCGGCGGCGTCGAGGCCCCCGAGGAGGTCGCGCGCATGATCGTCGCGGCCAAAGACGTCCGGCCGATCGACCTCGTGGGGTAGAGTAGTCTGCTGCACACGCTCGAAGGGACGGCTATGGACATTAACCAGATCGCGCAGATGGCGGGGGTCTCCCGCGCCACGGTCTCGCGCTACTTCAACGACGGCTACGTGAGCCAGGAGAAGCGCGACCGCATCCGCGCCGTGGTCAAGGCCACCGGCTACTCGCCGTCGCAGCACGCGAAGAGCCTGCGTACCGGCAAGTCGAACACCGTGGGCGTCATCATCCCGAAGATCAACTCCGCCTCGGTGAGCCGCATGGTCGCCGGGATGACGCCCGTCTTCGCGGAGCGCGGCTACCAGGTGCTTCTTGCCAACACGGACAACGACGCCGCGCGCGAGGTCACCTACCTGCGGCTCTTTGACGAACGTAAGCAGGTCGACGGGGTCGTGCTCGTGGCGACGATCTTCTCCGACGAGCACTTCGCGGCGATGGAGGGGATGTCGCTGCCGCTCGTGGTGCTCGACCAGGACCTTCCGGGCCAGTCGTGCGTGTACCAGAACGACCGCGACGCGCTGCGCGAGATCACGGCGAACGTGCTGAGGACGTCGGCGCACCCCGCCTACATCGGCGTCCTCGAGGAGGACGAGTCCGCCGGCCGCAACCGTCACCTGGGATTCCTCGACGCGTGCGCCGCGGCCGACATCGAGGTGCCCGAGCGGGCGCAGATGATCGCCGACTTCACCGTCGACGCCGGGTATACCGCCGCCGAGCAGTTGCTCGACTCCTATCCGGAGGTGGACACCATCGTGTGCGCCACGGACTCCATCGCGTTCGGCGCCATGACGTGCCTGCGCGAGTACGGTCGGCGCGTGCCCGAGGACGTGCAGGTCACGGGCGTGGGCGACGCCGAGCTCAGCCAAATCGTGACCCCGACCTTGACGACCGTCCACCACCACTACAAAACCTCGGGCGCCGAGGCCGCGCGCATGCTCTGCGAGCAGCTCGCCGGCGACGCGACCCGCCGCGAGGTCCGCATGAGCTACGAGATCGTGGCCCGAAACTCCACGCGACCGGCAAAAACGCGCTAAGTGCACGTCTTAATTTGGTTGGCCGGGTAAGGAACGGCCTCATACCCCTTAAATCGCAGGTAATCTGAGCGATTCGAGCCTTGGATACTCGAGCATCCCGCAACAAGATGTGCACTTAGCGAGTTTCTTAGCTCAAACCCAGAGGCACCGGTCTCGTGATAACTTCTATCCATGGAAACCGTTCTTTGTGGACCAACTGCCTACCGCTATTGGCGCACGCCGCCGATAGTCCTCTACCTGGTCGCCGCGCCAGTAGACAGCATCGCTTTGCGCCAATTCGCTCGCCAGGACGAGATTCTTGCGTTCCGGAGCGACCTCGCCGAGAGGCTTCCCTTCCTGCGCGAATGCCGGGGCGCTTCCTGGAGGCACGTCGGGCGCTCCGCGAAGGATATTCGCGACGCGCAGTGGCTGCTCGCCCCATCCGCGGAGTTTCCACTCCATGTGCTCGCGCAGGAACGCGGGGCCCGGCGCTATTCCGGCCTGATATCGGCAATGCTCTGGAACGGCGAGCTTCCGTACGAAGCCACGAGCGAGGTCACCGAGGACCTCGGCGTCACCAGTCCCGCTTTTACCATGGTGCAGCTTGCGGCAAAACGCGGCTTCGTAAGGACGCTGTTGCTTGCCTCGGAGCTTTGCGGCGGATACGCCGTTTACCCTGCACCCGAGCCGATTAAGTCTCAACTGCAGCGGATCGCCTCCCGAAGCGCGCTCAAACCCTTCCATGGATGGAAACCATGCTTGGATAACGACGGCAGAGTCACGGATCTTTGGCAGCGCGACCCGCTCACGACGCCGGAGGAGCTGCTGAGCATGGCCGCGGCAGCCGAAGGCCACCGCGGCGCCGCCACGCTACGCAAGGCGGCCGAAGCAGTTGTCCCCCTGGCGGCATCGCCGTTCGAGACCCAGGCGGGTTTGCTGCTCAGCCTTCCCCGCCGACTCGGTGGAGAGGGCTTCGAGGGCCTCGCTCATAACGAGAAGGTGGAGCTCAACCGAGACGCCCGGCTCGTCGGGCAGCGCCAATGCTGCTACTGCGACATCTATTGGCCAGACGGCCTCGACATAGAGTGCCAGAGCGCTCAGTACCACAATGACCTCGACGGATTTCTCTCCGACGCCGAGCGCGCGGCGGCGCTCCGCCTTATGGGCGTCGACGTCTTGCCTCTCACGTACGCACAGCTACAGGACCCCGATCGATTCGAGGCTTTCTGTGGCGCCGTCGCCATGGCGCGCGGCCTTAGGCAAAAACCGAAGTCCGATAAGGAGATCGAGGCGACGAAGCGGCTCAGATCCGAGCTATTCGTTGATTGGGCCGGGCTTCCCGACTAAAAATCACGTAAGTGCACGTCTTAATTTGGTTGGCCGGGTAAGGAACGGTCTCAAACCCCTAAAATCGCAGGTAATTTGAGTGATTTGAGCCTTGGATACTCCAGTGCTCCGCAACAAGATGTGCACTTACGCATTTTTGATTCCCGCCGGTCATTTCCGCCGTTACCGCTCAGCCCGCCGCATACCGCTCACCGAAGTTTTTACGCCGTTCGCGGCTGAAATGATGTGGGAACGTTCCCACACACACTCAAAAGCGCTTTACTACGTGTTGTGAGAACGATTCCACATTGCAAGGTGGAATCATGGCCTACTCGGAAAGAAGGCAAACATGGCACTTGATCACCGTCAGGCAGCCCAGGAGATCCTCGACGCCATCGGCGGCGCCGAGAACGTCGTCTCCGCAGCGCACTGCGCCACGCGCCTGCGCCTCGTCCTCGCCGACGACTCCAAGGTCGACCAGGAGAAGGTCGACAACGCGACCGGCGCCAAGGGCAACTTCAAGGCATCCGGCCAGCTGCAGGTCATCTACGGCACCGGCACCGTGAACAAGGTCTACGACGAGTTCATCTCCCTTGGCCACATCACCGCCGCCTCCAAGGAAGAGGCCAAGGAGGCCGCCGCGGACAAGCAGAACCCGTTCATGAAGGCCATCAAGGTCCTCGGCGACATCTTCGTGCCCATCATCCCGGCCATCGTCGCCTCCGGCCTGCTCCTGGGCATCATGAGCGCCATCAGCTTCATGAACACGAGCGGCTACATCACGGTCGACACCAACTCGACCCTCTACGTCATCGCCGACCTCGTCTCCGGCACCGCGTTCACCTTCCTGCAGATCCTCATCGGCTACTCCGCCGCTAAGGTCTTCGGCGCCAACCCCTACCTCGGCGCGGTCATCGGCGGCATCCTGATCAACCCGAGCCTCCAGAGCGCCTACACCGTGGCCGCCAACGGCGTCGAGAAGTACCTTTCGGTCTTCGGCATCTACAACATCGAGCTTATCGGCTACCAGGGCCACGTCATCCCCATCGTCATCGCGGCGCTGATCCTCTCCGTCATCGAGAAGCAGCTCCACAAGGTCGTCCCCGACATGTTCGACCTCTTCGTGACCCCGCTCGTCTCCGTCTTCGTGACCGCCCTCGTGACCATCTGCGCCGTCGGCCCGATCTTCGTCTTCCTCGAGAACGCCATCCTCGGCGGCATCCAGTTCCTGCTCACCCTGCCCCTCGGCATCGGTTCCGCCGTCATCGGCTGCCTCTATGCCCCGACCGTCGTCACCGGCCTGCACCAGATGTACACCGCGATCGACCTCGGCCAGCTTGCCCAGTACGGCGTGACCTACTGGCTGCCCATCGCCTCCGCCGCCAACATCGGCCAGGGCGGCGCCTGCCTCGCCGTGGCCCTCAAGACCAAGGACGCCAAGACCAAGGGCCTCGCCACCCCCGCCGCCCTCTCCGCCTTCATGGGCATCACCGAGCCCGCGATCTTCGGCGTGAACCTGCGCTTCTTCAAGCCCTTCATCGCCGGCTGCGCCGGTGCGGGCGTCGGCGCCTGGATCTGCGCCATGACCTCCCTCGCCGCTTCCGGCACGGGCGTCACCGGCATCTTCGGCATCCTGCTTTGCCTCTCCCAGCCGGTCCAGTACGTGATCATGTTCGTCGTGACCGCCGCCGTCGCCTTCGTCCTCTCCTACATCCTCTACAAGGACCCCGAGGACGCCAAGTAGCGAGAAACCCGCGTCAACCGCAGCGTCAACCGCCCTTTCCTTGAGCCGGGGGATCCTCCACTCCCCCGGCCACCCCTTAAGAATCCCCCTTCGGCCCGGCGCGCTTCCCCGCCCGGGCCACCCCTATAAAGAGAGGATGCACCCCATGACCGCCGACACCTGGAGAATGGGCTTCCACCTCATGCCGCCCGCCGGCTGGCTGAACGACCCCAACGGCCTCTGCCAGTTCCGCGGAACGTACCACTTCTTCCACCAGTGGAGCCCCGAGTGGCCGACCCCGCACGCCCGCCGCGGCTGGGGCCACTACTCAAGCGAGGACCTCATCCACTGGCGCCACCACGGCATGGTCCTGGACCAGGACACCCCCGACGACGCGAACGGCGCCTACTCCGGCGGCGCCATCGTCGTGCCCGGGGCCGCCTCCGACGGCGGCGACCTGCTGCGCCTTTACTACACCGGCAACGTCAAGCACCCCGGCGACTACGACTACGTCTACGAGGGCCGCGGCGCTAACGAGATTCTCGTCGAGTCCGAGGACGGCTACGCGGTCGGTCCCAAGCAGACCCTTCTTTCCAATGCCGACTACCCCGACTACTGCAGCTGCCACGTGCGCGACCCCAAGGTCTGGCTCGAGGACGGCGCCTATCGCATGCTCCTCGGCGCGCGCACCCGCGACGACCTCGGCATGATGCTCGTCTACCGCAGCGAGGACGGCCTTAGCTGGGAATTCGCCGGCACGGTAAGAAGCGACAAGCCCGTGGGCTACATGTGGGAGTGCCCGGACCGCATCGAGCTCGACGGCCGCGAGTACGTGTCGTGCTGCCCGCAGGGCGTGAAGGACTTCGCCTGGTCGGACGGCATCGACGACCACAGCGGCTACTTCCCCGTGCCCGAGGGCGCGCGCGTGGCGGCTGGCGACGCGACCGTGGCCGCGTCCGAGTTCACTCGCTGGGACCACGGCTTCGAGTTCTACGCGCCCCAGAGCTTTACCGACGAGTCCGGCCGCACGATGCTCATCGGCTGGGTCGGCATGCCCGAGGCAACCTGGGCCGGCCAGCCCGAGAGCCTCGACTGGATTCACTGCCTGACCGTCCCCCGCGTCCTCACCCGCTGCGAGGACGGGCGCATCGCCCAGTGGCCGGCGGCCGAGCTCGAGGGGCTGCGCGGCGAGGCCGTCGCTCTCGCGGGCGGCAAGAAGGTCGTGCTGCCCGAGCACCACGCCGACCTGGTGTTCACCGGCATCGAGGGCGACTTCAGCGTGACGCTCGACGACGCGCTCGTGGTCCGCGGCGACGCGACCGGCTGCGAGATCGCCTTTATCGACGAGGCCGTGGCCTGCGGGCGCGCTTCTCGCCGCATCGAGCTCGAGGGGCTGCGCGACCTGCGCGTGCTCGTGGACGCCTCCATCGTCGAGGTCTACGGCAACGGCGGCCGCATGGTCTTCTCGACGCGTTGGTTCCCCAATGACGCGCAGCTCAGCGTGGCCGTCGAAGGCACGTGCGCCGAGGGCGCGGCATACCCGATGGAAGACGTCATGGCGGGGCTCTACTAAACAAGAAGAACCGGGCGCGGCCGCGGGCGCAAGCCGCACGGCCGCGCCCGCTTACCTAATGCGCGCAGGCCATCGCCATCCCCGCGCACAAGCCGAACAAACGCGCCGCGGCCCGCGAGCCGCGACAGAAAGGAACGCACACATGATCGACGTCACCGCCCTGGGCGAGGTCCTCATCGACTTCACCGACGCCGGGACCTCCGCCAACGGCCAGAAGCTCTTTGAGCGCAACCCCGGCGGCGCCCCCGCCAACGTGCTCGTGGCCCTGCAGCGCCTCGGGCGCTCGACCGCCGTCATCGGTAAGGTCGGCGCGGACATGCACGGCGAGTTCCTGCGCGGCGTGCTCGAGGAGAACGGCGTGAACACCCAAGGCCTCGTGACCGACCCCGATTGCTTTACCACGCTCGCCTTCGTCGCGCTTTCCGAGACCGGCGAGCGCAGCTTCTCGTTCGCGCGCAAGCCGGGCGCCGACACGCGCCTGACCAGCGGCGAGGTCGACCGGGGCATCATCGAGGAGAGCCGCGTCTTCCACATGGGCTCGCTCTCGCTCACCGACGAGCCCGCCCGCAGCGCCACCCTCGTGGCGCTCGCGCGCGCCAAGGCCGCCGGCTGCATCGCGAGCTACGACCCCAACTACCGCGCGACCCTTTGGGCGAGCGAGGACGAGGCCGCGGCCCAGATGCGCAGCGTGGTCGAGCACATGGACGTGGTCAAGATCTCCGCCGAGGAATGCGTGCTGCTCACGGGCGAGTCCGAGCCCGCCGCGGCCGCGAAGGCGATCCTTGCCCAGGGGCCGTCGATCGTGGTCGTGACGCTCGACGCCGAGGGCGCCTACGTGGCCACCCGCGACGGTGACCGCACGGTGCCGAGCTTCCGCGCCGACGCCGTGGACACCACCGGCGCGGGCGACTCGTTCTGGGGCGGGTTCCTCTGCGCCCTCGTGGAGAGCGAGAAGCGCCCGGCCGAGGTCGGCATCGGCGAGGCCGCGGGCTTCGTGCGCTTCGGCAACGCGGTGGCCTCGCTGTGCGTGCGCGGTCGCGGCGGCATCCCCTCGATGCCCTCGCGCGAGGCCGTCGAGGAGCTTCTCGCCGGCACGCAGGCGTAAGGGGCCCGGCTGGGCGAACAGGCGGTGAGAAATTCCAATCTTGCCCGCTCACCTGCGAGTCCTTCGATAACACAACAAGCGTTGCCCACTGAGGGAAGAAGGCGAATCCTCTCGCCGACTTCTCTCTTTTCTTATAAGGAGGAGGCTGCTATTTTCTCGTTCAAAGGTGCGCCGTAGAGGGGATGCGCGATGCGCGAGATTGTCCGCCAGATCACCGATCCGCTGGGGTTCCACATCCAGCTCGCCGTGCTTCTTGCCGGGGAGGCCCAGCGCTGGCGCAGCCGGGTGACCTTCGAGAGCGACGGGCGCGTGGCGGACGCGAGCAACCTGATGGAGCTTCTTGCCATGGGCGTGCGCACCGGCGAGGCCGTGGTCGTGCGCGTCGAGGGTGCCGACGAGGCCACCGCCGCCGAGGCCATCACCCGACTCGCCCGCAGCTGGTAGCTCCCGTTCAAGGGACCAGGGCAGCCGGTAGCTCTCGTTCGGCAACAGATAATCCGGCTTCGGCTAACGACGCTTGAGGGCAGGCTCGCCGATAAGCACGGCCGGGCCCGCCCTCAATAACTAGGCTTCGCGTAACTAGGCTTCGAGCTCGGCGAGAAGGGCGGTCACGACCTCGACCGCGTCGCCGACCACGGAGTACTGCGCCGCGCCGAAGATGGGCGCCTCCGGGTCCTCGTTGATGGCGACGACGCACTCGGCGCCGCTGATGCCGGCCAGGTGCTGGATCGCGCCGGAGACACCCACGCTGACCAGCAGCTTCGGCGCAACGGAGACGCCCGTCTGCCCCACCTGGTGGCGATACTCGAGCCAGCCGGCTTCCACGACCGGGCGGGTGCAGCCGAGCTCGGCGCCGAGGGCGTCGGCAAGGCGGCGCATCAACTTGAGGTTCTTCTTGCTGCCGATGCCGCGGCCCACGACGACCAGGCGCTCGGCCTCGGTAATGGACGGCTCGTCGGACGGCGTGGCGCGCTCGAGCACCTCGACGCGGGGCGCCACGTCGGCGGCAAGAAGCACCTGCTCGACCGTGCCCTCCCGCGCAGCGTCCGGCTCCGGCGCCTTGAAGATGCCCGGGCGGACCGTCGCCATCTGCGGGCGGTGCGCGGGGCACATGATGGTGGCCATGAGGTTGCCGCCGAAGGCCGGGCGCGTCTGGTGGAGAAGCCCGGACTCCTCGTCCATCTGTAGCACGGTGCAGTCGGCGGTGAGGCCCGTCTGCAGGCGAACGGCCACGCCAGGCGCGAGCTCGCGGCCGAAGTTCGTGGCGCCGTAGAGAATGACCTCGGGCTTGCGCTCGCGCACGAGGTCGCAGATGAGGCGCGCATAGCACTCGGCGTCGTTGCCGGCCAGGCGCTCGTCATGGCAGAGGAGCACGGAGTCGGCGCCTGTGGCGATGAGCTGGGCGGCATTGTCCTCAGGCGCGTCCGGCCCCTCGCCCAGGACGGCCGTCACGGTGCATCCGCGCACGGCCGCGAGCTCACGGGCGCGGCCCAGGAGCTCGAAGGCCACGGGCAGCACCGCGCCCGCACCGTCGACCTGGCAAAACACCCAGATCCCGGAGTAAGAAGCAAGGTCCGCACCCGCGGCCTCCTCGCGCTCGATTGCGATGGCGCCCACCGGGCACGCGTCCACGCAGCTGCCGCAGTACACGCAGTCGCCTGTGGCCACGGCGCGGCGCTCGCGCTTCTCGCCCTCGATGCGCACGCCGCCGTTGGCGCACGCGCGGACGCACCGGCCGCAGCCGACGCACTTCTCGGCATCGATCAGAAGACCAGCCATTATTCCATCCCCCTCACGATGTTGGCCAGGCGCGCGGCCTGCTCGGCGACCGTCCCCTCGACGCGCTCGCTCACGTGCTCGCGCTCGGGCACGAAGGAGCGCACGACCTGCGTCGGCGAGCCGGAAAGGCCGCAGCGGGCGGTGTCGGCGCCCGAGGCCTCGGCGGTAAGGACTTCAATCGCGGCCGCCTCGCCCGCGCGCACGCCGGCGATGCTCGGCATGCGCAGGGTCGCCACGTCCTTGGACACGGTGATCACGCAAGGGAAGCAAACGCGCACCAGCTCAGAGCCCTCGTCAGAGTCGCGCTGCAGGGTAAGCCCGTCCTCCTCGAGGCCCACGATCTTCGTTACCCCGGCCACGCACGGAACGCCGAAAGCGCCCGCGAGCTCGGGGCCGATCTGGGCCGTGTCGCCGTCGACGGCCATCTTGCCGCAGACGATGAGGTCGGGCACGGCCGGCAGGGCGTTGATACCGCAGGTCAGGGCATACGCCGTGGCGAGGGTGTCCGCGCCGGCGAAGGCGCGGTCGGAAAGCAGCAGGCCCGCGTCGGCGCCTCTTGCCACGCAGTCGCGCAACAGGCGCTCGGTCGCCGGGATGCCCATCGAGACGCAGGTCACGCGGGTATCGAGTCCCGCCGCGGCTCGGGCGTCCTTAAGCTCCAGCGCCACCTCGAGCGCGGTCGCGTCGAAGGGGTTCACCACGGACTGCTTGCCGTCGCGAACGATGGTGTTCGTCTTCGGGTCCATCTTGACCTCGGTCGTGGACGGCACGGCCTTCACGCAAACGACGGTGTCCACGCTACTCGCCTCCCTTCTCGCCGGCGGCCGGCGCGTCGACACCAGCTGCGGCAGCGTCGGCCACGGTACCGGATGCCCCGGCACCCACCTGCCCCAAAGCCGCCTCGAGCACGTCCTCCCCAAAGAGGTTCCCGCGCCCGAGCTGCCCCTTCGGGTCCAGTTCCGCCTTGAGGCGCGCCGACTCGGCGATGTGCTCGGCCCCATACATCGTTGCCAAGAAGCCCGCCTTGATCTTTCCCACGCCGTGCTCGGCGCTCACGGCGCCGCCCATCGCGGTGACCTCGGCCGCCCAGCCGGCGAAGAGCTCGCCGCCCGCCTTGTGGTCGGCGGCGTCGCGCGGCAGGACGTTGACGTGGATGTGGTTGTTGCCGATGTGGCCCCAGGCCGCGGACTCCAGGCCCGCCTCGGCAAGCGTGCGGCGGTAGAGGGCAAAGACATCGTGCAGGTGCTCGTCGGGCACGGACATGTCGCTGCCCAGCTTGGTGATGGTGGGATCTGTGCGGCGGCGCTCGTCAATGAGCATGTTCACGCTTTCCGGCACGGCGTGGCGGAAAAAGATGAGGCTCTCGCGGTCGACCTCGGTGCGCGCGACCCACGTGGCGCCCTCGGAGCCGCCCGTGGCCTCGAGCACCTTGCCCAGGCGGTAGAGCTCGGACGTCGCTTCTTCCTCGGTTTTGCAATCGAGCTCCACGTAGACGCACACGGCCGCGTCGTCGGCGAGCTCGGGGAGCGCCGAGAAGGCCGTCGATGCCTCGCGCTGGCGACGCAGGATGTCGAGGGCGCCGGCGTCGAAGTACTCGATCGCGGCGGCGCGGGAAAGCGCGGGGCGGGCCTTCTCGGTAAAGTCGAGCGCGGCGGCCTCGGAGGCAAAGAAGCAGCTCACGCCCCACACGACGGCGGGCGCGGGCATGAGGGCGACCTCGACCCGCGTGATCACGCCGAGCGTGCCGCACGCGCCGATGAAGAGGTCGATGGCGTCCATGTCGTCGGCCACGTAGTAGCCCGAGGCGTTCTTTGTCGCGGGCATCTGGTAGGTGGGGAGTTCGAGCGCGAGCTCGCGGCCCGACTCGGTGACGAGGCGCAGGGTGCGGCCGACAGCGTGAACCTCGCCGCGGCGCAGGACGAGCAGGTCGCCGTCGGCGAGCGCGACGTTGAGCGCCGTCACGTGCGGGCGCGCGGGGCCGTACTTATAGCTGCGGGCGCCCGACGCGTTGCAGGCCACGATGCCGCCCATGCAGGCCGAGGCCTCGGTCGGGTCCGTGGGGAAGAACTGCTCGGGCGCCGCCTCAAAAGCCTCGAGCCCGGCGAGGGACGCGTCGTCCCAACCGGCGTGGGCGATGCTCTTCGCGGCGAGATGCTTTCGGAGCTCGGAGAGCACGACGCCCGGCTCCATGGCCAGGTAGAAGGTACCGTCCGCGTCCTGACGCATCCCCAGGTAACGGGTCATGCGGCTCACGTTGAGCACGTGGCCGCCGTGCGGAACGGCGCCGGCCGCGAGGCCCGTGCGCGCACCCTGGACCGTGACGGGCGTGCCGGCAGTGTGGAGCTCGCGCAGGACGTCGCGCACCTCTTGCTCGCTCGTCGGGAAGCTGATGGTCTCCGCCTCGCCAGAGCTGCGCGACTCGTCGCGGCGGTACTCCTCATATTCATCGGTAAAAGGCCTGATCTGGGCCATGGGCCCTCCCCTCTCGCAGGCGTATTTGCTCGCCATGCTAGCGCGGGGGTCGGGAGCGACGGGCCGGCGCGGGTCTCTTCGCAACGCAAACGCAACGCCTGTTGGTGGATTCATGGTTCTGGCCCGGCAAAAACCGGCCCGACATCGGCCGCCAACGGCCACCTAGCCCCCTGCGAAATCAAAAATCGCCTCCGTGTGGGATTTAATTCGAAGCCCCGGAGTAGACCCAAAAGACGCATGCCTCTGACCTGCGGAAACGTGTCGACGCAATCCTCAGCTACTCGCACAACCCGAATTAAATCCCACACGGAGGCGTTTTTTCGTCACGACGGGCCTTCCAGGAGTCTAAGGC
>CAVIBB010000027.1:18546-19056 GCA_963640745.1 Paludibacteraceae bacterium
GATTTTTGTTACGACGGGCCCTCAAAGAGCCCTTTATAAGGGCATCCGAGACCGGAGCAAGGCCCCGACGGCCTTAAATCCCCGAAGCGGCGCGCGTCGCGGCGAATAAACACCGTTCAGAGGCAAAACTCACTAAGTGCACGTCTTAATTCGTTCACCCCAGGTATCCCTCGATAACGCCAGCCGATTTACTTGCGTTTGTGCCTTCAAAAGCCAGGTCATTACCCACCGAAGCAAAACAAGACGTGCACTTACGCGATTTTCTCTCCAAGCCTAGACGACTGGCCACTCCAGCTGTCACCCGAGTCCCTAATCCCGCAGCACCAGATTCACGAGCGCCTCGATATGCACCTTCATGACGTCGACGTAAGGCACCGGCAGCGCCACGCCCTCAAAAATGAGCGGCAGCTCCGTGCACCCGAGGACGACGGCGTCCACCTGCTCCTCGCGGATCATGCGCTCCGCGATCTCCTTAAAGGCGCGCTGCGTGTCCGGCAGCACGCGACCAAA
>CAVIBB010000028.1:0-17746 GCA_963640745.1 Paludibacteraceae bacterium
GTCCACGCCGGACAGACGGGTGGCCACGCCCGCGGCAAGAAGCGCATCCTCTACAAGGCGCGCGGCTGGTATGGAGGCGGGGCCTTCTTGCCAGCCGGCGAAGAGGTCGCGCGGCAGCCTGCGGTACTCGGGGTGGACGACGGCATAGCCCGCGGCCAGGTAGCGGGAGAGATGGAACCAGCCGCGCGGGCCGCGGTCGGCGTCATGCCAGGTGAGAATGCAGGGGTGGGGGCCGGGCGCCTTGGGCATGAGGATGCGGGCGGCGAGCCCGACGCCGTCGGGCGCCGCGAACGCAACACGCCGATACTCAGCAACCTCGGTCTGGATGCCCGCGGACTCGAATTCAAGCTCCGTCGAGGCGGCGAGGCGATCGCGGGCTTCCGCACGCTCGCGCCAGTACGCCTCGAAACCATCAGGGCAGTCGGCGCCGAGGCGCTTCTCTCCCACGAAAACAGCCGCATCGCGCGTCATCGGCAATCAACCTCCCCTCGAAAGGTACCGTCACATACCGCCTGGTAAAACGCCGGAATCGAATCGTCGAACGCCTGGATCTCCTCATGGCCGAAGTCGGGGTAAAGCAAGTGTCGCTTCGGGCATGGGAGCGCGTTGTAGACGGCGAACTGGGTCTCGGGCGGGCACACGACGTCGGCAAGCCCCGTGCCAAAGAGCACCGGGCAACGGACCAGGTGCGCGAACGAGAGCGAGTCGACGTAGCCGAGCGTGCCGAACCACTCGTCGGCACGCGATCCGTCGGGGTCGAACCAGCGGGAGTAGTAGCGAATGCCCTCGTAGGCGATCTCGTCGGCGCCGAGTTCCCAGACCGCCTTGAAGTCCGAGAGGAAGGGATAGAGGATGGACGCGCCCCGCACCAGGTCGGGGTTGAGGGCGCAGCACGCGATTCCCATGCCGCCGCCCTGCGAGCCGCCGTTGACGAACACGCGCGTCGGGTCGATACCCTCGAGCTCGGCCGCGATGCGGCACAAGATCCGTTGGTTCTGGTAGAGGCGCACGTAGTAGAGGTTTCTCGGCCCGCCGTCGATGCCGGCCACCAGGTGCCCGGCAACCGTCGTGCCGACAAAGCCGCCGATGTCCTCGGAACGCCCGCCCTGGCCGGGGTTGTCCATGGAGAGAACCGCATAGCCGAGCCCCGGCCAGCTGGACTGCTCGGCCCACGAGCGCGTGCAGCCGGGGTACCCGTGGAACTGCAGCACGAGCGGAACGAGTCCGCTCACAGCAGCCGGAACACAGTACTTGGCGTACAAGTGCGCGCCGCCCATTCCAATAAATCGCAGGTCATGATAGGTACACGTATCGAAGTCGTCCACCTGGTCGGACGCGCTGAGCTCGTAGTCGAGCGGCACGTCGTCAGCCTCGGCCACGCGCTCCTCCCAGAACGCGTCGAAGTCCGCGGGGATCGGGTTGCGGCCCACGCAGGACTCGAGCCTGGCCAGCCGGTCTGCCGAGAAGGGCATCTGTTCTCACCGCCTTTTACGCGAGGCGGGCGCGCCCGTCGACGCAGGCGCGCCCGTGCTTTGCTACTGGCCGAGGTTCGGGTGAAGAAGCGAGGGCGCGGCCGCCAGCAACGTCTTCGTGTACTCATCCTGTGGGTCCTCGAAGACCTGCTTGGCAGGGCCCTCCTCCATGATCTGCCCGTGGTTCATGACGACGATGCGGTCCGAGATGTAGCGCTCGGTCTGGATATCGTGGCTGATGAAGACCATGGCGAGGCCGAGCTCGTGCTTGAGGTCGGTGAGCAGGTTCAGGATCTGCGCGCGCACCGAGACGTCGAGCGCCGAGGTGGGCTCGTCCGCGATGATCACATCGGGCTGCAGAGAGAGGGCTCGCGCGATGGCCACGCGCTGGCGCTGACCGCCGGAGAGCTGTCCGGGAAGCACATACATAGCGGAACTCGGCAGCCCCACCAGGCCGAAGAGCTCGCGGACGCGCTCCTCTCGCTCCTCCTCGGAGCCGACGCTGTGGACCACGAGCGGGTCGAGCAGCTGGTCGTGAACGGCCATGCGCGGGTTGAGCGCGGTGGCCGGGTTCTGGAACACGACCGAGACCACGCGGCCGATCTTCTTGCGGAGCTCGGCCGTGCGCTTGGTCACGTCCTCGCCCTTGAAGTAAACCTTGCCGGACGTGGGCGACTGAAGGCCGCACATGACGTTTGCCGTGGTCGACTTGCCGCAGCCCGACTCGCCCACAAGGCCGATGGTCTCGCCGGGCATGAGCTTGAGCGTGAGGCCCGAGACCGCGTGAACGAGATTCGGGTGCAGGATGGAGCCGGTGCGCGTCTTGAACGTGACCGAGATGTCGTCCAAGAAGATGATGGGCTCCTGGGTGTTCTGGTTGGCCATCTACCTCACCTCCAGGCGAGAAGCAAGACCCGCGCGGGCGAGGTCGGCGTCGGGAATCTCGGCGACGAAGTGGTGCTCGGCACCGGGGACGGACTTGAGCACCGGGCGCACGTCGAGGCCGACCTCGGGGTGGCTCGAGCGCGGTGCGAAGCGGTCGCCGGCCGGGAAGTCCGCGGGGCTCGGGACCGAGCCGGGAACCTGGTGCAGGCGGCTGCCGTCGTGCGCCTCGATGGAGAGGACCGAGCCGAGAAGGCCCTGGGTGTACTCATGGACCGGGTTGGTAAGCAGCTCCTTGGTGGGTGCGCTCTCGACGACTTGGCCGGCGTACATGACGGTGATCTCGCTGGCGACCTCGGCCACGAGCGCAAGGTCGTGGGAGACGAAGATCATGGCGAACCCGAGCTTCTTCTGCAGGTCGTTCAGGAGCTTGATGACCTGCTTCTGAACGGTGACGTCAAGCGCCGTGGTGGGCTCGTCGCAGATGACGAGCGACGGGTCGCGCGTGAGGGCCATGGCGATGACCACACGCTGGCACTGGCCGCCGGAAAGCTCGTGCGGGTAGCTCTCGAGCGTGCGCTTGGGGTCGAGGCCCACGAGCTCGAGAAGCTCCTCGGCGCTGCGGGTCCCGCCGCGGCTCGTGAGCTGCTTCATCTGCGTCGAGATGAGCATCGAGGGGTTGAGGGCCGAAAGGGAGTCCTGATAGACCATGGCGATCTCGGTCCCCAGGAGCTTGCGGTGCTGCTCGGAGGTGAGCTTAAGCAGGTCCTGGCCCTTGTAGTCGACCTCACCGGTGACGCGGGCGGAGTCGGGCAGGAGATTCATGATCACCTTGGCGGTGATGGACTTGCCGCAGCCGGACTCGCCCACGAGCGCCATGCACTGGCCGGGGCGCACGTCGAAGCTCACGTTGTCCACGACGGCCACGTCGCCGTGGCGCGGGAAGCCGATGGAGAGGTTCTTCACGCGCAGCAAGGGCTCGACCGAGTAGTCGGGCACGCGGCGATCGGTGCGGGCGAGCTCGACCTCGCGCAGCGCGGCGAGTCGGGCAGAGAGGCTCTCGGCCTGCTCCTTGTACGCGCGGACGGGGTCGGCCACGAGCAGGTCGGCCTCGCGGCGGCTCTCCGCGTTCTCGGCGTCGACCGGGGCGGAGGGCGCCGAGGCCATGGCGTCGGTGATGCCCTCGGAGAGGATGTTCAGCGCGAGGCACGTGACCATGATGGCGATGCCGGGGTAGAGCGCCTGCCACCAGCGGCCGGAAAGCACGCCGGCACGAGCATCAGCAAGAATGTTTCCCCAGGTCGGGGTAGGCTCGGCGATGCCCGCCGAGAGGAACGTGAGCGAGGCCTCGAAGATGATGGCGTCGGCCACGAGGGTCACGGTGAAGACCATGATGGGGGCCGCGCAGTTGCGCAGCACGTGCTTCATGAGGATCCACGGGGCACGCGCGCCCGAGACGATGACGGCGCGCACGTAGTCCTCGCCGTACTCGGACACGATGTTCGCGCGCACGATGCGGGCGATCTGGGGCATGTACATGAAGCCGATGGCAAAGATGATGGCCTGGACGGACTTGCCGAGTATGGTCACGAGCACCGCGGCGAGCGCGATGCCGGGCACGGACATGATCACGTCGAGGACACGCATGATGACCTCGGAGACCCACTTGCGCGTGACCGCGGCGAGCGCGCCCACGATCGAGCCGGTAACCAGGGCAAAGAGCGTCGCGCCGAAGCCGATGACGAGCGAGATCCTGCCGCCGTAGAGGATACGCGAGAGGATATCGCGGCCCTTATCGTCGGTACCGAGGACATGCGCGGCGTCGGGGGCCTGGCGTGCCATGCCGATCTCGTAGGGGCTGTACGGCGCGAGCACGGGCGCGAGCACCGAGAGGAGCACGACGACGAGCAGGATGCCGAGGGCGATCTTGGAGGACGTCCTCATGTTCTTGAGGCCGGAGAGCTTGGGGCCCTTGGACTTGGCCATGCCCTCAAGCCTCTGGGAGTCTTCTTTCCTTTGGGTCAGCATGGCTAGACGCTCCTAATCCTGGGGTTGATGAGCAGGTACAGCATGTCGACCACGATGTTGATCACGATGAAGGAGAGCGCGACCACGATGACGACGCCCATGATCAGGTTGGGCTCGTTGCCGGCCACGCCGTCGAGAATGGCCATCCCCATGCCCGGAAGGTTGAAGATGACCTCGATGACGACGGCGCCGCCCATGAGGTAGCCGATCTTCATGCCGAGGGTGGTCACCGGGGTGATAAGGGCGTTTCTTAGCACGTTGCGCGCAATGACGACCTTCTGCGGAAGGCCCGAGCCCTTGGCGGTGAGCACGTAGTCCTTATCGAGCTCCTCAACCATCGCGGTGCGCACGATGCGCGTCATCTGGCCGGTGAGCGGGAAAGCGAGCGCGCAGGCGGGCATGATCATGCGGGCCATGTACCCCGAGAAGTTGGTAAGGGGGTCGGGCAGGGCGCCCGATGCGGGCAGCAGGTGCATGAACGAGGAGAAGACCAGGATGAGCAGGACCGCCAACCAGAACGACGGCGTGGCCAGTCCCGCGATGGATATGAAGCGTATGAGCTGGTCGGGCCATTTGTCTCGGTAGAGCGCGGCGATGATGCCCAGCAGGAACGAGACGACGGCTCCGATGAGCAGGCCGAGGAAGGTGAGCTGCATCGTGACGGGCAGGGCGCGGGCCACGCGCTCGGCCACGGAGTTGCGGCGGGCGCTGTAGGTGCCGAGGTCGCCGTGGACGAGGTCGCCCATGTAGCGCACGTAGCGAACCGGCCACGGGTCGTCGAGGCCGTATTCCTCGTGGTACTTCTGGACCTGCTCGGGGGTGGCGCTCTCGCCGAGGGCGTTGTAGGCCGGGTCGACCGGCGAGAACGACATGAGGAAGAAGATCAAAAAGGTCACTGCGACGGCCATGATCGGCAACGCGACCAGGCGCCGTCCGATGAGGCGCAGAAGGTTACTCACGGTGACACTCCCCTCTCTGTGTTGTGGCGGCGTGGATTTCCGCGGTGCCCGCGGTATGCGGCGGGGCCCGAGCAACTCGTGATCGCTCGGGCCCCGCCGCTCATACGGCTCTGGGAGCGTCATCCCCGCTCAACGGACGGGCCAGACGCTTGCGAGCCCCGCTTATGCCTTGACGGTGCTGACGCCGGTAAGCTGGACGCCGGTGGTGCCGATGCCGGCGAAGTTGCTGCTCACCTTGACGCCCTCGGAGTTCGCGTTGTCGCGCCAGGAGCCCGTGGGGGTCACGACCTGGATCAGCGGGTAGAGAACCACGTTCTCCGCGAGGATGTCGAAGCACTGGACCCAGAGATCCTGCTGGTCGTTGCCGGAGGCCTCGAGCGCCTGCGTCATGAGGGAGTTGAGCTTCTTCCACTCCTCAGAGGTGTTCCATGCGCAGCGGGTCTTCATCCAGACGTTGTCGCCGAACCACCAGTTGAGGAGAAGGTCCACGTCGCCGCCGAAGCAGGACGGGTCGCCCGGGGCGATGAGGATATCCCAGGAGTCGTCGGCCTGGTCGATGGCGGCGTAGGTCGCGGGGGACTTGTCGGAGACGAGCTCGACCGTGAAGCCGAGGGCCTGGAGATCCTGCTGGGCCTGGGTGCCCATGGCCACGACCTGCGCGTTATCGGTGGTGCGCAGCTGGATGGAACCGGCGGTCACGCCGGCCTCGGAAAGCAGGCTCTTTGCCTTGTCGGCGTCGTAGGTGTAGACCACGGAGGCCTTCTGGTAGTTGGAGAAGGTCTCGGGCAGGTACGAGGTGGCCACGTTGGCGAGGCCGGAGAAGGCGTTGGTGACCATCTGGTCGGTGTTGAGGGCGTACATGACGGCCTGACGGGCCTTGACGTTGTCCCACGGGGCCTTCTTGACGTTGAACATGATGAAGCGCGTGCCGAAGCCGTTGACCTTGTCGATGGTGACGCCGGCGGCCTCGAGCTGGTCGATGGACTCGGGCGGCACGGACTCGGTGATGAGCGTCGTGCCCTCCTGCTGGGCGGTGGTGCGGGCCGTGGTGTCGGTGAGGGACTCGATGCGCAGCTCGTTGTCCTTGGCGGGGGTGGCGCCGTTGTAGTGCTCGTTGGGCTTAAGCACGACGTAGGTGTCGGACATCTCGTCGTACATCCAGGGGCCGGAGCCGATGGGCTTGGCCTTGGCGTCGTCCTCGGAGAGGGTCTTGGGCATGACCTTGATGATGGCCAGGCGCAGCTCGAGCAGCGAGAAGTTCGGGATGTTGCACTTGACGGTTACCGTCGTGTCGTCCTTCTTCTCGATGGAGTCGAACATGGTGAGGAACGAGACGTACATGCCGCCGTCGGCGCGGGCGCGCTCGAACGAGAAGACGACGTCGTCGGCCGTGACGTCGGTGCCGTCGGAGAACTTGGCGCCGGAGCGAAGCTTGACCTCATAGGTGTACTCGTCGACCTGGGTCGGCTGGTCTTCGGCAAGGCCAGAGACCACGCTGTAGTCGGTGAAGTCGATGTTGTACAGGCCCTCCATGACGTTGGAGTTCGCCGAGAGGCAGAACGCCGACGAGCAGTTGGCGGGGTCGTAGGACGAGGGCGAGTAGGCGGAGCCAACGGTGAGGGTGCCGCCGCCCTCGGTGCCCGCGGAATCCGACGAGCCGGAGTCACTGCTGGAGCTGGAGCCGCCGCAGGCTGCGAGCCCGAGCGTCGCCGCAAGCGCCGATCCGCCCAAGAACGCGCGACGGGTAACGGCAGAATCCACGATCTTCTTCATGTCTAGCCTCTTCCTCTCGATCCTCCTACGGCCTCTCTGGGCCGTCCTTTGGTAGGCAGACTACCCGCTACGTCTGCATGCCCATCGCGCAAACCGCCAAACGGCATGTTCTTCTCCATTGGCGGTCGTTCGAAAGGCAACTAAAGGCTAGCGCCGCCGCAGCGGCCTATGGTTGCCGGCTGTTTTCCTTCTTGTTGAGTTAAATTTCACTGGTATTACCTTTTTAGTGCCTTTTATTTAACTGGTATTAGATAAGTAATACGACTATCAAGCACTGGTATTCAACAGAAGAAACCACCTGCGAAAGGCCCCTCGCAGGTGGTCGAAACGAATCCGAGCATTCGATTTTAATTGCAGTATTAATCTTCCTCAGGCAACGACTGCTGTTCATGGAGCGCTTGCCACACGGCATGCGCCACCTCGGCGGGGATGCCGTCGGTGGCCGCGATCTCCTCCTCGCTCGCCGCGCGCAGACGCTTGAGGGACCCGAACGACTTCATGAGCAGGCGCTTGCGCTTGGGGCCGACGCCGGGAACGTCGTCGAGGACGGAGGCCGTCATGGCCTTGTCGCGCAGCTCGCGGTGGAAGGTGATGGCGAAGCGGTGCGACTCGTCGCGGACCTGTTTTATGAGGTAGAGCGAGGGCGAGCCCGAGGGCAGCACGACCGGGGTCTCGTCCCAGGGGACGAACACCTCCTCGTCGGACTTGGCCAGGCCGCAGACCGGAATGTCGAGCCCGAGCTCTGCGAGTTGGTTCATAGCCGCCGTGAGCTGTGGCTTGCCGCCGTCAACCACGAGCAGGTCAGGACGGCTGCCGAAGCGCTCGTCGGCCATGCGCTCGGGAGAATAGCGCCGACCCAGCACCTCGGACATGCTCACAAAGTCGTTCGCCTCGGTGAGCGGGGTCTGGATCTTGAAGCGGCGGTACTGCGACTTGTCCGGCCTGCCGTTGGTGAAGACGACCATCGAGGCCACGGTGAAGTGCCCGTGCAGGGTCGAGATGTCGAAGCACTCGATGCGCATGGGCGGCGCGTCGAGGGCAAGGGCGCTCTCGAGCTGCATGAGCGCCTGGTTCGTGCGGTCGTCGGCGTAACCCGTGCGGACCATATAGCGCATGAGGGCATGGCGGGCGTTGGCGGCGGCCATCTCGAGCAGGCGCTTCTTCTCGCCGCGCTGGGGACGGTGGAGGCGGACGTTGTGGCCGCGCTTCTCGGAGAGCCAGCCGGCGATGACGTCGGCGTCCGCGAGCGCGACGGAGAGGCAGACCTCGGCGGGGACGTCGGCGGTCTCGTCGTAGTAGCGCTTGACGAAGCCCGCCTGGAGCTCGTCTTCGCCCACGTCGGCGCCTTTGTCCAAGATGAACTCGACCGAGCGGACCGTGCGGCCCTCGCGCACCACGAACACGCAGGCGCAGCTGATGGTCTCCTCACGGTAAAAGCCGATGAGGTCCATGTTCACGTCGGGCGCGAACATGACCTGCTGCTTGACGTCGAGGGCGGAGAGGCCCTCGAGGCGCTTCTTGAGGCGACCCGCCCGCTCGAAGTCGAGGTCGGCGGCCGCCTCGCGCATCTGCTCGGTAAGCTCGCCCACGATGGCGCTTCTCTTGCCCTGGAGGAAGTCCTCGACCTGGCGTACGTGGCGGGCGTACTCGACCGTGTCGATGGCGCCGCAGCATACGCCGGGGCCGCGGCCCACGTGGTAGTCGAAGCAGGGACGGCACTTGCCCGCGAGCACGATGTTCGCGACGGAGGCCTGGTCGGGGTCGCGGTCGAGCAGGCGCTTGGCGCGCTTCCACTCGGCGCAGGTCGCGGTGCAGATGGGCACGAACTTACGCAGGGTGTCGATGGTCTCGCGGGCGGCCTTGGCGTCGGTGTAGGGCCCGAAGTAGCGCGTCCCCTTGCGGTGCTTCTCGCGCGTGTACTTTATGGCCGGAAAGACGTCGGACTCCGTGATGGCGATGTAGGGATAGGACTTGTCGTCCTTGAAGTCGACGTTGAAGTAGGGGTGGTACTGGGCGATGAGGTTGCGCTCGAGGACGAGGGCCTCGTGCTCGGAGCCGACGACCACGTAGTCGAAGGAGCGGACAACCTGCATCATGAGGGGGATCTTCTGCCGGTCGTCGGTGAGGGTGACGTACTGGCGCAGGCGCGCGCGGAGATTCTTGGCCTTGCCCACGTAGACGACGGTGCCGGAGGCGTCCTTCCACAGGTAGCAACCCGGATCGGTGGGGACGAGCGCGACCTGGTCGACGAGGCTCGCGAGGCCGTCGATGGCGGCCGTGACGTGCTCGCGCGCGGCGGCGCGGTCGGCGGCATCGGGCACGGGGCTTATCTCGCGGTCATCGTCGGACACGGCGCTCCTTTACGGCACGTGGTTGCAATGGGGGTTTCCTAGAGAGTGTACCCGGCAGGTCGGGCCGCGGTGGCACGGCCCTAAAATGATTTCATCTGTGAATAACGACCAACTGGAGCGTCTTTTGATTCAGGTCAACAAGATCAGCATCTCCGAGCTCGAGCAGAAGGCCGCCGGGCTCGGCGTGAACCTTCCCATCGAGCAGACCCGCGCCTGGGCCGATTACCAGGCCACCATTCCCGGCCGCACCCCCTGGGGCTGCCTCGAGGTCACCCGCGACGGCGCGACCGTCGCGCTGCTGAGCCTCCTCGACTACGAGACCCACGGCTACCACTACCTGAGAAGCGCCCACGGCCCCGTCTGGGTCTCCGAGCGCGACGAGGCGCTCGAGGCCGAGGTGCTCGCGGCTCTCTCCGCGTTTATCCGCAGCGACGACAGGAAGGTCGTCTTCTGCCGCCTGGCCATTGCCGGCGAGCCCGCCATGGTTCGCCCGGTCCTCTCCACGCGCCCGTACAACCAGACCGTGGTCATCGACCTCGCGGGCGGCACGGAAGAGGACATCCTCAGCCGCATGAAGCCGCGCGGGCGCCGCGATGTTCGCAAGGCGCTGCGCGAGAGCCCCGCCGTCTGCGCCGACGAGACCGAGCTCGCGACCGAGTCCTTCGCCGAGTTCTACGACGTCATGGTCGAGACGGGCAAGCGCGACGACTTCGTGCCGGCGCCCTGCTCCGACTACGAGGACATGATCCGCATCCTCGGGCCCGAGCACTGCCGCGTCTACGCCGGGCGCATCGACGGGCGCGTGGTCACCTGGTCCATCGTCACCATCTCGGGCACGCGCGCGGTTCGCTACTACGGCGCCTCCCGCTCCGAGAGCATGCGCCAGCACGTGACCGACAAGCTCGTGCTCTTCGAGTGCGTGGACCTCTTCCAGAACAAGGGCTGCGCCGACTACGACATGATGGGCATCGGCAGCGACTTCGCGCCCGAGCTCATGGGCCTGAACGAGTTCAAGACCAAGTTCGCCAAGAACGGCGTGGTGGACGTGGCACCCGATCGCGACCTCGTGGTCCGCAAGGGCATCTACGGCGCCCTTTGCGCGGCGAAGAAGATCCGCTACCGCTAGAGACGCCGTCGCGCCGGGAGCCCGGAACCAAACCTCACGAAAGGCAGAGCATGCGCTCTTTTACCTGCAAAGAAATCGCCCCCGCCGAGCTCGACGCCTTCAGCGCGCGGAGCCCCTGGGGCAACTTCCAGCAAGCGTCCGGCATGGGCCGGGTGCGCGAGTCCAACGGCATCGAGGTGAGCTACCTCGGCTTCTATGAGGGCGAGGAGCTCGTTGCCGCGACTCAGCTCGAGCTGCACCGCGGAAAGCTCTCCACGTTCGCCGAGGTGCACAACGGCCCGCTCGTCGACCTCGCCGACGCCGAGCTCGCGGAGTTCGTCTTCGGCGAGCTCAAGCGCCGCGCGAAGGAGGCCGGCGCCGCCCAGCTCGAGGTCACCCCGGACAATGTCTACCGCTACCGCGCCTCTGACGGCACCCCCATCGCCGACGGCGAGCGCGCGGCGAACGTTCCCGCGTGGGTCCCCGCGGGCGCCGACGACGCCGGCGTCGATCTGCTCAAGCGCCTCGGCTTCGAGCACGACGGCTTCGTCCTCGGCTACCAGGCGGTGCCGCGCTGGCGTTACGTCAAGGACCTCTCCGGCATCGCCGACGAGAAGGCGCTTCTTGCCACCTACGCCAAGAACACCAAGCGCAACGTGCGCATCGCGCAGGACAACGGCGTGCGCGTAGAGCGCGTCGGCCGCGACGAGCTGCCCACGTTCCACGCCATCTGCCAGCTCAGCTGCGAGAAGCAGGGGTTCGAGAACCGCCCGCTCTCCTACTTCGAGTCGCTCTATGACGGGCTCGGCGACGCCGCCGAGTTCACCATCGCGTATTTTGACACCCAGGCCCACCTCAAGTCCTGGGAAGACAAGCGCGACGCGTTCCAGGCCGACATCGATCGCCTCGAGAAGTCCCTCGAGACCGCCCGCACCCCCGAGAAGGTCGAGCGCAAGCTCGCCGACGTGCGCAAGAAGCACGAGGCGTCGCTCAAGCGCATCGAGACCGCCCACACCTACATCGAGGAGGGCGGCAGCCTCATCCCCGCAGCGGCGGCGCTCTTCGTCTGGCACCCGCGCGAGTGCGTCTATCTCTTCTCGGGCAGCGACCCCAAGTACGCGAAGTTCTACGCTTCCACGGCCATCCAGCACCGCATGATGCTCGAGTGCCTCGAGCGCGGCGTGGACCAGTACAACTTCTACGGCATCGACGGCGTCTTCGACGACGAAACCGACCCCGGTCGCGGGCTTCTTGAGTTCAAGCAGGGCTTCGGCGGGTATGTCTTGGAGATGATGGGTTCCTTCACGCTTCCCGTGAAGCCCCTGACGTACAAGGCCAAGCAGCTCGCCCACAAGATTCTGGGCCGCTAGCGGCAAGGAGGGACCTATGCACAGGCCGATTCTGGGGATTCTCGGGGGCGTGGGGCCGATGGCCACCGCCTACTTCATGCAGTGCGTCATAAAGAAGACCCCGGCCGAGCGCGACCAGGACAACATCCCCATGATCGTGTTCAACGACCCCCAGATCCCGGACCGCACGGCCTATATCCTCGACCACAGCCAGGCGAACCCCCTGCCCGAGCTCGAGAAGGTCGTCGCCTGGCTCGAGCACGCCGGCGCCGACTACATCGCCATTCCGTGCAACACGGCCCACTACTTCTACGACCCCATCGTTGAGGCCGCCAACGTACCCGTCCTCAACATCATGAAGGAGACGGCCGCGCGCATCCTCGCGACCGCGGGAGCCGGAAGCTCGGTCGGGCTTCTTGCCACGTCCGGCACCATCGAGTCGGGTGTCTTCCAGGACTACCTCAGCGAGGCGCTCCTCAATGTGGTCGTCCCGACAAAGCAGGAACAGGACGAGGTTGTCATGCCCCTCATCTATGAGCGGATCAAGAAGAACCTCCCCTATGACGCGACGGCGTTTCTCGAGGTGGCGCGGCGCCTGCACAAGGAGGAGGGCTGCGAGACGGTCATCGTGGGCTGCACCGAGCTCTCCGTCGTGTACCAAGACCTCGACGACAAGCCGGCCTACCTGGTGGACGCCATGGACGTGCTCGCGGACCGCTGCGTCGAGTTCTACCGCGCGAACAGCGCCAAATACGAGGAAGACCTGCCGGTCGCGGCGCTGCTCTAGGCCTCCAGACCCCCCACGCTACGTCGCGCCCCCTAAAACCGAGGGTTATGCGCCCTCCGCATGCACGCAACATCGCACAACCCCGGAAAACAGGGCCACGGCCCCTGAAATCCGGGGTTGTGCGACATAGCGCCTGACCGAACGTCGCATAACCCCAAAAAAGAGGGGTCATCCCGTTGGGACGGCCCCAAAGCAGCCTCGAAAGGTTCCCGAAATCGCGCACAACCCCTAGAACGCGGTATCGGTCCGCTCGGGGTAGTAGCGCTTGAACTTGCGCACGTAGTTCTTCTCCATGAGAAGGCCCATGGCGCGTGCCTGGAGGCTATCGCCCTTGTACCGGACAGGGTTGTAGACCTCCCCCGCACGGGCCAGCGCGTCGTACTCGGCGAGCAGGTCGGCGTCGGCGATGTACTTGCGAACCATCGAGACGGGCGCGCGGGAGTAGATGGCCTCGCGGGAGGTCCTGAGCACCTTCGACCCGCCGTCAACAAAGTCGTCCACGAGAGCCTCCATCGGGTTCAGCCCGCCCGCACACGCGTAATAGGAGTTCGCGCCGATGCGGGGGTTGAAGTCCATGAAGATCTCGCGACCGGTCTTGGGGTCGCGCTTCATATCGAAGTTCGCGAAGCCGCGCCAGCCGAGGTCGGAGAGCATGCGCCCAACCTTCTCCCAAAGCTCCGGCAGGGGACGCGTGATCATGGCGACCGGGTTGCCGAACAGCGACGGCGCATGGTCCTCGAGCAGAACCTGGGCGCCGGCGAACATCGTGGGCTCACCCTTCTGGTTGATGTAGACGGTCATCATGTCGACGTAGGTGTCGTCGCCCTCGATAAGCTCCTGGACGAGGAAGTCGCCGGTAAAGCCCTCGGCGCGGAGGTCGCGCCACAGCTGGTCGAGCTCGGCCTGCTCATGCAGGAAGTAAATCTTCTTGAACCCCTTGGCGTAGAGCTTGTTGTACTCGGCCGAGCTCACCGCCGTCTTGGCGATAAGCGGGAAGCCGATCTTTGTCGGCGGAATAGGGTCGGAGCCGGCGAGGTGCACGACCTCGGAGACGGGCGCGTCGAGGCCGTACTCGCGGCATATCTCGGCGAACTGGATCTTGTCGGAGGCGCGCAGCATGATGTCGCGCGGGGCGATGGGCGAGATGACGTTTTCCGGCAGTCCCGGCAAGACGCGCTCGAGGCGCTCGACCACGGCGTCGGAGTTGGCCATGACGACGACGTGCTTACCGGCGTTGGCGGCCGCGATCTCCTCGAGCGCCGCGCGCAGGTGCTCCTCACCCATGTCCGGCACATGGCGGACATTAATGATGCTGCTGAGCTCGATGATGCGGATGGGCTCAGGCACCACGCAGGTGCACGTAACCCCGAACGCCTCGTGGAACTCGCGGGCAAGCGGGTAGGAAGACATGTCTCCGCCGAGGATGACGGGCACGATGTCGTTTCTCTTTGTAGTCATACTTTGATGCTCCTAACGCGCCGTGCTTGGGCGGCGACAAAGACGCGGATGCGCCAACGAGTATACGCCGGCGCAGAAAGCCCGGTTTATCTTCCGCGGCGGAAGAGCCGCCCGACCTTGGAGAAGATGCTGTCGAAGAAAGGCGCGTCGGACATGTGCAGCAGGTTCGCAAGGCCGAAGCACGCGACAATGGCGGGGATACCGGCGACAACGGAATACGTGATGCCGCGGACCGCGCCGTAGCAGACGCCGAACCTCGCCTCGAGCGCTTTCAGGATGACGATGCCGACGATGCAGCCGACGGCACCGAATACGAAGGAACGGACGACGGGCACCACGAGCTGCCAGGCGCCAATGCCGCCAACGATCATGCGGATGCGAACCAGGGCGATGACGTCGATGATCGCATAGAAGAGAACCGAGGACACCGGCACGACGAGCAGGCCGAAGACCGGGGTGAGCCAGATGCACACAACGACCTGGACGACGGAGGCGACGACGGAGGCGCCCGCATAGAAGTTCATGCTCATCATCGACGAGCAGGCCTTCTGCAGGTAAGAAGAAAGCGCGTAGAACGGCAGCGCGAGCGAGAGCGCCTGGAGATACGAGGCCGTCTGGGACGCCGCCTCCGTGTCGAACTGGCCGCCGCCAAAGACTGCGATGAGCGCGGGAGCAAAGACGATGAGCAGCATCGAGCACGGGATGATGGTGAAGAGGATCTTCTTCATACCGTCGGCCAGGTAATCGATGAAGGTCGCCTTGTCGCCCGAGATCCAGCTGGCGGAGAGCTCGGTGAACATCGTGACCGAGATCGGGATGGCGAAGATCGAGTACGGCAGCACATACCAGACGCGCGCGTAGTACGAGATGGAGGCGCCGGCGGCGGTGACGGAAAGCGCGCAGCTCGAGGCCACGGCCGTGGTGGGCACCGAGGCAAGGGTCGCCACGATGGTCGGCAGGCCGATGGTCACCGTGTCCTTGAGGGCGGGGTCGCGGAAGTTCACGTGCGGGGTGAGCCGCACGCCGTGCCGCGCGAGGGCGGGCACCTGGCAGAAGACCTGAACCGCGACGCCGAGGGGGTTGCCGATGGCAAGGACCACAGCCGCCTCTCGCCAAGGCATCCCGACGTTTTGCGTGAGGTAGCCGTAGGCGACGAACGAGCCGATGGTGATGACGTTGTTGAAGATGGGCGCGAGGTTGCTCCAGAAGTAGTCGCGCTCGGCGTTGAGCACGCCCGACACGATGGACGAGAGCGCGTAGAGCACGATCTCGCAGGCGAACCAGCGGAAGAACCACACGGCAAGGTCAGAGTCGAAGCCCTCGGTCGCGCCCGCCGACTGCGTCCAGATGATGGGCGAGGCGAAGATAAGGCTCATGACCGTGACGATGACCATCAGGCCCACGACGATGGAGAGCAGGTTGGAGGCATAGGCGCTCGAGCCCTCGCGGCCGAGCTTCTTCTTTACCGACAGGTAGACGGGAAGAAACGCAGTGATGAGCATGCCGCCGCAGACGAACTCGTAGAGCAGGTTGGGAAGGTTGTTGGCCACGGTGTAGGCGCTCGCGAGTCCGGCCGCGCCGAGGGCCCACGCCTGGACGGACGTTCGGAGGAACCCCGTGATGCGGCTGATGATGACGAGGATGCTCACCATGTTGGAAGAGCGCCCGACCTGCTCCTTCACGGCGTCCTCAGACTGCCCCTCTTCCCCACCGGACGCGGCCGGGGTCGACTCGACGGCACCCGCGTCGACACGGGGCGCGGCCTTGCCCGCGAGCGCGGGCAGCTTGGACGTCTCGTCGGCGCCGTCGCTCGGAACAGCGAGGTGCTTGGGAACATAGAAAGGCTTGGTGCGGCTATCCACCTTGTGCTTCTCCAGACGATTCAGACAATAAAAAAGCCCATCGGGCCCGTGTTCGCAACAAACAGCACATTAGTTTATCCGCCGGCATCCCCGCGGGCCCCCTGCCAGGGGCCGTTCCATGGATTCTGTATCTATGGCGGCGGGGCCGCGAAAGATACTCAAGACTCCACCGCAATTGCGTTTTCAGCCCGATGGAGTCTCGAAGATATCTTATGAAGTCGGCGAGGTGCGCGTTATGATACTGATTTATCAATGCACGCATACCTTTAAACAAGAACTGCGCGCCTTAACGCGCGTCATGCGAAGGAGAAGAATGCAGGGCAAACACATCACGCTCACCTCCCGCGTGGCCCTTGCCGCGATTCTCGCCGGCACGCTCGCCGCCTCCCCGCTCGCCATCCCCGCGACGGCGCAGGCCGCCACCACCGAGGAGCTCCAGTCCCAGCTCGACAGCGCCATGTCCCACCTCAGCGAGCTCGAGGGGACCCTCGCCGAAGCCGAGGCCGCGCTCGAGGAGACCACCTCGAACCTCGACTCCATCAACTCCCAGATCACGGTCCTACAGGGCCAGATCAGCGAGACCCAGGCGGATCTTGCCGTCGCCAAGCAGGAGCTCTCCGAGCACATTACGAACTCCTACAAGACCGGCGGCGACGCCACCCTGCTCGAGCTTGTCCTAAGCTCGCAGAACTTCGAGGACCTCGTCTCGCGTGTTTACTACGCGAACAAGGTCTCGGCCGCCAAGCAGCAGAGCATCCAGACGGTGACCGAGCTCGAGACGACGCTGAGCAACGAGGAGAACGAACTCGAGGGCCAGCAGGCCGAGCAGCAGCAGCTTCTCGCGAGCCAGTCCGAGAAGGCCCAGACCGCCAACGCCGCCTACGCCGAGCAGTCGAGCTACGTCAACGGGCTCTCGACCGAGTTGCAGGAGGCAGTGAAGGCCGAGCAGGAGCGCATCGAGGCCGAGAAGCGCGCCGCCGCCGAGGCTGCCCAGAAGAAGGCCGAGGAAGAGGCTGCCGCCAAGGCGCAGGAAGAGGCCAAGTCCAATTCCAACACGAATTCGAGCTCGAACTCAAATTCAAACTCCAGCAACAACTCCAACTCGAACTCGAACTCGAACTCGAATTCGAACACCAATAACAACAGCTCGAATAACACCAGCTCCGATTCCAGCTCCCTGCGTTCCACAGCGGTTGCGGTCGCCCTCGCCCAGGTCGGCCAGAGCTACAGCTGGTCCGACACCCCCGGCGTGGGCTTCAGCTGCAACGGCCTGTGCTGGTACGCGTGGGGCCAGGCAGGCGTCTCCATCCCGCACGCCTCCGGCCACTACGCCTACGGTCAGTTCCAGTGGATGAAGGCCTCGGGACGTTGGGTCAGCTCCGTCTCCCAGATGCAGCCGGGCGACCTCGTCTTCTATTCCTACGACGGCGGCGCCTCGACCTTCCACGTGGCCATGTACATCGGCAACGGCCAGGTCGTGCAGTCCAGCTCCGAGTCCGGCGGCGTCACCGTCGAGAGCGTGTACTGGTGCTCCGGATTCTGCGGCGGCGGCTCGCCCATCTAAGCCTTGAAGCCGAACATTACTTAGAAAGAAGCGCCCCGTTCCTGCAAACGGGGCGCTTCTCGTTGGGTTGTATTTTGCAGGCGACGCGTACACGAGGTACGCGAGCGACGAGTGAGGGGCAGATCGGCCGGTGTGGCACCGTCGGCGCGCTAGGGG
>CAVIBB010000029.1:0-9300 GCA_963640745.1 Paludibacteraceae bacterium
GGGCGGCACGCCGAACTGGCGGCGCACCTCGGAGGGGTTCACGAGGCCGACCCAGCAGCTGTGCACGCCGAGCTCGGCCGCCGCGAGGCTCATGTGGTCGCCCACGATGGCGACGTCGACGGGCCCGAAGTCGGCGACGTCCGGGTTTCTTGCCGCCACGGTCATGTCGTAGGCGAGCACGAGGACGACGGGCGCACCGAAGCGGCAGCGCGTGCAGAGGTCGACCTTGGCCATCGCCTCGTCGCCGGTGAGCACGAGGATGCGCTGCGGCTGGCGGTTCTCGCCGGTCGGGGCGAGGTTTCCGGCCTCGAGTATGGCGAGCAGCTTCTCTTCCTCCACCGGCTCCGGCGAGAACCGGCGCTCCGAGTAGCGTTCCCTCATGATGTCCACGACGCTCATGGTCTCTCCCTTCGTTGCTGGGTAAATGCGCTTTGGTTTTCTAACACCTGTCGGTAAACGGTCTCTCAATATCGACGAACGGTGCAAATTTATGTTTCAGGCATGTTAGGGAATAAAACTTGTGCGCACCCGATGGAGACGATACGCCCATAGTGTCAACCGTCCACAGGGGGCGCGTAAGCGCCACGAAGATGGGAACTCTAACATGTCCTTCGTCACGCTATCCATTATCGCTCTTGCAATTTAGCGCGGGTTGGTTAGGAGCCGACCCGAAAGATAATGGGCGGCTTTGATGAGGCGAAGTGTGGGGCCGCTTGGGTATACCAGGCGGCCTTTTTTGTTCCCAAAGAAAGAAGGTAAGCAAGAAAATGAACGGAATCGTACTGATGCTGGTCGCGGCCGTGGTGCTCGCCGCCGCGTACCTGCTCTACGGTAAGTGGCTCGCCAAGTCGTGGGGCGTCGACGCCGATGCCATCACCCCGGCGCGCCGCATGGAGAACGGCAAGGACTTCCACCCCGCCTCCGCGTTCACCGCGTTCTCTCACCAGTTCAGCTCCATCTGCGGCGCGGGCCCTGTTACCGGCACCATCGTCGCCATGGCCTTCGGCTGGGTCCCGGTCGTGCTCTGGGTCCTCGTCGGCGGCATCTTCTTCGGCGCCGTCCACGACTTCGGCGCGCTTTACGCCTCGATGAAGAACAACGGCAAGTCCATCGCGCAGCTGGTCGATAAGTACATCGGCCGCACCGGCCGCCGCCTCTTCCTGCTGTTCCAGTGGCTCTTCTGCATCATCGTCATCGCCGCCTTCACCTCGATGGTCTGCGGCACCTTCAAGTACACCGCGGCCGCCGAGGGCGGCGTCGACTTCGCCAAGTCCTACGCCGCCGGCTGCGCGGGCACCATCTCGATCCTCTTCACCTTCGTGGCCATCGCCTTCGGCTGGGCTCGCGAGAAGTTCAACCTCGAGGGCGTCAAGGAGTTCGTGCTCGCCGTCGTCTCCATCGTCGTCATGTTCGTGGTCGGCATGCAGTTCCCGCTCTACCTCGACCTCAACCAGTGGATCGCCGTCGTCATGGTCTACCTGGTCTTTGCCTGCGCTATGCCCCTGAACCTGCTCAAGACCCCGCGTGACTACCTCACCACCATCATGATGGTCGTCATGATCGTCTGCGCCGTCATCGGCATCGTGGTCCTCGGCGTCCAGGGCAAGGCCACCATCACCGCCCCGGCTTTCGTCGGCTTCTCGACCAAGTCCGGCATGATGTTCCCGGTCCTCTTCGTCTCCGTCGCCTGCGGCGCGCTCTCCGGCTTCCACAGCCTCGTCTCCTCCAACACCTCCTCTAAGCAGGTGTCCAACGAGGAGGACGCGGTCAAGGTCGGCTACGGCGCCATGATCCTCGAGTCCTTCGTCGGCATCATCGCCATCATCATCGCCGGCATCATGTTCGCCGACATGAACACCGCCGGCACCGGTGCCCTTAACAACGGCGTCGCCTCCACCCCGTTCCAGATCTTCGCCGCCGGCATCGCCCGTGGCATGACCTCCTTCGGCATCGACTCCACGGTCGCCACCGTCTTCATGACCATGAACGTCTCGGCCCTGGCCCTGACCTCGCTCGACGCCGTCGCCCGCATCGCCCGCACCGCCTTCTCCGAGTTCTTCGCGAGCTCCAACGACGCCCTGGCCGTCGACGAGGAGAACTCCGGCGCCATGAAGGTCCTCGGCAACCCCTGGTTCGCCACCGTCGTCACCCTGGTCCCGGGCCTCGCCCTCACCTTCGGCGGCTACCTGGCCATCTGGCCGCTCTTCGGCGCCTCCAACCAGCTCCTCGGCGGCATGACGATGATCACCCTCGCCGTCTTCTGCAAGTGCACCGGCCGTAAGGGCGCCATGCTCTACGTGCCCGTCGCGTTCCTGCTCTGCTGCACCTTCACCTCGCTGGTTCAGTCCATCATGGGTTGCGTGACCGCGCTTTCCGCCGGCACCGCCGCCTCCGTGTTCAACTCCGTGCTGCAGCTCGTCTTCGCCGTGCTGCTCGTGGTCCTCGGCGTCATCGTGGCCTACAACTGCCTGAAGGAGCTCTTCGGCAAGGCTGCCGGCTCCATCCCCGACGAGGAGCCCGAGTGGACCGAGCTCGGCCGCAAGAACGTCGCGGCCGCCGAGGCCGACGCGCGCGCCCCCAAGGCTTCCGCCGACGTGGTCGCCGAGTAAGGCTTCTTTCCCAAGCGACTCGCCCGTGGTTTTCCGCGATCGAGCGACGCCCCCGCATCCAAGCGACTTGGATGCGGGGGTGTTTTTGTGCGAAAGCCGGCTTTTTGCCGTGTGCGGGGCGAAAGTCGGAAGCCAGCAGGGCGAAGCGCTCTCCGGACGGGTGCAGCGGGGCTTGGAGCGGCCTTCGGGGCGCTGATTCATGCGCTCGCAAGCAGGCAGGCCGACTTATCCCACTTTAAAATTGGATTCGCTGAGTAGCCGCCAACTACGCAGCGCGCTGACCTGGGCAAACGTGTGGCTCATTATCTCGGCTACTCGACAAATCCAATTTTAAAGTGGGATAAGTCGGCCATGGCTGCGTTGGAAGCCTCCGCAGGCTCGAAATGAGCCCCAATTCCTCAAAACGAGCCGCCCCGCACCCGTGGGAACGGGTGCGGGGCGGCGTGATTTCCTACCGAGTGTGGCTATTTGGGCCGATGCGTTACTCCGCGTGGGACCAGGTGGTCTCCGAGGCGATCTTGAACGCGATGGTGTACTGGTTGATCAGCGGGTCGACGTGGCAGAAGAACACGCGGCCGTCGATGGGCGCGGTCAGCATCTCCTTGACGTGTGCGTCGCCGCAGTCGAGCACCTGACCAAGCGTCTGCCCCGCGCGCACGCGCTCTCCAGGCTCGACGTCGCGCAGGAAAAAGCCGCCCGCGCGCTCGCAGCGCACGTCGACGAGCGAGGACTCGTCGAGGTGCGTCGAGCGGAAGCCGCCCGGCAGCGTGAACCTTACGACGCCGCGGTCGTCGAGGAACCGCAGGATGCAATCCTCGACCTCGACCGCGTTGTGCGTCGAGAGCGATCCCATGTCGCGAACGAAGACGCTGAAGGCGTGCGTGTCCCAGACCTGCCAGTTGTAGTTGAGGGTCGTCGTGTCGAAGCTCGAGGGCTTTTTTGCAACGACGTAGGGGAACCCGAAGGCGTCCGCCATCGCGAGCGACTCCTCCGAGATGGCGCCCGCGTCCGTCACGCGGACGTGCGGCTGGAAATCGCCGGGCAGGTAGAAGCTGCAGAGCTGGATGCCGTACGCGTAGTCCTTCACCGCAGAGAAGAGCCCGTCCGCGATGCGCTGCGTGGTCTCGCCGCCGTCATAGCCGGGGAACATGCGGTTGATGTCGGTGTTGTCGACCGGCCAGAAACGCTCGGAGATGTTCATCGAGAAGGCGTTGACCGACGGCACGACCAGCACGCGGCGCGTCGGGTCCATGGCGCCTTTCTCCTCGAGCGCGGTGAGCCTGCGCACGAGGTCGGCGCACACGAAGGTCTGCTCAACCTCGTTGCCGCGCATGGAGCCGACGATGGCCACGCACTTCTCGGCGTCGGCACGGCCGAACTCGTATCCCCAGATGGTGAGCGGCTCGCGGTAGGGCGTGTCGAGCGTGAAGAGGTTTACTTTTCTCATTGGTTCACGTCCTTGAGGATGCGGCCCAGAAGCGAGCCGGGGTAGACGACGGGGTACTCGCGCAGCGTGAAGAGCAGGCCGGACACGGGGGCGACCACGCGCTCGGCGACCTTGCCCGTGAGCGTGTCCGCGACGATGCCGATGAGCTGGCCCTCCTCGACCATCGTTCCGTGCTCCGCCTCGGGCAAGAAGATCCCTCCCTTGCCTGCGTTGAGGTAGCTGACCTCGCCGTCATTGGAGATGACGGGCGGCTTGGAGCAGGTAAAGTCGCCGCCCCAGGCGCCGAGGTGGGCAGCCAGTCGAAGGATTCCCTGCGTCAGGCTCTCGCCGTAATCCTCGGTGATGCGCATGCCGACGCCGGTCTCGACGACGAGCGTGCGGGTTCCGGTCGTGTTGAGCGCATACGCGAAGGTAGACTGCAGCACGGTTGCCGAGGCGTGGACCCACACGTAGTCGATGTTCAGCAGGGGCGCGAGCGGCACGAGTTCGTTGGCGGACAGCTCGTTGATGCGCACCTGCGGCATCTCGCGCAGGAAGATGTTCGAGGCGTGGATGTCGATGGCCACGTCGGCGCCGGAGACATCGTCGAAGACGGCGCGCGCGAGCGTCTCGGTAAGGTCGCCGTCGGCCTTGCCGGGGAAGGTGCGGTTGAGGTCAACGTCGAACATGGGCACGCTGCGCTCGATCGAGTTGATGCCGAGGGGGTTGATGGCGGGGTAGATGTCGACCGTGCCGTAGAGCTTGTCGAGGTTCGCCTCGAGGATCTGCGCGAGCTTGAACGCGACGTACTGGCCCTCGAGCTCGTCTCCGTGGATGCCGGTCACGACGGCGACCCGGGGCTTCTTGCCCTTCTCGGCCGCCTCGCCGCCGAAAGGCGAGCCCGCCGTGCCCTCGATGCGGTGCTTCTGGATGAGCAGCCGCTCGCCCACGGGGAGCTCCGACGCAAAGACCGTTTCGACCATGCGGGTACTCCTATCTGCGCTTCGTTTATTGACTTCCTAAGTATGGTGCGCGCGGGCCGTCTTTCGAGTCGCGCCACAGGTGTTGTTAACTTGATACGAAACGCGCCGAAACATCCGCAATAAACCACGGGCGTCGCGGGTTTTGCGCGCGGGCCCGGGCGCGCGGGCACGGCGCGAGGCCCGGGCACATGGGCGCGGCGTGTGGGCACGGAGTGCGCTCTCGGCGCGAGGCTGGCGCGTGCGGGCACGGCACAAAGAAGGCCCGGGGCGGCGCGTCTTGCACCGTCCCGGGCCTCTTGCCAAGAAGCGCACACGTGGGGGAGGGGGAATCCCTGCGCGCCCTTAGTCGCCGAAGGTTCCCAGCGCGGCCCACGCCGCGTCGTCGGTCACGCGCACGCGCACGCTCTGCGACTGGCGCGCGCCGCCGACGAAGACGCCGCGCTCGATGGGGCAGTCCGAGAAGTCGCGGCCGTGCGACAGCGTGATGTAGCTGCAGTCCGCGCCGCGTCGGTTCGTGGGGTCGATGCCTCGCCAGCAGGTGCCGTCGTGGACCTCGACCCAGGCGTGCGTCTCTCCCTCGCCGAGCAGGAACCCGTTGACGTAGCGCGCGGGCACGCCGGCCTCGCGGCACGCGGAGATGAGCACATGCGCGTAGTCCTGGCAGACGCCGCGGCCGCCGGCGATGGCCTCCTCCGCGGTCGTCCCCACGTCGGTGGAGCCTCGCCCGTAGACCATCTCCTGCGAAAGCAGCTGGGCCAGGCGGCGGGCCTTCTCCAGGGCGGGCGCGTTTCCGCAGACGCGCAGGGCGTCGTCGACGAAGGCGCGGATGTGCGGTCCCGCCAGCGTGAGCTCGCTTTGGCGCGAGTACATGGGGTGCGCGGCCACGGGGTGAATCTCGGCGGTGTCGACCATCACCATGCCCGACGAGATGAACGAGAAGCTGTCGTGCGGCCCCTCAAGGCGCCCGACCTGCAGTTTATTGCCAAAGCCGTCGACCTGCTCGCAGATGGTCGCCGGCGGCTCCACGATGAGCTGGGCGTCCATCACGGTTTGGGAGCCGGTGTTCGGCGGCATGCAGCGCAGCACGAAGTCGTGCGAGCGCACGGGCTCGCTGAATTCCAGCGTCGTCTCGAAGAAATAGTTGAGGATCTTCATGGCCGCCCCTAGAAGACGCGCGCGGCGTGCACGAGGATAAGGCCGAGCTGGTCGTAGGTCACCGCGTCGGGGAAGGTGGGGGAGTAGACGAGCTCGACGAGCGCCTTGAGGTCGCTTTGGCTGTAGGGCGTGCCCGTGCGGTTGACGCGGGCCGAGAGGCGGTGGACCTCCTGGCGCACGCGGCCCAGGCGGTAAGAGAGGCGCGCGTAGAGGTCGATGCGCTCGACGGAGATACCGCATTTGATGAGGTTCCTCGCCGCGTCGGACTCGACGAAGTCGTCCACGCAGCCCTTGAACGCCATGATGTTGTCCTGAATGAGCTGCAGGTCAAGCAGGGGAGCGTCGCTTTGTTTGGCGGCCACGAGCGCGTCGCAGGCCATCTGGATGTACGACAGCGACTCGGTTCCCAGCACGTCGCGAAGGCGCACGGCGTTGTCGTAGGCGGCGTCGAGTGAGTGGGCGATGGACGCCAGGCAGTCGGGGTCGAACAGGCAGGTCTGGAAGAACTCCTGCGGGGTCTCGGCGTCGTCGTCGAAGCCGAGCTCGGCGAGCTGGCCCTTCCACTCGTCGCCCGCGGCGTCGAGCGCCTCGTCGTAGGCAGCGAGGATGAACTTGTGGGTCGTGTAGGCGCGCTCGATGTAGCGGCCGAGCCAAAGCAGGTGGTCGGCCTTCTCGAGCGAGATGGTGGACGTGTGCAGGGCCGGGACCCCGGCGATCGCGTTTACTGAAGCACCCATGTGTCCTTGAAGCCCCCTCCCTGGGACGAGTTGACGATTGCGGAGCCCTCTTCGCGAGAGTAGCGGGTGAGGCCGCTCGGCCAGACCTCGGTCTTTTCGCCGGAGAGCACGAAGGCGCGCAGGTCGGCCTTGCGGGGCACGATCTGGCCGTCGATGTAGGTGGGCAGGCAGAGGAAGTCGACGACTTCCTGGGCGATGAAGCGCCTGGGCTCGCGGCGGATGAGGGCCTTCAGGTCCTCGAGCTTCTCGGGCGAGAGGCTGTTGCCGAAGACGACGCCGTAGCCGCCGGCCTCCGCCACGTCCTTGATGACGAGGCTGTCCGCGTGGTCCTGGACGTAGGCCATGTCGTCGGGATAGAACGGCAGGTAAGTGGGGGCGTTCTTGAGAATGGGCTTCTCGCCGAGGTAGTACTCGACCATCTTGGGCACGAAGTAGTAGATGCCCTTGTCGTCGGCCGCGCCGTTGCCGGGCGCGTTGATGACGGCGACGTTGCCCGCGCGGTAGGCGCTCATGAGGTTGGGCACGCCGATGAGGGAGTCCGCGCGGAAGCACAGCGGGTCGAGGAACTCGTCCGAGAGCCTGCGGTAGACCGCGCCGACGAGCTGGTTGCCCGAGCCGCCGCGGTAGTAGAGCTTCTCGTTCTCGACGAAGAGCTCCTGCGGCTCGGCGAGGACGGCGCCGGCCTTCTCGGCGAGGTAGGTGTGCTCGAAGTAGGCGGCGTTGAAGCGGCCCGGGGTGAGGATGACGTTGAGGCCGCCGGTGTTCACGTTGTCCATCACGCGGCGCAGGCGGTCGCCGTAGTCGCGGTTGTCGCGCAGCGGGGTCGAGCGGAACGTCTCGGCGTCGCAGCGGCGGCAGAGCTTGCGCGCCACGAGCGGGTAAGAGGCGCCCGAAGGGATGCGCAGGTTGTCCTCGAGGACGAACCACTCGTCGTTTTCGCCCTCGACGAGGTCGATGCCGCTGATGTGGCTGTAGATGCCGCCCGGCGGGGTGATGCCCTCGCACTGCGGCAGGTAGCCCGAGCTCGCGAAGGCGAAATCCTCGGGGACGACGCCGTCGCGGATGATCTGCTTCTCGCCGTAGACGTCGGCGAGGTAGGCGTTGAGGGCGTCCACGCGCTGCGCGAGGCCGCGCTCCAGCTCCGCCCACACGCTCGCCTTGATGACGCGCGGGATGGCGTCGAAGGGGAAGAGGCGCTCGTTGAACTGCCCGTTCTTGTACAGGCCGAACTTCACGCCGTAACGCGCGAGCTGCTGGTTGATCTTCGGCGTGTGCGAAAGGAGGCTCTCGTACACGGGTGCTTCTGAGGGCATAGGCCGCCCCTCTCCATGGGTCTTGCCGACACTACGCGACCCATGTTGCGCGTCACGTGTTTCGAACCGTCCCCGCGCGCGTTTCGCCGAAGTGAACGGTTAAATCCGCAATGTAACGGAAGCGTTAGCAATAAGAGCCGCGCCTATCCCAACGGGCCCCTGCGCAGCAGGGCCTCGGCCTCCTTGTCGCGGGGGAAGGCGGCATGGAGCAGCGCGTGGAAGCGCGCGTTGTGGCTCGCCTCGGTAAGGTGCGTGAGCTCGTGGGCCACGACGTAGTCGAGGCAGACGGGGTCGTAGGCGGCGAGCCTGATGTTGATGCGGATGCGGCCCGTCTTCGGCGTGCAGGACCCCCAGCGCGTCTTCATCTCGCGCAGCTGCCAGCCGGCGGCGTGGAGTCCGCAGGCGGCCTCCATGCGGGCGACCGAGCCGGGAAGCGCCCGCTCGATCTCGGCGCGCCAGGTCGCGGCGGGGTCGGCGCCGGGCGCGAGCTCGACGGGCTTGCCCCAGAGCGCCATCCGACCCTGGGCCGCCGCCGCGTCGGCTTTTCTTCTCGACGCCTTCGCGGCCGCTTGCGCGAGCCAATCCGCGTGCGCGGCGAGAAACGCCTCGGCGTCGTCGCGCCCCATGTGCCACGGCACGCTCATGCGCGCCGTGCCGTCGGGGCGGACCCGCAGGTTGATGCGCCGGACGGCCTTGCGCTCGACCTCGACGTCGATGCCGTTCGCCTGGACTATATATGTGTGTCGCTTTGCCATGGGGTCATCTTAGGCCTCGCGTCCCGTAGACTGGGCTGCGGCAGACAACCCACAGAAAGGATTTCCAGATGACCAACCCCGTGCAGCATGGCGCCGTCGAGGCGACCGAGTCCGAGCGCCCCGCCCTCTACGCCAAGCGCGACGAGCTCCTCGCCGAGCTCTGCGGCCTCGGCGCCACGATGTCGAACGCCATGGCGGCCGTTCCCGGCTTCGTCCCCTGCGGCCACGCGTTCGGCGTCGTCATCGAGGGCCTCTACGCGAGCGTGGCCTGCGGCTCCGTCGACGAGCTCGACCAGCTCATCGCCGCCGTCCACGACCGCAG
>CAVIBB010000029.1:9365-17249 GCA_963640745.1 Paludibacteraceae bacterium
CACCCCCGCAGCGAGCACGTGAGCGCCCACCGCGGCGTCGAGATGGGCGCCGTCGCCGCGCCCGCCGACGAGACCGGCGAGGCCGCGCTTCTCCTCGCGGCCCTTCGCGGCATGGCCGCCGACGCCTACTGCGCCATGAGCCTCGGCCGTATGGACGACGACTGCGACGTGCTTCTTGCCAACGCCCTTGCCGCCCTCGGCGCGGGCGAGGCCGGTCACGACCTGCTCGTGCGCGCCGGCGCCGCCGCGACCAAGCTCCGCGAGCTCGCCCGCTAGGGGAGAAGCGCCCCGAGCGCGCCCTTCCGCGCCCCGTAACCTCGCCGCCCAGTAACCGTCGGCCGCTCCGAGCCCCGGAATCACGCCGCCCAGTAACCCGCCGGCAAGAAGCGCCCTATAACCTCACCGCGCAGTAACCGTATTCTGCGGAGAGCCCTGAAACCGCGCCGTCCAGTAATGCTCCGTTACTGGGCGGCGTTGTTCCAGGGCGCGAGGGTCCCCCTCATTACTGCGCGGCGCCGTTCCAGGGCGCGAGGTCCCTTCTCATTACTGCGCGGCGCCGTTCCAGGGCGCGAGGTCCCTTCTCATTACTGCGTGGTGCGCTTTCGGGGCGCTTCTTGCCGGGTGTTGCGCCGAGGTGGTACTCGTGGCACCACTTGGACCGTTTCAAGGGCCGTTTTCGCCCCATCTCGAAGCGTTTCTTGCCGAGGTGGTACCACCTCGGCGGCGGGCGCCTTCCGGCCGGCGCTTCGTTCGCGGCGATGATGGCGCGCCCCGTCTCAACGGCTCCGGAAGTTAGCGTTTTTTGTTGCCGCGCAGCCGACGGCTCAGGCTGATGTATCAGTTTGGGTAAAAATCAGCCATCAACACCCAAACATAAAAGAGAGGCGCCCCGCCCATGCTGGAGCTCAAGAACATCTGCAAACGCTACGTCACCGCGTCCTTTACCCAGGTCGCGCTCGACGACGTCAGCGTGTCCTTCCGCGACAACGAGTTCGTCGCGATCCTCGGGCCTTCCGGCTCCGGCAAGACGACCCTGCTCAACGTCGTCGGCGGCCTCGACCACTTCGACTCCGGCGACCTCGTCATCGACGGCATCTCGACCAAGGATTTCCGCGACCGCGACTGGGACGCCTACCGCAACAACCGCATCGGATTCGTCTTCCAGAGCTACAACCTCATCCCGCACCAGACCATCCTCGAGAACGTCGAGCTCGCCCTCACGCTCTCGGGCGTGGGCCACGCCGAGCGCCGCGAGCGCGCCAAGGAGGCCTTGGCCAAGGTTGGGCTCGCCCAGCATATCGACAAGCGCCCCGCCCAGCTATCCGGCGGGCAGATGCAGCGCGTGGCCATCGCCCGCGCCCTCATCAACGACCCCGAGATCGTCCTTGCCGACGAGCCCACCGGCGCCCTCGACTCGACCACGTCCGTGCAGGTCATGGACCTGCTGCGCGAGGTCGCGCAGGACCGCCTCGTCATCATGGTCACCCACAACCCCGAGCTCGCGCGCGACTACGCGACGCGCATCGTGACCATCGGCGACGGCCGCGTGGCGGGCGACACCGACCCCTTCGAGCCCGATGCCGCGCTCCGCCGCGAGGCCAAGCCGACCCGTCGCACTTCCATGAGCTTCCTCACGGCCCTCGGCCTCTCGGCCCGCAACCTCCTTACCAAGAAGGGCCGCACCGCCATGACGGCTTTCGCGGGCTCGATCGGCATCATCGGCATCGCGGCCATCCTCGCCCTCTCCAACGGCGTGAACGAGTACATAGCCAAGGTCGAGGAGGACACGCTCTCGAGCTACCCGCTCACCATCTCCAAGCAGAGCTACGACCTCTCGTCCATGTTGGGCGGCCCCTCCGTCGACGACTCCGGCTCCTCGGCGGGCGCATCCGACGGCGAGACGGGCGCAAGCACCGCCATCCCCGTGCTCACCTCCGTGAAGGACATGTTCGCTAGCGTCAAATCCAACGACATGACGAGCTTCAAGTCCTGGCTCGACGAGGGCGGCGACGGCATCGGCGAGGACGTCAACGCCATCCAGTACGATTACGGCATCTCTCCCATCATCTACCGCGAGGACGGCGCGGGCGAGACGGCCGCCGCCACCAAGCTCGTTCCCAACGCCATGACCGAGGTCATGAGCAACGGCTCCTCCGCGGCCGCGTCATCGGCCATGACGTCCTCCATGGGCGTCGACGTCTTCAACGAGATGCTCGACGACCAGGAGCTTCTCGAGTCCCAGTACGACGTCGTGGCCGGGCGCTGGGCCACCGCCGCCGACGAGGCGGTCCTTGTCCTCTCGAGCCGCGGCACCGTGAGCGACTACACCCTCTACAGCATCGGAGCCCTCAACATCGAGGACATGAACAAGATGGTCGAGAGCTCGATGTCGGCCGACGGCGAGCTCGAGGCCCCCGAGGCAGACGTCACCTTTACCTACGAAGACGCGCTGAGCTGCACGTTCAAGGTCCTCTCGCCGTCCGACGCCTACCGCAAGAACGACGAGACGGGCACCTGGACCGACATGTCCGATGACGCCGAGTACATGGCCGCGCAGGTCGCCGATGGCCTTGACCTGCGCATCGTCGGCGTCGTGCGCCCCAACGAGACGGCAAATTCCAACGCCCTCTCCGCCGGCATCGCCTACACGCCGGCCCTCACGCAGGAGCTTCTCGCCCGCGCCGCCGACTCGCAGATCGTGGCCGAGCAGCTCGCCGACCCCGAGGTCGACGTCTTCACCGGCAAGACGTTCGACGAGCTCCAGAGCGAGGCCAAGCAGGGCTTCGACCTCGGCAGCGTGTTCAGCGTTGACGAGGCCGCGCTCAAGAGCGCCTTCAGCTTCGACGAGTCGGCCCTCTCCGGGCTCTCGAGCCTGGGCGGCTCTGCGGGCGCCGACCTCTCGAGCATGGACTTCTCGAACATCGACCTTTCCGGTATGGACATCGATCTCTCCGGCATCGACTTCAGCGGCGTCGACTTCTCCGACATCGTCGCCGGGGCGCCCGTGCCCGACCTCAGCGAGGTCTTCTCCGGCATCGAGGTCACGCCTGAGCAGCAGAAGGAGGTCGCGCAGCTCGTCAACGACCTTTTCCAGGGCTTCCTCTCGAGCGAGCAGTTCAAGTCCCTCTCGACGCAGGACCTCGCCGACGGGGAGAAGGTCCTCGCCGCCTTCCAGGCCTATCTGCAGGGCGACGAGAACGCCAAGGCCTGCCTCGCCCAGCTCGACGCCATATCCAAGGACCTCGCCGAGCCCGTGACCCGCACCCTTGAGTCTTACGTCGAGAAGGACCTCGCGCCCTATCTCGCCCAGGCCATGTCACAGGTCATGGAGCGCATGAGCGAGCAGATAGCCTCGACCGTATCGACGCAGCTCAAGGCCGGCGTCACCCAGGTCATGGACCAGGTGGCCACCCAGATGGGCGCCGCGATGGAGACGAGCATGTCGCAGCTCTCGGGGTCCCTCGCGAACCTCGGCGACGCGTTCTCGGTGGACGCGAGCGCGTTCGCCAACGCCATCCAGTTCAACATGGACGCCGAGGACCTGAGCTCGCTCATGACGAGCTACGCCCAGGCCTCGCGCCTCACCTACGACAACAATCTCTCTACCTTGGGCTACGCCGACCTGGACGACCCCATCTCCATCAGCATCTACCCCAAGGACTTCGAGGCCAAGGAGCGCGTGCTCGACCGCATCGACGGCTACAACGAGCAGGTCAAGGCCGCGGGCGACGAGGACAAGGCCATCTCCTACACCGACTACATGGGCATCATCATGAGCTCGGTCACCGACATCGTGAACATGATCAGCCTGGTTCTTATCGCCTTCGTGAGCATCAGCCTGGTCGTGAGCTCCATCATGATCGGCATCATCACCTACATCAGCGTGCTCGAGCGCAAGAAGGAGATCGGCATCCTGCGCGCCATCGGCGCCTCCAAGGGCAACGTCGCCAGCGTCTTCAACGCCGAGACCTTCATCGAGGGTCTCATCGCCGGCGTCTTCGCCATCGCGGTCGTGCTCATCGTGAGCGTCCCCGTCAACGCCTACGTCCTGGAGACGAAGCAGGTGCCGAACATCATGAGCCTGCCCGCCGTCGACGCCCTCGTGCTCATCCTCATCAGCGTGGTCCTCACCGTGGTCGCGGGCCTTCTCCCCGCGCGCAGCGCCAGCAAGAAGGACCCGGTCGAGGCCCTGCGCTCCGAGTAAGGCTCCGGGGCGCCTCTGTGGGGTTATCGTGGAGAGCAGCGGCGACGCGAGGACATAAAACCTTGACGTGAGCTGCGAATTTGCTATTCTGTTCATGCAATTGATGCTTTAAACGTAGGAAGTGGGGTGGAACGTCTCGCCCCGCTTCCTTTCTGTATGTTCACGCGATGCGTGTCCGAGAAGGAGGTCACATGCCCAAAGCAGGCACCGACCAGGAGATCCTGGCCGCCCTCGAGGCCCGCGCGGCCGAGCACGGCGTCGACATCGTCGCCGTCGAGCTCGTGGGCGCCACGAAGAACCCGTGCGTGCGCGTCTACATCGACCACGCCGACGAGCAGGCCGAGACCATCAGCCTCGACGAGGTCGCGGCCGAGACCGGCTGGATCGGCGAGGTCCTCGACGAGGTCGACCCGCTCCCCGCGGCCTACACCCTCGAGGTGAGCTCCCCGGGTATGGCGCGCCCCCTTCGCCGCGAGCGCGACTTCGTGCGCTTCGCCGGCAATGAGGTCACCCTCACCACCACCGCCACGGAGGGGCGCCGCAAGTTCACCGGCGCCCTCAACGGCTTCGAGGACGGCGTCGTCGTCCTCACGGTCGACGGCGAGCAGGTCCGCATCCCGCTCGCCGAGGTCAAGAAGTGCAACATCAAGCCCGATTTCTCCGCACAGGGAAAGAAGTAGGAAGGAACCGCCACATGGCATCTCAGATGATGGAAGCCCTCGAGCTCCTCTGCCAGGAGAAGCACATCGACCAGCTCTACCTGATCGACCGCCTCGAGCAGTCGCTCGCTAAGAGCTACGCCGACGTCATGCATCTGCCCTTCGGCGCGCGCGTCACCATCGACCGCGCCACCGGCCGCGTCTACGTCTATGAGCTCGTCCCCAAGGGCGAGGAGGACGAGAACGGCGACTACACCGAGTTCGACGAGGTCGACGTCACCCCGGCCGACACCTCCCGCATCGCGGCCCAGCACGCCAAGGCCGAGATCCGCGCCATCGTGCGCAACGCCGCCCGCGTCCAGATCTACGAGGAGTTCTCGCAGCGCGTCGGCGACATCATCACCGGCACGGTCCTGCAGACCACGCCCGACTTCACCATCATCAAGATCCGCGAGGGCGTCGAGGCCGAGCTTCCGCACTTCGACCAGCGCCGCCACCCCGAGGAGATGAACGAGCGCCCGGCCGGCGAGCGCTACATGCACAACCAGCGCGTCAAGGCCATCATCATCGGCGTGCGCGACCCCAACGCCGCCCAGCCCACCGTCCGCGGCGAGCGCCAGCGCCCCTCGATCGTCGTCTCCCGCACCCACCCCGACCTTCTCCGCCGCCTCTTCGAGCTCGAGGTGCCCGAGGTCTACGACGGCGTCGTCGAGGTCCGCTCCGTCGCCCGCGAGCCGGGCGTGCGCTCCAAGGTCGCCGTCTCGAGCAACGACGACCACCTCGATCCCGTCGGCGCCTGCGTCGGCCCCAAGGGCAGCCGCGTGCGCACCGTCGTCTCCGAGCTCCGCGGCGAGCGCGTCGACGTCGTCCTGTGGAGCGACGATCCCGCCAAGTGCGTCTCGGCGGCGCTCTCCCCGGCGCGCGTCTCCCGCGTGATCATCGACCCCGAGGACAACTACGCTACCGTCATCGTGCCCGACGACCAGCTCTCGCTCGCCATCGGCAAGGAGGGCCAGAACGCCCGCCTCGCCGCCCGCCTCACCGGCATGCACATCGACATCAAGAACGAGTCCATGGCGGCCGGCATCATGCGCGAGGTCCCCAAGGCCGTCTCCGACGACTCCCTCATCGACGAGGACGAGGCGCACCGCTGCGAGTTCGTGGGCGACAACGGCGTCCAGTGCCGCAACATGGCGCGCCCCGGCTCCCGCTTCTGCGGCGTCCACGACGGCCTCGGCGACGTCGAGGTCTCCGACGACCCCGACTCCCTCATCTAAGCGGCGCTTAAGCACCGAGAACGTATCCGCCCGGGCAGCGCCCGCACGCAAGGAAGGTAGGTCATATGCCTAAGACCCGCGTACACGACCTCGCTAAGGAATACGGGATGACGAGCAAGGACATGCTCGATCACCTCGCCGACATGAAGATCCCGGCCAAGTCCGCCTCCTCGACCCTCGAGGACGCCTACGTGGCCATCGTCCGCAAGAAGCTCAAGCCGATCCTCGAGGCCCGCGCCGCCGAGATCGAGGCCGAGAAGAAGGCCGCCGCCGAGAAGGCCGCCGAGGAGGCCCGTGCCGCCGCCGAGCAGGCAGAGCTCGACCGTCTCGCCGCCGAGAAGCGCCGCGAGGCCGAGCGCCGCCGCGAGGCCGAGCGCGCCGAGGAGGAGCGCCGCCGCGCCGCCGAGGAGGCCGCCCGCAAGAAGGCCGAGGAGGAGCGCCTCGCCGCCGAGAAGGCCGCGGCCGAGGAGGCCGAGCGCAACCGCGTCAAGGACACCGCCCCCAAGGCGGCCCCGTCCTTCTCCAGCCTGCTCGACCAGATCGCCCAGCAGGAGAAGGTCCTGAAGCAGCAGGCCGAGGAGGCCGCCGCCGCCAAGGCCGCCGCCAAGTCCGGCCGCGGCCGCAAGTCCGACGAGCGCGGCCCCAAGCGCGGCGGCTCTCCCGCCCCGCGCGCCGCCGAGTCCAGCGCCCCCGCCCGCGACAACGGCTCCGACGCCCCCGCCGGCGACGGCCGTCGCCGCGGCAAGAAGGGCCGTCGCGACGAGGGCGGCGAGGACCGCTACTCCCGCATGGCCCGCGAGGCCGAGGCCTACAACCGCAGCAAGGTGCTCGACGACGCCCGCCAGGCCGTCGAGGAGGCCTCCCGCGAGTCCTCCGGCCGCCGCAAGAAGCGCAAGGAGCGCCGCCAGAAGCAGGCCGAGCAGGCCGCTGAGCAGCAGCGCATCGAGGAGGCCATCGCCAACGACCAGGACCTCTCGCAGCTCGACACCGTCAAGGTCCCGCAGGGCTCCACGGTCGCCGACCTCGCCGAGCTCCTGGGCGTGCCCGCCAACGACATCATCAAGCGCCTGTTCCTGCTCGGCACCCCGCTGACGCTCACCGAGTCCATGTCCGACGAGCTCATCGAGCTCGTGGCCGACGACCTCGGCCGCGACGTCAAGGTCATGACCAAGGAGGAGGAGAACTCCTTCACCTTCTACGACAACCCCGAGGACCTCGTGCCCCGCGCGCCCGTCGTCACCGTCATGGGCCACGTCGACCACGGCAAGACCTCCCTTCTCGACGCCATCCGCCACACGGGCGTGGCCGAGGGCGAGGCCGGCGGCATCACCCAGGCCATCGGCGCCTCCCAGGTCACCATCAACGGCCGCCAGATCACCTTCATCGACACCCCGGGCCACGCGACCTTCACGGCCATGCGTGCCCGCGGCGCCAAGGTGACCGACATCGTCATCCTGATCGTCGCCGCCGACGACGGCGTCATGCCGCAGACCATCGAAGCCATCCACCACGCCAAGGCCGCCGGCGTTCCCATCGTGGTCGCTGTCAACAAGATCGATAAGCCCGGCGCCAACCCCGACCGCGTGCGCCAGGAGCTCACCGAGTACGGCATCATCCCCGAGGAGTGGGGCGGACAGAACATGTTCGTCAACATCTCGGCCAAGAAGAAGATCGGCATCGACGAGCTTCTCGAGACCGTCATCCTGCAGGCCGACGTCCTCGAGCTGAAGGCCAACCCCAACAC
>CAVIBB010000030.1:0-16856 GCA_963640745.1 Paludibacteraceae bacterium
ATCCCGAGCGGCAACTCTTCGCCGTCCCCGTCCGGGGCCGTGGCCACGTTCGAGGAGGAATTCGCCGAGCTTGCCGTGGGCGTCGAGGTTGTCGTGGGCGACGAGGTTGTCGAAGCGCCAGAATCGGAAGATGTGCTCGCGGCACCGGCGTCCGCGGCGCCCGACGACCCCGACCCCGCGCCCAACGCCAGCCGAACCGTCAACACGACAGCGGCAAGAAGCGCCACGATTCCGACCGCAACGAGCACGGTCGCCACGTTGACCTTGGGCTTCTTGCCGCTGAGAGCGGCCTTGGCGCTCGCGGCAGATGTGCCCGCGTCGATGTCGGCACCGTGGCTCGCGGCCCTTCTTCCTACAGATACGCCAGCAGCCTCGCCGAGCGCCGCGGCCATTTGCTCGGCCGTCTGGTAGCGCGCGCTCGGCTCGAACGCACACGCCCGTCGAACCACGCTCGCCAAGCCGGCGTCGACCATCTCGGCGTCCGCAAGCCGCGCCTCGTATTCCTCGCCGTCCGGCTGCAGGCCCGTGAGCATGTACCCGAGCAGCTTGCCGATGGCGTACACGTCGCTGCGGGCATCCGTCTGGGCAAACCCGTACTGCTCAGGCGAGGCAAACCCGTGCGTACCCAGCGAAGTTGTATCCCTCGTCGCGCCCTCCACGCGCATCCGTGCGATGCCGAGGTCGACGAGGTGCGCGCCGTCAGCCGCCACGATCACGTTGCGCGGGCTCAGGTCACGATGGATGATTCCGCAGGAATGCAGCGCCGACGCGGCCTCGCAAATGTCGCCGGCGAGGGAGGCCGCCTCGGCGGAGCCAAGGTGCCCGTGCGCCGTGACCAGCTCCTCGAGCGTCTGGCCGGGCACATAGTCATACACGACAACGAACTGGTCAGGCAAGGAGTACGTGGCCTCCACCTTGGGCAGGCGCCTGCAATCGAGCGCACCTATCGCCGACCAAACGCCCTGGTTGGCAATCTCCACGGGGAGCTTCTTGCGGACAAAGGGGCCGGTGCCCTCGATGGACACAAGCTCGGTCACGCCGCCGGCGCCCTGCGCGAGCACTCGATCGACGTGATACACGTCATCAAGGCTCATGGCATGCATGACCTGCTCGTCGTTCAAACCGCTCCCATCTTCGTCGGCACGTTCGGAACTCCCACCCGCAGGAGCCCTCAACGCCAAACTAATAGTTTAGGCCCCGCGACAGCACGGTTCTTTAGTTGCCAACTGAATCGGTAAGAGGCTTCTGCATAGAGGCGCTGCGACGAGCCCTTAGCGCAGCGGGCCCGTGCCCAGCAGGGTCTTCTCGCCGAGGCGGTACAGCTCGTCGTCGGCCTCCTCGCGCGTGAGGCCCCTCTCCACGCACCAGATGAGCACCGCGTCGCGCCGAACCTTGCACCACAGTTCGGAAACGCCGGCCAGGCGCAAAAGCCGCTGGCATTCGCGCAGGTCGCAGCCCAGGCCGAACGCGAGCATAATCGCATGGTCGCGTCCCGGCCGGCTCTTTCCCGAGAAGATGTCGTAGACCACCGTGGCGTTGATCCCGCTCGCGCGCACCACGTCGGCCCGCTTCAGCCCGTGCGCGTCGAGCAGCTCGTGCAGGTAATCCGGCAAGGCGCGCTCGACCGTCGCGTCCGGCGCCGAGAGATATGCCTCCGGCGTGGCCGACGCGAGCAACCGCTCGAGCAGCTCCTCGGTAATGCGCTCTTCCCCCTGCGCCGAAGCCGCCGGAGTCGCCGTTTCCGCCGCCATGAACCTTGCCCTTCTCGCCGCGCCGCCGTGCCTAGAACTTATCCGTCATGATGTCGCCGCCGCCGTGCAGCTCCTCGATAACCTCGGGGATCCGCTCGAGCTCGTACGGGGTCATCTGGTAGATCCAGTTGAGCCAGTTGCGGTACAGCAGGTTCGCGTGCGCGCGCCAGGTAAAGAGCGGCTGCTGCTCGGGGTCGTCGTCGGGGAAGTAATTCTCCGGCACGCGGATGGGCAGGCCCTTGTGGAAGTCGCGCCAGAACTCGGATCCGAGTGTGTCGCGCCCGTACTCGAAGTGGCCGGTCACGTACACCTCATGGAAGTCGCGCGTGGCAATAAGCGCCGGGCCGCTCGTAAAGCCCTCGGAAAGAACCTGCAGCTCAGGGTGCGCGGCGAGGGCCGCCGTGTCGATGGCAGCGTGGCGAGAGTGCGGCATGTAGTGCACCTCGTCGAAGCCGTTGGTAAGGAAGTTGTACTCGTCGCAAAGACGCTGCTTAAAGACGCCGAACAGCTTGGCGCCGAGCATCTTCTTTGGAATGCCATACAGGTGATAGAGCCCCGCGAGCGCGCCCCAACACAGATACATGGTCGAGAGCACATGGGTCTGCGACCAATCGACGATACGGCAGAACTCGTCCCAGTAGTCGACGTCCTCGAACTCGAGGTGCTCGATCGGCGCGCCAGTGACGATGAGGCCGTCGTAGTAGTTGTCCTTGAGCGCGTCGAAGGTGTCGTAGAACTTGACCAGGTGGTCGGCCGACGTGTGCGTGGCCTCGTGGCTGCTCACACGCATGAAGTCGCAGCTCACCTGCAGCGGCGACTTGGAGATAAGGCGCAGGATCTGCGTCTCGGTCTCGACCTTGGTGGGCATGAGGTTGAGGATGACCACGTGCAACGGACGGATCTGCTGGTTGTTGGCCACTTCCTCCTCAAGGGCAAAGATTCGCTCCTGGTGCAGGGTCGCCTTGGCGGGCAGACCGTCGGGAATGTTAATCGGCATGGCTCAGTCTCCTATATAGATGCGAACGGGCGGATAAACGCGAAGGCGCACAAGGCGCAGATAAAAGCACTGCTCAGGGGCAACGACCAGGCGGCCAGCCTCAGCAGTGCTTCCGCATTCGCATCATCGAGGGGAGGGCGGTGCCAACGTGCATGTGTTTCTCCCCTCAAAAATCGCGTCTAAACAAAGCTCAGTATAGCAACGAGCGCAAGGTAGCCGGGGCGGGTGCCGCTCGGGGCCGAAAGACCGGGCCCGAGCGGCACGAGGCGTTTAAAAACGGGGGCCTAAGGGCCAAATGCGCGGCGCCATTAATGCATGCCCGACTTATCCCACTTTAAAATTGAACTTGGCGAGTAGCCGGCCTTCCTCGAGCTGCATTTGCCCAGTTGGCGAGCCCCTCCCGACACTCCGCTACTCGGTGAACTCAGTTTTAAAGTGGGATAAGTCGGGCACGACGCTCAAAAGGAGCGCCGATAAGCCGCCGAGAACCGCTCTATATCCAACCCCGCGAACCTGGCTATAGCCGCAAGCGATAACCAACCATCGGATACCGGTCTAAGCACGACGCCCGATTCCTTAAAGCAGGCTGCTAGACTCTATCCCGCTATGATTCAGCTTACCGACATAACAAAGGTTTTCGACGGCGCCGCGGGCCAGATGCGCGCGTTGGACGGTGTCTCGCTCACGATCCAGACCGGTGAGGTCTACGGCATCATCGGCGAGTCCGGCGCAGGCAAGTCCACCCTCGTGCGCTGCATCAACCTGCTCGAGCACCCCACGAGCGGATCGGTCGTCATCGACGGCCAGGACGTCACCGGCCTTCAGGGCCGCGACCTGCGCGTCCTTCGTTCCGATATCGGAATGATCTTCCAGGGCATCAACCTCTTCCAGCAGCGCACGGTGCTCGACAACGTGGTCTTTCCGTCCACGCTCGCCAGCGCCGCCGGCCGCGTCTCGGCCAATGATGCGAAGGCCCGCGGCCGAGAGCTCCTCAAGCTCGTGGGCCTCGAGGGCAAGGAGGACTCCTACCCCTCGCAGCTCTCCGGCGGCCAGCAGCAGCGCGTCGCCATCGCGCGTGCTCTCATGACCCGCCCGAAATACCTGCTCTGCGACGAGGCCACGTCCGCGCTCGACACGCTCACCACCAGCCAGGTCCTCGATCTCCTTGCCCAGATCAACAAGGAACTCGGCGTGACCATCGTGCTTATCACCCACTCCCTCGCCGTCGCGCGCCGCATCTGCGGTCGCATCGCCGTCATGGAAGCGGGCCGCGTGGTCGAGGAGGGCACCGTCGCCGAGGTCTTCGGCAACCCGCAGGCCGAGGTCACCCGGGCACTGCTCCAGTTCGAGGGAGGCGCGCAGTAATGGACTTTTCCGCATTCATCGAGAAGTACGGTGCGCTTCTTGCCCAGGGAACGGTCGACACCACCGTCATGGTGCTCGCATCCACGATCGGCGCCTACGTCATCGGCATCGTGCTCGGTACGCTGCTCACCGTGCTCGCGCCCGAGGGCCTACGCCCCAATCGGGTCGCCTACTCCATCATCGGTTGGCTGGTGAACATGGCGCGCTCGCTGCCGTTCATCATCCTGCTGCTCTTCCTGATCCCCGTCACGCGCGCCGTCGTGGGCACCACCCTCGGAGTCCCGGCAGCCGTCTTCCCGCTCATCGTCTCGGCAGCGCCCTTCGTGGCCCGCATGGTCGAGTCGAGCGAGGCCGAGGTCGACCGCGGGCTCGTCGAGGCCGCGACGTCGATGGGCGCCTCCACCTGGGAAATCATCCTCAAGGTGTACCTGCGCGAGGGCCTTCCCTCCTTGCTGCGCGGCCTGCCGATCGTGATCATCACCATCCTCGGCTACACCGCGATGGCCGGCACCGTGGGCGCGGGCGGACTCGGCGACATCGCCATCCGCTACGGCTACCAGCGCTACCAGGACGACGTCATGATTGCCACCGTGATCATTCTCATCGTTATGGTGCAGGTCATCCAGACGCTGTGTAACCTGCTCGTCCGCGGCTGCGACAAGCGAATGCGCTCTTAGCGCATATACACACAGCACGGCGCCACAGGCCGTAGGTCGTAAAGGTCGACTCGGAAATCACCTTTGACCAGGCCAAACCTAAGCGTCATACAACCCTTCCCTGTTTTGGAGTCACGCCAGGCCCCTGGCTACTCATAGGTCAACCTGTCTTTGCAAAGAGACTCGCCATCATTCGAAAGGAACCTCCATGTCCGTCAAGAACTTCATCAAGCCGGCTGCCGGCATTCTTGCCAGCGGCGCCCTCGCGCTCTCGCTCGTCGCCTGCGGCGGCAGCAACGCGTCCAGCTCCTCCGCCAGCTCCGACACGTCCGCTGCATCCGACAACCTGATTACCGTCGGCGCTTCTCCCTCGCCCCACGCCGAGATCCTCAACGCCGTGGCCGACGAGCTCAAGGCCGACGGCTACGAGCTCAAGGTCGTCGAGTACAACGACTATGTCCAGCCCAACGTCGCGCTCTCCGAGGGCGACCTCGACGCCAACTACTTCCAGCACGCCCCCTACCTCGAGAACTACAACGAGGAGAACGGCACCGACCTCGTGAGCGCCTACGCGATCCACTTCGAGCCGATGGGCATCTACGCCGGCAAGTCCTCCGACATCAAGAACGTCCCCGACGGCGCCCAGATCGCCGTTCCCTCCGACGCCACCAACGAGGCCCGCGCGCTCCTGCTGCTCCAGGATCAGGGCGTGATCACCCTTAAGGAGGGCGTCGGCCTCGAGGCGACCGCCAACGACATCGAGTCCAACCCCCACAACATCCAGCTCGTCGAGGTCGAGGCCGCCGCCGTTGCCCGCTCGCTCGAGGACGTCGACTTCGCCATCATCAACGGCAACTACGCGCTTTCCGCCGGCCTCGACACCTCCGCGACCCTTGCCGCCGAGGACGCCGATTCCGAGGCTGCCCAGACCTACGCGAACATCATCGCCGTGCGCAAGGGCGACGAGGAGTCCGACAAGACCAAGGCCCTCATCAAGGCCCTGAGCAGCCAGACCGCCAAGGACTTCATCGAGAGCGAGTACAAGGGCTCCGTCATCCCGGTGTTCTAGTCGCTGGCAAGAAGCGCCCGCCGCACGCTGAGTCGCCCGCACCATAGAGTTTCAACCAACGCCCCGTCCCTGCGTGCAGAGACGGGGCGCTTTGGTGCATACTTGCAGGCATGACTACCACATTTGCCGAGCTCGGGCTAAACGAGCAGATACTCGCCGGGGTAGACGCCCTCGGCTTTTCCACCCCCACGCCGGTCCAGGCCGGCGCCATCCCCGAGGTCCTCGCCGGGCGCGACGTCGTCGCCTCCGCGCAGACCGGCACGGGCAAGACCGCGGCGTTCGGCCTGCCGACGCTGCAGGTCATCGCCGGCGCCAAGGGCAAGGGCCCGCACGCGCTCGTCGTGACGCCGACGCGCGAGCTCGCCGCGCAGATCGACAAGGTCGTAAGCGTCGTCTGCGAGAAGACCGGCCAGAAGGCCGTCATCGTCATGGGTGGCGCCCGCTTCGAGAAGCAGATCGAGCAGCTCGAGCGGGGCTGCGACCTTCTCGTCGCCACGCCCGGCCGCCTGCTCGACCTCATGGAGCACAATCACGTGAGCCTCGCCCACGTCCAGACGCTCGTGCTCGACGAGGCCGACCGCATGCTGGACATGGGCTTTTGGCCGAGCGTCCGCCGCATCATGCACGCGCTGCCGGCCAAGCACCAGACCCTTCTCTTCTCGGCGACCATCCCACCGTCGATCAAGTCGACCATCGACGCGCTGCTCACCGACCCCGTGACGGTCGAGATCGCCCGCGTGGGCGAGACGGCCGATACCGTCGACGAGCACCTCTGCCCCGTCACGCAGGCGCAGAAACCCGAGCTGCTGCGCGCGCTTCTTGCCACCGGCGGCGCGGCGGGCGAGAAGCCCGAGCGCGTGCTCGTGTTCTGCCGCACCAAGCACCGCGTGGACGACGTAAGCAAGATGCTCAAGAACGCGCAGGTCAAGGTAGACGTCATGCACGCCGACCGCCCGCAGAAGGCCCGCGAGAAGGCGCTCGAGAAGTTCCGCGAGGGCAAGATCCAGGTCCTTGTGGCCACCGACGTGATGAGCCGCGGCATCGACGTCTCCGGCATCGACGCCGTCGTCAACTTTGACGTGCCCATGGACCCCGAGGACTACGTGCACCGCATCGGCCGCACCGGCCGCGCGGGCGCCACGGGCCATGCCTACACCTTCGTCGCGCCCGACGAGATCAGCCCCCTGCGCGAGATCGAGTACTTTACAAAGAAGCTCATGCCCACCTGGGACCTCGAGGGCTTCAGTTACGACACCGGCCGCATCATCCCGCAGGAAGGCCGCAGCACAAAGAAGCCCACCCGCACGATGTTCGCCGGCTCGCGTGCCCGCGGCCGCGGCATCTCCGGCGGGCGTTACGGCAGGCACTACTAGTTCTTTAAGGGACGTGCTCCTCGACGCGCCGGGCGCGCGGGCGAGCACGTCCCTATATTTATGAAGAAAGGCTCCGTCATGAAGCAGGCACGCCCATACCCGAAGATCACCGTGACGCGCAAGGCCGCGCGCTCGCTCAAGGCCGGGCACCCCTGGGTGTTCGAGGGAGAGGTGCTCGACGCGGACCCCGCCTTAGCCGCCATCGAGAACGGCGCCGTGGTCGACGTCTTTGAGGAGAACGGCACCTGGCAGGGCGCGGGGCTTCTTTCCAAGGAGTCGAAGATCCGCGTGCGCATCGTCACGCGCAACGCGAACGACCGCGTGGACGAGGCGTTCTGGGCTCGGCGCGTCGCGTACGCCTGGAACCACCGCAAGGTCGCCATGGGTGGGCGCGCCCTTCCCGGCTGCGAGCCCGACACGAACGCCTGCCGCGTCGTCTTCTCCGAGGCCGACCAGATGCCCGGCCTCATCGTCGACCGCTACGAGAACGTGCTCGTCACGCAGGTGGGCACCGTCGGCATGGAGCTGCTGCGCCCCGTCATCTACCCGCTGCTGCTCAATACGCTGCAGGCAGACGGCCAGAACGTGACCGCTATCTACGAGCGCAACGACTCGCCCTCCCGCGCTAAGGAGGGCCTCGCGCAGTACAAGGGCTGGTGGGACGGCGAGGGTGCCGAGGTGCCGGAGACCCCGCGCATCAAGGTCGTCGAGAACGGCCTCACCTTCGACCTCGATATCGAGAACAGCCAGAAGACGGGCTTCTTCCTGGATCAGAAATACAACCGTCGAGCCGTGCGCCAGATCGCCGGCGGCCGTCGCGTGCTCGACTGCTTCTGCCATGTGGGCCCGTTCGGCCTAAACGCCGCCGCAGGCGGAGCCGACTTCGTGCGCTGCGTCGACGTGAGCCAAACCGCGCTCGACCTCGCGGAACAGAACGCCCGCCTCAACGGCCTCGATGACCGCATGGGCTTTACCTGCGCAAACGTCCTCGAGTATCTACCGGAGCTCGCGCGCGACCGTGCCCGCTTGCGCGAGGAGGGCGGCCCCTTCGACCTCATCGTCCTCGATCCGCCCGCTTTTACCAAGAGCCGCAGCACCGTAACCCACGCCACCAAGGGCTACCGAGAGATCAACTACGCCGCGATGCGCCTCTTGCCGCGCGGCGGGTACCTGGCCACGTGCAGCTGCAGCCACTTCATGACGCGCGACCTTCTTGCCCAGGCGGTGGCCGACGCCGCCCACCAGGCAAACGTGCAGCTCAAGCAAGTCGAGGAGCGCCAGCAGGCGCCCGACCACCCCATCCTCTGGGGCGTGCCGGAGAGCCATTACCTCGATTTCTTTATCTTCCAGGTGGTGTAGGCGGGGCACGGGCGAGGGCGCGGCGCGAGCCGGAGGCCCCCCAGGCGCATTGACAGGCGCAGATGAAGGTGAACGTTACCCTTCATCTGCGCTTTTCTCATTTTTGGTCGCCAATAAACAACGCGCGTTTCGAATTGCGAACGGCGCATTATACCCGCCAACGGCGTGATAATATCGGTGAACGGCATACCACATCACTCGTCCCTTACGAAGGGAGAAGCCCGTGCTCGGCTTGTTTGGAATGTTCGTTCTCGCACTCACCCCCATCATCTGGCTCGTCATCGCCCTCTGCGGCCTGCACATCGAGGCCTGGAAGGCGAGCCTCGGCGCGCTCGCCGTCGCCGTCGTCGTTGCCGCCATCGGCTGGCAGATGAGCGCCGTCAACATCGCGACCGCCGCGCTCGAGGGCTTCGCGATGGCGCTGTGGCCCATCACCCTCGTGATCATCGCCGCGGTCTTCACGTACAACGTGACCGTTCACACCGCCGGCATCGAGACCATCAAGGCCATGCTTTGCTCCGTGTCTGCCGATAAGCGCGTCCTCGTGCTGCTCATCGGCTGGTGCTTCGGTGCCTTCCTCGAGGGCATGGCCGGCTTCGGCACCGCCGTCGCCATCCCTGCCTCCATGCTCGTAGCCGTGGGCATCGCTCCCATGGAGGCGATTCTCGCCTGCTTGATCGCCAACTCCGTGCCGACCATGTTCGGCTCCATCGGCATCCCGACGACCACCCTCGCTTCCATTACCGGCATGGATCCGATCTCGCTCGCCACGACCCAGACCATCCAGGCCATCCCCTTCATCGTGGCCTGCCCGATCCTCATGGTCATGCTCGTCGGCGGCGGCCCCAAGGGCCTCAAGGGTGTGCTGCCCATCACCCTCGTCGCCGGCATCTCGCTCGCCGCGGCCGAGCTCGTCGGCGCCATGTTCATCGGCCCGAACCTCGCCGTGGTTATCGGCTCCGTCGTCTCTCTCTTCGCCGTCTTCGCGTTCGCGGTCGCCACGCGCGGCAAAGAGGTCCCCGAGGAGCACCGCCTCGCCAACGCCAGCCACGCCGAGGGTTTCGGCGCGCCCGTGCTGCAGATCATCCTCGCCTGGTCCCCGTTCATCCTGATCTTTATCCTGCTGCTCGTTACGAGCAAGCTGTTCCCCGCCATCTACGGGCCGCTTTCGTCCATCCAGACGACGGTGAACATCTATGCCGGTGATCCGACGGCGACCCTGTCCTTCGTCTGGATCGACACCCCGGGCATCCTGATCATGATCTGCGGCATCATCGGCGGCGTGATCCAGGGCTGCAGCGTCCGCGAGATGCTCATGGTCCTCAAGGACACCTGCGTCCAGATGAGCAAGACGGTCCTGACCATGCTCGGCGTTCTTGCCGTTGCGAAGATCATGGGCTACTCGGGCATGATCGGTTCCATCGCCGCCTTCTTCGTGGCGCTGCTCGGCGGTTTCTATCCCCTGGTCGCGCCGCTGCTCGGCGCCCTGGGCACCTTCGTCACCGGCTCCGGCACCTCCAGCGAGGTCCTCTTTGGCAACGTGCAGCTCAACGCCGCCCAGACCCTCGGCGACGATCCGATGTGGCTCGTGGCCGCCAACTCCCTGGGCACCTCGGCCGGCAAGATGATCAGCCCGCAGAACATCGCCATCGGCTGCGCCTCCTGCGGCCTTATCGGCAAGGACGGCGAGATTCTGGGCAAGATCGCCAAGTACGCCTTCGGTTTCGCCGCCGCGATGGCCATCCTGATCTACGTCGGCACCCTCGTACTGGGCTAAAAGCCGGCTTTCTCGCACAAACTCCGAGATTTCGCACTTTAAAACAGCGCTCCCTCAGTAGAGGGAGCGCTGTTTGCTACGTTTCCGCAGGTAAACGAGTGCTCAATAGCTACGCTACTCAACGGATCGCAATTTAAAGTGCGAAATCTCAAAGTTCGTTACGGAGCCCCCGAGAATATCAGCCTACCGACCCCTGAGCCGGCTCCAAAACACCCTCAGATACCCCCGCAGCCGCACGTTTCGCCGCCTTCGCGCGGGCCCGACGCTCGCGGAAGAAATTCCGAAGCTGCTCAGCCGCCTCATCCGCGAGCACGCCGGCTTCGACCTCGAACTCATGGTTCAGCCGCTCGTCATGGCTCACGTCAAAGAGCGTGCCCAACGCCCCGCCCTTAGGGTCAGCGGCCCCATAAACGCATCGATCAACCCGCGCGTTGACCATGAGCCCCGCGCACATCAAGCAGGGCTCAAGCGTCACATACACGGTGCATCCCGTGAGCCGCCACCGCTCGAGCGAGCGTGACGCCGCGACCATCGCCGAAAACTCCGCATGGGCCGACGGGTCGAGATCCGTCTCGCGCCGGTTATGTGCCCGCGCCACGACCTCGCCGTCGCACACCACCACGGCTCCGATGGGCACCTCGCCCTCCTCGGCGGCAAGTGCCGCCTCCTCGAGCGCGAGCCGCATGAACCTTTCGTCCGCCTCGCTACTCACGGGCATCTCCCACCTGCTCCTCTAGCTGCGCATCGTTTTGCTTAATGTGGTTGCCTATGATCTCGGCCACATCGAGCATCGTCACAAAAGCCGACTGATCCACGGAGTCGATGATCTCGCGCAGCTCGCGCATCTCGAACTTAGTGATCACGCAGTAGAGAACCTTCTTTTTGCCGCTGACCATGCCCTCGCCATCCATGATGGTCACAGTTCGGCCCATCTCTGTATAGATGCGCTCGCAGATCTCGGTCGCGTCGTCGGTCACGATGAGCGCCGCCTTGGCCTGGTTCATCTCGGACTCGACCATGTCGAGAACCTTCGACGTAATAAAGTAGGTGAGCAGCGAATACATGGCGCGGTCAAACCCAAAGAGCAGGCCGGCGACGGTGTAGATCACGATGTTCATGCCGAGCACCATCTCGCCCACGGCCAAATCCGTACGGCGTGAAAGCAGGATCGCCACCGCCTCGGTTCCGTCGAGGCAACCGCCCGCGCGGATCACGATGCCGACGCCAAGACCGAGCAAGACTCCGCCGAAGCATACAGCGAGCAGCGTCTCCGACGTCGCGTTCGCCCAACCGCTAAAGAGCCCGACGCACGCGGAGAACACCGCCATCGAAAAAGCGGCCTTAACGGTGAATCCCTTACCCAGTTTCATGCCGCCAAGGATAAGGAACGGCAGGTTGAGCACCACGGTAAAGACCGACAAGGGAATGCCGGTAAGGTGCGAGATCATCATCCCGACGCCGATAACGCCTCCGTCGAGGATGGTGTTCGGCACGAGGAACTCTTCCACCGCGAAAGCCGCGATGACAGCCCCTACGGCGAGCAGAACAAAATTGACCACAGGGTTAGAGGGACGTCGATTCAAGGCGTCGGTTCCTTTCTTCACTTAGGTGGGTTATGTGGCCCATTTTACCCACGCTACGGCCGCGCCCACGAAAACTCGGCTACTATAGAGAAGCTCGCACCACGGAGGAGTGGCAGAGTGGTTGAATGCAGCGGTCTTGAAAACCGTCGTGCGGCGATCCCGTACCGAGGGTTCGAATCCCTCCTCCTCCGCCATTTTTTGCTCGCGGGCGCACCGCGGCCCGCCTGACCTCTTGGGAGGCATCATGGTCGCAATCATCGTCATTGCCGCAGTTGTCGTCATCGCCGTCGTCGCGATGATTTCGGTGAGCAACGGCATCGTTCGTGCTTCAAACAAGTGCGACAACGCCTGGCAGACCATTGAGGCGCAGCTCCAACGCCGCAACGACCTTATCCCCAACCTCGTCGAGACCGTGAAGGGCTACGCCGCCCACGAGTCCGAGACGCTCCAGAACGTGACCAACGCGCGCACCGCCGTGGCCACCGCCACCACGCCCGAGGAGAAGATGCAGGCATCCGCCCGCCTTACCGGCGCCGTGAACAGCCTGTTCGCCGTTGCCGAGAGCTACCCCGACCTCAAGGCAAGCGCCAACTTCCAGCAGCTCCAGAGCGACCTCGCCGACACCGAGAACCGCATCTCGTACGCGCGCATGAGCTACAACGACTGCGTGATGATGTACAACGACGCGATTCAGACCTTCCCCGGCTCGCTCGTCGCCGGTGGGCGCGCGCCGCGCCAGGGCTTTGCCGCCGACGAGGCCTCGCGCGAGACCCCGAAGGTGCAGTTCTAAAGACAGTCCTCGCCTTCGTCCGTCGTCGTCGCGCCGCCACGAGCGCGGCGACGACGCGCGAACACGACCCCGAGCGCCGCGAGCGTCACCAGATCCGCTGCGGCCACGCCGACGCTCACCCAGTTGATGCCCGTCTTCTTTACGTAGAACTCGATGGGCTGCTCGCCGGCCTCAACGGCCGCCGCGTTGTACTCAAGGTTCACGGCGCGGGCGTTCAGCCAGGTATACAGGATGTTCTTCGTAGCACGCCGCAGGTTCCGGTAATAACTCGCGGCGCGCGCCCCGGTCGAGGACCCGCTCGCCGCGGTCAGCTCCTCGCCCGTGAAGCCATACGCGAACGAGCCGTTCCCAAAGACGCCGTCCATGTACAGGTCGCCGCCGGAACGCAGCATCTGGTCGGTGTTCATGTACTGCTGATGGTCCGCATAGTCGGTGATCACCGTGCCACAGAAGCCCCATTCCCCGCGCAACACATCCACGAGCAGGGCTTTATTGCCACCCGCCCACGTTGCTCCGATGCGGTTGTAAGAAGACATGAAGCCCGTGGCCCCGCCTTCCTGGACCGCGATCTTGAACGGCCGCAGGTAAAACTCTCGCAGCGTCTGCTCCGTTACCCACTCGTAGAGCGAATCGCGGCAGGAGTCCTGGTTGTTCATAGCCAGGTGCTTAATGAAGCAATAGACACCGGCGCGCTTGGCCCCGCGCACCACCTGCGCCGCCATGGTTCCCGAAAGCGTCGAGTCCTCGGAGAGATACTCGAAGTTGCGGCCGCCGAGCGGCGTGCGATGGATGTTCGTGCTCGGGGCATAAATGCCGTCGACGCCTATGGCCGATGCCTCGCGCCCAAGCTGCTTGCCGTACTCCTCGGCGAGCGAGGCGTTCCAGGTCTGCGCGAGAACGGTCCCGTCAGGATAGCCGACACCCTTCTTGAGCTGGTTAAACGACCCGACCTGCGAAGGCCCGTCGACCTCCTTGGTCGCCGGCTTGCCGACCGAATCGATCGCCTGGGTCTGGATGTACCCATGCAGAACGAGGTTCTTCATCTCGTCGAGGGAAATGTCGTCGAGCACTTCTTCCCAACGCTCATCGTAGAAGTCCAGGCCGAGCTCGTGGCCAAGGGAAGTCAGCTCTCCGTCATCGGCAAGCTTCATCGAGTCGCCGAGCCCGGAGCCCTTCGCCTCCACGTACACGCTCGACTCCGACGCGTCCTCATAATCAACCGCATCAGCCTCTACCTGCGACTCGTTGTACAGGTTGAGCGTCGAAACGTTGTCCGTCATCTCGCGTTCGGCGGAGCACTTCTTTGGGAAGGTCCCCGAGAAGTCCGCGCGCGTAAGCCATGTGATATTGGCACCGGAGTTCGAGCCGTCGATGGAAACACCGTCGTACGTCGCGTCGCCGGTAAAGCGATTCTCCACGGAGGCGCCCGTCCGCAGGTCGTCAGAGCACTCGATGGTCTGGGGCACGTTAAGGGTGCGCGTGGCGCCCTCGCAATCCGCGACCTCGTGCGCATTGCGCTTAAGCTGCACCTCGTACTTTCCGGCATCAAGCTCATAGCCGCAGAAACCGTCGCCGTTGGCGTCGTTGTAGTCGTAGCTTGCCACGTCGTCCAGCGTAAAACTCACCGTGACGTCCTGGCTCTCGCCCGGCTCGAGGAGCTTGGTCTTTGCGTACGAGACAAGGACGGTCGAGGCCTTCTCGATACCGCCGGTCGTATACGGCGGCGTGCAGTACAGCTCCACGACATCGCGGCCGGCCACGTTCCCCGTGTTCGTGACGCACACTGTCATCGAAATCTCGCTGTCACGGTCGACGGTGCGGCGAGAAGGACTGGAATCGACGACTTCCCAGCTAAACGACGTGTACGACAGCCCGTATCCGAACGGATACTGGACAACGCCGTCGTAGCCGGAGCCGTAGGCGTTGCTCACGCCGTCCCAATACCCCTCCGCGTCGGCCGTCTCGTACCAGCGGTAACCCACGTAGATGCCCTCGACGTAATCGACAAAGCTCACGCCCTCGTACGTCTCGTCGGTGCCGACGTTGGGGTTCTTTGTTCCGTCGGCCGGGTAAAGGCCCTTGCCGTTGGTGTATTTACCCTCGCCCATCGCGCCGGAGTTTGCCCAGCTTGCGGCAGTAGTGAAGTCGTAGGCATAGGTATCGGTCGTTCGTCCCGACGGATTGATGTCGCCCCAAAGCGCCTTGACCACGGCGGTCGCGCCGACTTGTCCCGTCGCGCCCACCAGCATGACCGAGTCAACCCCGGGGATCGTCTCGACCTCGCCGAGCTCCATCGTGTTGGTTGAGTTCACCAGGACGCAGACATGCTCGTAATGCGAGCCGACGTAACGCAGAAGCGCCTCTTCCTCGGAAGAAAGCTCCAGGTAGGTCCGCGTGACGTCGACCTTTACGTCGCCGCCACGGGTATTCACCTTGTATTGCGTGGTGGGGCAATCGATGCTCTCGCCGGTCACGCGCCCGATGACCACAATGGCCGTGTCGGAGTATTCCTCCGCGTCGGCAAGAAGCTTCTCGCTGTAGCAGTTTTTGTCGTAGATGCTCGGCTCATACAGCCGACAGAACTCGGAAGCGTGGCTGTTGAGCGCGCCAGCGCTTTTATAGGCTCGCTCGCCGTAAAAGTCCTGGTACATGCTCGTGAGTTCCGTGTTGTACTCGACACCGGCGTCCGACAGAGCGTCGAGAATCCCGGTGACGGAGCCGCTTACCTGGCCCGACCCGGAACCCGAGGCGACCCACTGGGTCGAGGCCCAGCCAAAGACGTTGACCTTATTCGTCGACTTGGCAAGAGGGAGCGTCTGGCTCTCGTTGCGAACGAGCACAAGGCCCTCGGCCTCAATACGCTCGGAAAGCGCGCGCCCGTCGTCCATGACGGCGGCCTTCTCTTCCTCGGTGATCTCAACCTTGCCGACACCCAGGTAAGAATTGACGGTGTCCCCAAAGAAAATCAAGCCGATGTTCGCGGCCGCCACGGCAACGAGCGCAAGGGTCGCGCCCGTGTACCCAGCGACCCGGAGAATGCGCTTCTTTGTCGTGGCCTTCATGACACCTACTTGCTCGCCTTGTCGAACTCGTCCTTAAACGAGGAGAACATCTTGCCCATACGTCCAATCTGCTTGCCAACGGCCTTCGCGGCGGCGTCGGAGGTCGGCTTCTGAGCGGGCTTCTTTGCGGCAGGCTTGGCGGCAGGGCGCTTGGCGGCGGCGGGCTTGCTGCTCGCAACGTCAACATCAGGCTTCGGGGCGTAGGTCTTCGGCTCCTCGACTGTGGCGCCCTCGGCCTGCGCGGGCTTGAGCTTCTCGACCGGGCGGCTCACCGAGACATCAGCGGCGGGAATGGCGGGGTTCGGAGACGGCGCGGGCTTCTCCTCGTCGGACGTGGCGTCCTCGATGGCGCGCTTCGCCTTGCCGAGCATCCGACCAAACGCAAAAGAGCCCTTGTCAACGGCCTCGCCGGCAGCTTTGCCGGCTTTTTGCGCGGCCTCGGCGCCCTTGACCTTTGCCTTCGCGTAGCCCTCGCCGGCCTTGGCGGCCACGCCGCCGTCAAGCTCGAGGTCGGCGGCTGCGTCGTCAACTACCATGTAGCCCTTGGAGTACCCGCGCACCATGGACGCGGGAATCTCGAAGCTGCCGACGATGGCACGAGCCACGCCGCCATCGCCGACATAGAACTTGCTCACGGCGCCCGTCTTGGCGTTGAACTCGGCGTTCGACACGTAGCCGAGCTTCTTTCCGCCGACGGTCCTGGCATCCATGCCCTCCCACATGACGCAGGAGTCCCAATCGAGCGAAAGTCGCTCGCGGGCCGCATCGTCCAGGCCGTCCTCGCGCGTCACAAAGAGCGCGCCGTCGTCGAGGATGCGGAACGAATCGATGGCAAGAAACGCGTCGGGGCGCTTGACCATGCCGACGATGTCCGGGCGAGTCACAACAAAGCCAACGACCTCACGGCCGCTCGGCGAGAAGACCGCCATGTGAATCTTTCCGAGTCGCGAGACTTTCTGCTCGCCGGGCTCGTCCTTCTTGCGGCTCTTCTTGGGAACGTAGACCTTACGGCCGTAGAGATCGTTGACCTTAAGCAAGACTAGTCCTCGTTCTCGGGCTCGACGACCTCAACGT
>CAVIBB010000031.1:0-16692 GCA_963640745.1 Paludibacteraceae bacterium
AAGGTGGCCTCTTGCGGAGAAATCGCGCCCGCTGGGACTGTCACGATCCCAACGGGCGTGATTTCTCCGCGCGGCCTCGTTGTTTGAGTGCAGCCCATCTCAACGGGCGCGTTTTCTCCGCGCGGCCACGTTGTTTCGGTGCGGCCCATCCCAACGGGCGCCATTTCTCCGCGCCGCTCGGCAAGAAGGCCGTGCAATCTCGTTCCACTCGGCAAGAAGACCGCGCAATCTCGCTCCCTCGGCTTGAGAGCAGGCAAGCAGTGCGCCTAGTCGCGGTGGGCGCGGCGACTGTAATAGGTGTCGTGCATGGGCAGGCTCGGGCGGAGCTTGCCGTCGAGGGCGTAGTAGGCGTTCTGGACGGCGGGCGCGGCCGGAATCGTGGCGATCTCGCCGATGCCCTTGCCGCCGTAGGCCACGGGCAGCTGCTCGTCTTTCTCCACGTAGATGGCATGGATCTGCGGAATGTCGTCGGCGCGGAAAAGCCCCAGCGTGCCGTACTTGGCCGTGGGCACGCAGTCCTTGAGCGGGTAGTCCTCGGTGAGCGCGTAGCCCATGCCCATGAGCACGCCGCCCTCGATCTGGCCCTGGATGGCGATGGGGTTGATCACGCGCCCGGAGTCGTGCGCCGCGTAGAACTCGGCGGCACGCCCCTCCTCGTCCAGGACGCACACGTGCGCCGCGAAGCCGTAGCAGATGTGGCTCTTCGCGTTGGGCACGTCGGCGCCGAGCTTGTCGGTGCTCTCGAAGTACTCGTAGAAGAACTCGCGGCCCTCGAGCGCGGCGAGGCACGCCACGGGGTCCTTGGGCACCCGCGCGTGTCCCGGGGTCAGCTCCTCGGCAGGCACGGTGTACTCGCGCCCGTCCTCGAAGCGGAAGGTCTTCCCGTCGCCGCCCGCGCGGACCTGGCCCTGCGCCACCTCTTCCCCGCGCTCGACGGCGAGCATGGCGTCGCGCAGCAGGAACGCCGCGCCGCGCACGGCCTCGCCGGTGACGACCGTCTGGCGCGAGCCGGAGGTGGTGCCCGAGTCGGGCGCGGCCTCGGTCGAGCACTCGCCGTTGGCGATGCAGCGCCGGGGCAGCCCGCACGCCTCGGCGATGTCCTGCGTAAAGACGGTGTTGCAGCCCTGGCCGATGTCCGAGGTCGCCGCATAGGCCACGGCCACGCCGTTCTCGACGCGGATGTTACAGCGGCCCTTGTCGGGCAGGCCCACGCCCGTGCCGGCGTTCTTCATGGAGCAAGCGATGCCGGCGCGCCCGGGGTTCGCGTAGTAGACGTCGCGCACGGCCTCCAGGCACTCCTTGAGCGCCGTCGAGCAGTCCGCGATCTGGCCGTTGGGCAGCGCCTCGCCAGGCTCGATCGCGTTGATGTAGCGGATCTTCCACGGGTCGATGCCGGCCTTCTTTGCAAGGACGTCGATAAGGGACTCGAGCGCGAACTCGGACTGGCAGACGCCGAAGCCGCGGAAGGCGCCGGCCGGCGGGTTGTTCGTGTAGTAGCCGAAGCCGCGGATGTCCGTGTTCTGGTACTTGTAGGGCCCGACGGAGTGGGTGCACGCGCGCTCGAGGACCGGGCCGCAGAGGCTCGCGTAGGCGCCCGTGTCGAAGTTGATCTCGCAGTCGAGGCCGGTGAAGTTGCCCTGCTCGTCGCAACCCAAGGTAAAGGTGCCGCGCATGTAGTGGCGCTTGGGGTGGAAGGCGAGAGACTCAGCGCGCGTGAGGAAGCACTTGACGGGAACGCCCAGCTTATAGGCCGCGAGCGCCGCCAGGTGCTGGACCGAGACGTCCTCCTTGCCGCCGAAGCCGCCGCCCACGAGCATGGTCTGCACGACCACGCGCTCGGGCTCGGCGTCCCAGCCGAACATGTGCGCGCACTCCTTGCGCGTGTCGTAAGCGCCCTGGTCGGTGGACCAGATCTTTACCCCGTCTTTGTACGGAGCCGCCACGCAGCACTCGGGCTCGAGGAAGGCGTGCTCGGTGAAGGGCGTGGTGAAGGTCTCCGTCGCCGTGAAGGCCGACCCGGCGAGGGCCGCCGCCGCGTCGCCACGCGTGACGTGGCGCTGCTGGCAGATGTTGTTCTCGAGGACCACATGGTTGCCGAAGGCGTTGAAGCTCTCGTGGATAAGAGGAGCGCCCGGAGCCATGGCCTCGTCCATGTTGCGCACGCACTCGAGCTCCTCGTAGGTGACCTTGACGAGCTTCTTGGCCTTCTCGAGGGTCTTGCGGTCACGCGCCACCACGAGGGCGATCGCGTCGCCCACGCAGCGCGTGACGTCGCCCTCGGCAATCATGACGTCCCAGTCCTGGATGAGGTGGCCCACCTGGTTGACGGGCACGTCGGCGGCAGTAAGCACGCCGAGAACGCCGGAGGTCGCGCGGGCCTTCTCGGCGTCGATGGAGACGACGCGGGCGCGCGGGTGCTTGGAGCGTACGGCCGAGGCGTAGGCGAGCCCGGGGAAGTCGTCTTCCGTGAGGTCGTCGGGGTACTTTCCGAAGCCCAGGACCTTGCGGCGGACGTCGGTGCGGAAGATCTTCTTGCCCACGCCGTAGTCGGAGCCCTCCTCGGCGGACGGGTCGATCTCTTCCTCGCCGCGCAGGATGGCGGCGGCGAGCTTGATGCCGACGATGATGCGCTTGTAGCCCGTGCAACGGCAGATGTTGCCGCGGATGGCCTCGGCGATCTCAGGACCCGACGGCTCGGGGTTGCGGCGGATAAGGGCCGCGCCGGCGAGCACCATGCCGGGGATGCAGAAACCGCACTGGACGGCGCCCGCCACGCCGAACGCGTAGACGAAGGCCTCCTGCTCCTCGTGGGAAAGGCCCTCGATGGTCACGATCTCGTGCCCCACCGCGAGCTTGGTGGTGAGGACGCACGACTTGACGGCGCGGCCGTCGACGATGACGGTGCAGGTGCCGCACGCGCCCTCCGAGCAGCCGTCCTTGACGCTCGTGAGGCGAAGGTCGTCGCGAAGGTAGCGCAGGATGGACTTGTTCTCGCTCGTCACGTGCTCCTCGCCGTTGATGAGCAGGCGATACTCAGCTGCCACTTCTTTCCCCTCCCCTACTTCGCGGCCAGGATGCCGAAGGCGTCGCGGATGACGCCGCGCGGGCACTTGGTGGCACACATACCGCAGGCGATGCACGCGTCCCAGTCGATGACGGCGTGGTTGCCGACCACGCGGATGGCGCCCGCCGGGCAGGCGCGCTCGCAGGCGCCGCAGGCGATGCAGCTGTTCGCGCACATCTTGCGCGCGAACGGGCCGGCCTCGGTGTTCGAGCAGCGCGCGGTTATGGTGTAGCGGCGAGCGACCATGTGGATGACGTCCTGCGGGCAGACGCGCGCGCAGAGGCCGCAGCCGATGCAGGCGTCCGCGTCCACGCGGGCGACGCCGCGCTCGTCGAGGTGCACGGCGCCCTTCCGGCAGCTCGCCTCGCAGGCGCCGCAGCCGACGCAGCCCTGCTCGCAGAACCCGACGCCCGTGCAGCCTCCGTTGCACATGACGACGGCGACCGGACGCGGACGGGCGGGCTTCTTTGGCCGGGCCTTGGACGTGGGCTTCTCGGGCGCCTTGGCGTGGGTGTATTTCTCTTTGTCGTAGGCCATATGATCGGTCCCTCGGCAAGAAGGTCATTAGGACGGGGAGCTGGGCGAACGCGGGCTTGCGGAGCCGGCGCGGGCCGACGCGAAAGCGTTATCTCAAAATCGGACAACGCTCGCGCAGAATATGGGACGGGGCGCCCGAAGTGCCGCCCCGTCCCGTGGGGGCTACTTCGCGAGCAGGTAGCCGTAGGAGTCGCGCACGGCCTTGATGGTCAGGCGCACCTCCTCGGGAAGCCCGCAGGCGGCGTCGTCAACGTTGTACGCGGCGCACTTCTCGCCAAGTCGTACCAGGAAGGAGCCATCCGCCTGGGGCAAGAAGCCCTGGTTCTCGGAGGCGCCCATGTCCTCGGCGCTCCAGAAGAGGGTGAGCTTGTCCTTGTAGGGGCGGCCGCTCCACGGGCAGAACACGGCGCAGTTGCCGCACTCGTTGCACATGCCGTCGACGTGAACGACCTGGTGCTGGGCCAGGCCCGGGACCTCGATGGAGACGTTCGCGCGGTTCGGGCAGACGTCGCAGCAGGTCTCGCAGACGGTGGCGCAGCCGAGACAACCGGATCCCACGTGGGCGTCGCAGGCTGCGCAGCCGAGGCGCAGGTCGCCCTTGCGGGCATAGGAGTCGCCCTCGCGGCCGGCGCGGACGTTCGCGTCGGCATAGGCAGAGAAGTCCACGCCGAGCATGGCCTTCGCGACGGCCTGGGCGTCGGCGATGGCGTCCACGAAGCGCGCGGGGCCCCTGCGGCAGTCGCCCGCGGCCCAGACGCCCTCGACGCCGGTGGAGACGCCGGCCGGGCGGCCGCGGCGGTCGACCTCGACGCCCGCGCCCTCGTAGAGCGCGCCCTCGATGTGCTCGCCCACGGCGCATATCACGGCCGTGGCCGGGACCTCGACGGTCTCGCCCATGGCCACGGGGCTGCGCCGGCCGGACTCGTCGGGCTCGCCGAGGACCATCTTCTCGCAGGTCAGAACACCGTTGGCCGCCGCCTTGGGGGCAAGAAGCTCACAGAGCTCCACACCCTCGGAGACCGCCTCGGCGAGCTCCTCCTCGTCGGCGGGCATGTAGCGCTTGGTGCGGCGGTAGACGATGCGCACGTTCTGCACGCCCGGCAGGCGCTTGGCCACGCGGGCCGCGTCCATGGCGGTGTTGCCCGCGCCGACGATGACGACGTCGGAGCCGAGGCGCGTGAGGTCCTCCCCGCGCTTGGCGGCGCCGAGGAAGTCGAGGACGTCGATCTCCTCCCCCGCCTCGAGGCCCACGTGGCCGGGCGCCCAGGCGCCGCAGGCGACGACGACGTCGGTGTAGCCCTCGGCCTTGAGCTCGGCCACGGAGCCGACCTCGACGCCCGTCTTGGCCTTGGCGCCGTAAGCGAGGCAGAGCTCGACGTCGCGGTCGATGTCCTCGTCGGAAATGCGGAAGGCCGGGATGATGTGGCGCGCGACGCCGCCCAGGGTCTCGCGGCGCTCGAGGATGGTCACGTCGGCGCCGGCGCGCGAGAGGAAGAACGCGCAGGCCAGGCCGGCAGGGCCGCCGCCGATGACGGCGACCTTGTGGGCCTCGGCGCCCGCGACCTTCTTTGCGCCGGCGCCGTCCTTGATGCCGGCGAGAAGCGCGTCGATGCCGCCGCGCGCCGCCGTGAGCTTGCTCGCGCGGATGGACGCGCCCTCGGGCTCGTAGAACGCGCGCATGCACTTGGTGCCGCAGGGGTGCGGGCAGAGGTTGCCGGTAATGAAGGGCAGGGCGTTTCTCTCCGCGATGATGGCGAGGGCGTCGTCAAGGCGACCCTCGTCGACGGCGGCCAGGTAGGCGGGGATGTCCTGCTCGATGGGGCAGCCGTTGCGGCAGGGAGAGGTAAAGCAGCTGGTGAGGGGCAGCGGCCAGTCGAGCTTGTGCGACGGGACCGGCTTCACGGGCTTCTGGTACTTGGGCGCGGTTGCCACGGCCTCGTCGAGCGCGGCGACGGCCTCGACGTCCACGTCCTCCTTGCGCGCGGCGCCCTTGAGCAGGCCCGCGATCTGGCTGAAGCGCTCGTAGCCGCCGGGCTTGAGCACCGTGGTGGCCATGGTGATGGGCCAGATGCCCGCGCCGTAGACGTCGCGGATGTTCTGGGCGTCCGCGCCGCCGGAGTAGCTGATGCGCAGCTTGCCGTCGAACTCCTCGGAGATGCGGTGCGCGAGGTGGATGGTCAGCGGGAAGAGCGAGCGGCCGCTCATGTACATCTCCTCGCTCGGCAGCTCCTTGCGCGTGACGTCGACCGGGAAGGTGTTCGTGAGCTTGACGCCGAAGGCGAGGCCGCGCTCGGCGGTGAGGGCGATGAGGCGGCGGAACATCGGCACGGCGTCGGCCCACTGCAGGTCCTCGCGGAAGTGCTTGTCGTCGAAGGCGATGTAGTCGAAGCCGAGGGAGTCGAGGCGGCCGCGGGCGTAGTCGTAGCCGAGCAGGGTCGGGTTGCACTTGATGTAGGTGTTCAGGCCCTTCTCGCAAATGAGGTAGGTCGCGATGCGCTCGATCTCGTCGGGCGGGCAGCCGTGGAGCGTGGACTCGGTCACGGACGCCGAGACATGCGGGCTCACGGAGTCAACGAAGGCCTGGTCAACGTGGGCAAAGCGACCGAGGTTCTCGCTGGCCCACGCGTAGCACTCCGCCCAGACGGACGTGCCGCTCGCGTCCTTCATGTTCTCGATGTAGGAGTCGACCTTGGGGCTCTTGATGCCCTCGAGGTCGTAGCCGACGCTCATGTTGAAGACGAAGCCGTCGGCGTCGCCCAGCCCGAGCTCGCGGGAGATGAGCTTGCAGGCCCACCAGGCCTTGATGTACTCGTCCTGCGCCTGGGGCACGGTGAGCTCGGTCGACCACTCGCAGTTGTAGCACTCGTCCTCGGCAACGATGCAGGGCTTGGCCACGCACTTCGAGAGCTCCTCGCCGTCCATGATCTGGACGGTCTTGAGCTCGAAGAAGCGCGCGCCGGCCACGTAGGAGGCAACGATGTTCTGCGCGAGCTGGCTGTTCGGGCCGGCGGCCGGGCCGAAGGGAGTCTCGATCTTCTCGGCAAAGATGGGCTCGGCGCCGCCCTCGTGGCGGTAGGCCTTGCGAATGTCGAAGACCGAGCCCTTCTCGGCGTTCTCGGTCAAGATCCAGTCCATAAGCTGGGCAAACGGAATGGGCCTCATGACGTCGCTCATAAAAGGTTCCTCTCCTGCCGGGCCAAGACCGCGTGGCCGGGCGGTTTCGTGCCGCGTCCCCCGACGCGACGTTTGCGGCCCCGCGGAGGCCGCGAAAAACACGTGCTGCGCCCGCAAGAGGCGCAATGCCGCGCAGGTCGGCGCCGCTAAGGACGCCCCGTGCGCGGGCCCTCGCTAATACGCGCGATCGTTCAGCGTGCCCCAGAGCTTCTTGGACTGCTCCATGGTCCACGCGTTGATCTTCTCCTCGTCGAAGGCGATGAACTCGCGGTCCTTGTAGAGGACCTTACCGTTGACGATGGTGGTGCGGCAGTTCTTGCCCATCATGCCGAAGAGCATGTGGCCGTCGATGTTCTCGTCCGAGAAGGGCGTGAACGGGTTGTAGTCCATGACGATGACGTCGGCCGCGGCGCCCGGGGCGAGCGTGCCGACCTGGCGCCCGAAGTACTTGGTGGCCATGGCCGGGTTGTTCTTGAAGAGCATGTCCATGTCCTCGCACCAGCCGACGTTGGGCATGGCCGCGTTGTGGCGCTGGATGATGAGGAAGACCTTGAGGCTCTCGAGCATGTCGTGGGTATAGGCGTCGGTGCCCATGCACACGGGGATGCCGCGGCGGAAGAACTCGAGCACAGGCGCGCAGCCGACGGCGTTGCCCATGTTGGACTCGGGGTTGTTGACGAGCCTGGTGCCCGTCTCCTTGATGATGTCCATCTCGGCGGGCGTGACGTGGATGCAGTGGCCGAGCATCGTGTCCGGGCCGAGGAGGTCATGCTGGAGCAGGCGCTCGATCGGGCTGATGCCGCCGCGGTTCTGGCGAGAATCCCAGACGTCGTTCATGCCCTCGCAGACGTGGATGTGGAAGCCGGTGAGTCCGTTGTTGGCCTCGGCCATCATGTCCATGGTCTCGTCGGAGAGCGTGAAGGTGGCGTGGCCGCCGAACATGGCCGCGACCATGTGGTTGCCCTCGGCGCGCTGGGCCGCGGCCCACTGGGCGAACTCGGCGTTCTCGCGGATGGACTGGTCGCGCTTCTCGGGCCCGCGGCGGTCGGAGGTCTCGTAGCACAGGCAGCTGCGGATGCCGAGCTCCTCGGCCACGTCCTTGATGGCAAAGAGGCTGCCGGGGATCTCGCAGAAGCTCGCGTGGTGGTCGAAGATGGTCGTCACGCCGTCGCGCAGGGAGTCGAGGATGGTGGCGTAGGCGCTGGCGCGCGTGCCGTCGAGGGTGAGGTTGTCGTCGATCTTCCACCACTGCTGCTCGAGGTTCTCGAGGAAGTTCGTGGGGTTGCAGCCCTTGATGGCGAGGCCGCGCGCGAGGCCGGAGTAGATGTGGGTGTGGCAGTTGACCAGGCCCGGCATGATGACGCCGCCGTGGGCGTCCACGTAGGAGGCGCCGATGGCCCGGGTGCGGAGCTCGGCCTCGGGGCCGACCGCCACGATGGAGTCGCCCTCGATGAGGACGGCGCCGTCCTCGATGTAGGGGTTCGCGGCGTCGCGGGTGATGACCCGACCGTTTCCTACCAGCAGCATGTGTTTCTCCTCTCCTGCGCACGACCCGGCGCGCGCCTTCTTGCCAGTATTCCCGAGCTTTCTTGCTAACTGTTTGCCGAACGGTCAACGTTGCCGCCGTCGGCGTGTTTGTCTTCGTATGCGGCCATGCGCTCGGCGGCGTCGAACATGACGCCCACCTCGCCGATCTCCTCCCCCTCGAGGGTGACGGCGTCGAGCGTGTCCACGTCGAGGTCTTGGGCGTCCACCGCAGCCGCGGCCTCGACACGCAGGTCGTTGGGGGCGTTGGTGTCCGAGGGCAGCGGGACCTCCTCGGGCGGCAGCACGTTGTTGAGGATGATGGCCATGATGGCGCACGGCGTGATGGCCGAGGTGGCAAAGATGGTGGACACCCAGTCCGGCATGCCGGCGCCGGAAAGGCAGCCGGAGACCTGGGAGATGCCGAGGCCGAAGGCGACCGAGACGCCGAAGACGGTGCAGGAACGCGGCGTGAGGCCGTCGCGGACGAGCATGCGGATGCCGTTCAGGGTGATGGTTCCGAAGACCGAGATGGTCGCGCCGCCGATGACGGGCTGCGGGATCATGGTGAGGACGCTCGCGACCTTGGGCACGAAGCCGGCGACGGCGAAGATGGCCGCGGCGAAGGCGAAGACCCAGCGGTTCACGACCTTGTTGCTCACGATGATGCCGACGTTCTGGCCGAAGGCCGAGGTGGGCATGCCGCCGAGAAACGCGCTGACGATGGAGACCGTGCCCTGGGCCATGATGGCGCCGGAGAGCTCCCTCTCCTCGGGCAGGCGGTCGAGCGCGCCGAGCGAGGCGGCCGAGAGATCGCCGATGAGCTGGACGTTCGCCATGATGTAGACCACGGCGATGGTGAGGCAGGCCGCCCCGTTGAACTCGATCTGGAAGGGCATGAGCTTAGGCAGCGCGAACCAGGAGGCCTCGGCGATGCCCGAGGCGTCGATCATGCCGAGCGGCACCGAGATCAAGCAGCCGATGATCATGCCGAAGAAGATGGCCCCCAGCTTGACGACGCCGCGGCCGAAGTTGGAAAGGCCGAAGACGATGGCAAAGGTAATGAGGCCCACAAGCCAGCTCTTGAAGGAACCGAATATGGGCGAGCCCGTGCCGCCCGCCATGTAGCGGATGGCCGTCGGGTAGAGCGATACGCCGATGGTAAAGATGACGGTGCCCGTGACCAGCGGCGGAAAGAGCTTGCGGACGTTCTTGAAGCAGATGCCGAAGAGGATGGCCACAAGGCCGCCCACGAGCTCGGCGCCCAGAAGCGTCCCGAAGCCGAACTCGAAGCCGATGGCCTGGAACGCCGGCAAAAACGCGAACGAGACGCCCGTGAGGATAGGTAGGTTGGAGCCGATGCGCCCGAAGAGCGGGAACTGCTGGAGCAGCGTGTCGAGCGCGGTGAGGATAAGCGCGACCTGGATAATGGCCTGCTCCTGCTCGTCGGAAAAGCCGCAGGTGGAGGCGATCATCATCGCGGGCGCGATGGCGCCGGCGAAGCACGCGAGGACATGCTGCAACGAAGTGGGCAGCAAATCCTGTATGGGCGGCAGGCCGTCTCGCTCAAAGAGCTTCGGCGAGCCAATATTCTCCTCGGTCTGGGCCATCGGTGTTTTCCCCTCTCCCGCGACGTGCGTTGCTTTGGATTTTGCATGAGCGCGGGCGGCGAGCGACGGTCTTCTCGCCAAGCGTTTTAGAGCCAAACAGTTTGTTTTCTTGCAATACTAATTGTTATATCTGCAGGTTTATGGCGTGTGAGCGCGGTTTGACGGAGTGTTTGCTATTCGGTAAACGGTAGGTATCGCGGGGTGGCGGAGGGGTGCGGCGCGGCCCATAAGGAAACGAATGCCTAACAAACTGTTTGTCTGGTTAGGGTATTGTTGTAATCGTTATAGAGAGATACAGCCGCGACCTGCGGCGAAAAACGTCGAGTCTCGCACCCTCGCAGAAAACGGAGCGTAAGGCCATGCAGGAGAACCACTTCGACTTCTATAAGCGACTCGGGCACGCCATTGCGCTGCAGTTCGGAAGCGGATGCGAGGTGGTGATCCACGACCTCAAGACGAAGGACCCCGACCACTCCATCGTTTGGATAGAGAACGGGCACGTGACCGGGCGAAAGCTCGGCGACGGGCCTTCCCACGTGGTGCTCGAGGCGCTGCACGCGGACGCCGAGGAGCACCTGGACGACCGTCTTTCTTACCTGACCAAGACGGCGAGCGGAAAGATCCTCAAATCTTCGACGGTGTTTATCCGCGACAGCTCGGGCGAGGTGTCGGGGATCTTCGCCATCAACTTCGACATCACCATGCTGCGCGCTGCGCAGGGCACGATCCAGTGGCTCTGCGGCGTGGAGCCGACGGCGCCGAAGGAGCCCGAGCCCATCGTGCGCAACATCGCAGACCTGCTCGACGACCTGCTTGAGCAGTCCGTCGAGCTCGTGGGCACGCCGGTGGCGCTCATGAGCAAGGACGACAAGGTGCGCGCGATCCGCTACCTGAACGACGCGGGGGCGTTCCTCATTACCAAGTCGGGACCGAAGGTGTGCAAGTACTTCGGGATCAGCAAGTACACGCTATACAGCTACCTCGACGAGGCCAAGGCCGCCAGCGAGGCGGAGGAGTAGCGAGTCCGGCCGTCGGGGCGGGCGGGTCCGACGCGGCTTTCGTTGACGCAGCGGGGTTTCTGGGCAAAAAATACGAGCGGCAGCGGCAGAAAACGCGTAATGCACATCTTAATTTGGAGCAGCTGGATACACGGCGAACTCGAGAGAAGGCGACCTGCGGAAATGTAGTTACGGAGCCCGCCCCTAGTCGAAGGCGTCAAATTAAGACGTGCACTTACGGCAGTTTCCCCACGCAAACGCGCTGCATGGCCTCATATGCCTCCACCGCGCGCACCGAGCCAGCAAGAAGGCTGCCATCAAATTAAAGTCTGACTTTTGCACGACTTAATTTGAGTTGGACGAGTATCCGGCTGATTGACGGCATGATATCCTGCGGAAACGCCATGGCAAATGGCTGTGCTAGGAGTCAAGTTCAAATTAAGTCGTGCAAAAGTCGGAGTTTGCGATGAAATGCCCGCACAAAAGCGGCGGCGCAGGTGAAAACACCTGCGCCGCCGCTTTTGCAAGGCTGAGCGACTTTAAGCCTCGGCACTCCAGAGGCCGTGAAGGTTGCAAAGCTCGTAGACGGTGACCGGCTTGTCGACCGGAACGTGGAAATCCGCCTCTGGTGCGGCGCCCGGAACCAGGTGAGCCACCTGCAGGCGCTTCTCGCAGGCCACCACGATAAACTGGATGTAATGCTTCGGCAGCATCGGGTGCTCTGCGGAGCCGACGCGAACATGCAGCTTGTCGCCCTCGCGCTCAACGAACGGGACATGTTTCTCGTGCGCACCGTCGGTCGTGCCCACGCGCAGCAGCTCCATCGGCTCGCCGCAGCAGACGGGGTTCGCTCCCCCGTCGATCAGGACGGCGACCACGTTCCCGCAATGGGCACAGCGGAAGAATTTGGCATCAGACATAAGAACCCCTTTCCTCGCGAGCGCAACCTGCCACCTCACCTGTGATCTACCCATTGGGGGACCGAGACGTGGGCACCAGCCCGGCACGGCGACGAGCGGCGTTGCGTTTATGGGGGTGACGGCAATTTTAGGGAGCGCCAAGTTGCGCTTTTGGGGGTGATGGCAGCGTTGCCAGAGGCGCCGCGCCTCTTTGTTGCGCGAAACGGGGTAATGGCAGGGAATTTCTTGCCATCACCCCGATTTACGCAACAGGCGAGCGCGCGTCATTGCCATCACCCCGTTTCGCGCAACAGGAGTCCACGCGGCCGGCAAGAAGCCCTCAAAGCAAAGCGCCCCTGGAGCTCAGCGGCTTCAGGGGCGCGAACAGGGCTTCTTGCAAGCCGAACGGCCGCCGTTACTTGATCACACGCACGCGATAGATCGCGGGAATCGCCTTAAGCGCGGCGATGGTGGCGTCCTCGAGATGCTCGTCGGTGTCGAACATGGTGTAGGCGTTCTCGCCGGCGGACTCGTTGACCATGCGCTGGACGTTGGCGTTGTCGTGCGCGAGGATGGCCGTGATCTGGCCGATCATGTTGGGCACGTTGGCGTGCAGGCAGGCAATGCGGCTGGCGGCGCGGGCCTTGCCCATCGAGCAGCTCGGGTAGTTGACCGAGTGGGCGATGTTGCCGTTCTCCAGGTAGTCCTTGAGCTCGGAGATGGCCATGTCCGCGCAGTTGGCCTCAGCCTCGCCGGTGCCGGCGCCCGAGTGCGTGGTAATAAAAGTATTAGGCATCTTGACCGTCTTGGGCGTGGCGAAGTCGCACGCGAACCACGAGAGGCGACCACCGCGCAGCGCCGCGTCCACGGCGTCCTCGTCGATGATGGTCTCGCGCGCGTAGTTGATGAGGACGGCGCCGGGCTTGAGGAGGCCGAGCTGGTCGTCGGAAATCATGCCGATGGTGTCGGACTTGGACGGCACGTGGAGCGTGAGGTAGTCGCAGTTGCGGCAGAGGTCCTCGAGCGTGCCGACGCGCTGAACCTCGCGGCTGAGCACCCAGGCGTGCTCGACGGAGATGAACGGGTCGTAGCCGTAGACGTCCATGCCCAGCTCAACGCAGGCGTTCGCGACCTTGGAGCCGACGTTGCCCAGGCCCACGACGCCGATACGCTTGCCCTTGAGCTCGTGGCCGACGAACGCCTTCTTGGCCTTCTCGGCGTTGACCAGGATGTTCGGGTCGTCGGAGTGCGCGCGGACCCATTCCATGGACTGCACGACGCCGCGGCTCGAGAGGATGAGCATGGCGAGGACGATCTCCTTCACGGCGTTGGAGTTCGCGCCCGGGGAGTTGAAGACGACGACGCCCTTCTTGGCGTACTCGTCGACCGGGATGTTGTTCACGCCGGCGCCGCAGCGGGCGATGGAGCGGATAGACTCGGGCAACTCGTAGCCGTGCAGGTCGGTGGAGCGCATGAGGATGGCGTCCGCGTCCGCGGCCTCGGGCACGAAGTCGTAGCCGTCGCCGAAGACGACGTTTCCGTCCTTGGTGATGTCGTCGATGATCTTGATGTGACGCATGGTCTCTCCTATCGCGAAGACACGTGAACTTAAAGCATAGCCCGCGCCCGCCGCGGCCGACCCAGTCGGACCCGAGTTGAAACACGAACTCCGCGGCGGGAACACGCGCGATGGGCACGGACGCGAGGCCGCTCCGCGCCGAGCCGCGCCGAAGCGCCGGCATTTCCTGTATGTTGGTCTGAGCGCGCCCTCCCGCAGGCGCCCCACGTGGAAAGAGGACCCATGAACACCAACGAAATCGTTGAGAAGATCGTTTCCGCCGTCCAGCAGAGCCCCGAGAAGGCGCAGGAGCTTATTGCCGATCCCAAGGGCGCCGTCGCGGCCATTACCGGCACGGCCGAGGGCTTCGACATCAATGCCGTCATCACCGGCGTGCTGTCCAAGGCCGCCGAGCTCGGGCTGGACTTCAGCGACGTCGACCTCTCCAAGCTCGATCTGTCGCAGATCGACATCACGAAGCTCGACCTCATCGCGCTTCAGGACGCGGCGAAGAAGCTCAACGTGGACCTTTCGAAGATCGACTTCTCCAAGCTCGGCCTCGGCGGCGCGCTCGACGGCCTGCTCGGCGGTCTCGGCGGACTCTTCGGGCGCTAGGCCTCCCGGGCGCGGCGCCGCTCCCCGCCCTCCCTTTGTGAAGACTTCACCACACAATTTAGCCTTCACAACCCGCGTTTCTGGCAGAAACCGGAGTTGTGAAGGCTAGTTTTCGTTGTGAAGACTTCACAAGTGAGAAAGGCGGGAGGCGAGCCGCTAGCTCAGCAGCATGCGGTCGTTGGCGAACTCCTCGCCGCTGGCCTCCTCGAACTTGCGCAGCAGGTCGTTGACGGTGAGCGACTTCTTCTCGTCGCCGGCGACGTCATAGATGATGTGTCCGTCCGACATCATGATCAGACGGTTGCCCAGGCGAATCGCGTCGCTCATGTTGTGCGTGACCATGAGCGCCGTCAGCTTGCGCTCAGCGATGATCTGCTCGGTGAGCTCGAGCACCTTGGCCGCGGTCTTGGGGTCAAGCGCGGCGGTGTGCTCGTCGAGTAGGAGTAGCTTCGGATCGGTCAGCGTGGCCATAAGCAGAGTGAGCGCCTGGCGCTGGCCGCCGGAAAGCAGGCCGACCTTCGCGTTCATGCGCGTCTCGAGGCCGAGGCCCAAGGTGGCGAGAAGCTCAGGGTACTGTTCCTTTTCTTCCTTGGTGATGCCCCACGCGAGGCCGCGCTTCTTGCCGCGGCGCTTCGCGAGCGCGAGGTTCTCGCCGATCTGCAGGTCGGCGGCGGTGCCGCGCATCGGGTCCTGGAAGACGCGACCCAGGTACTTGGCGCGCTGGGCCTCGCTCATGCGCGAGATGTCGACGCCGTCGAGCTCGATGACGCCGCTGTCCAGCGGGTAGACGCCCGCGATCATGTTGAGCAGCGTGGACTTGCCCGCGCCGTTGCCGCCGATGACCGTGACGAAGTCGCCGTCGTTCAGGGTGAGGTCGACGCCCGTAAGGGCGCGCTTCTCGGTGACGGTGCCGGGGTTGAAGGTCTTCTTGACGTGAGAGATCTTGAGCATGCTACTCATCCCCCCTCGTGTAGGACGCGCGCAGGCGGTGCTTCTCGATCACGACCGGGATGCACAGCGCGAGCGCGACGATGATGGCAGAGAGCAGCTTCATGTCGTTGGCGTCCATGCCGAGCTGCAGCACGATGGCGCGGATAAGGAAGTAAACGATCGAGCCCAGGACGGCGGCCACGAGGCGGCTGCCGAACTTGGTGAGGCCGCCGGGGAGCAGGCGCCCGAGCACCTCGCCGATGACGATGGCGGCCAGGCCGATGACGATGGCGCCCGTGCCCATGCCGATGTCCGCGTACTTCTGGCTCTGGCAGATAAGCCCGCCGGAGAGGCCGACGAGCGCGTTGGAGAGTATCAGCGCGATCATCTTGGTGGCGTTCGTGTTCTGGCCGAGGGCACGGATCATGTGCTCGTTGTTGCCCGTGGCGCGCAGCGCGGTGCCGATCTCGGTGCCGAAGAACCAGTACAGCGCGCAGATCACGGCGATGACCAGTACGGCGCCGATGATGGCCACGACAGTGCTCTGCGAGACGCCGAGCGGGTCGGCGACCTTGGAGAAGATCGTGTCGTTGGCAAGAAGCGGCGTGTTGGACTTGCCCATGATGCGCAGGTTGATGGACCAGAGGCTGATCTGCGTCAGGATGCCGGCGAGGATGGCCGGGATCTCGAACACGGTGGTGAGCACGCCCGTGACGGCGCCCGCGACGCCGCCGGCGAGCATGCCGCAGACGGTGGCCAGCGCCGGGTCGACCCCGTAGTTGACCACGAGCACGGCGACCGTGGCGCCGCCGAGCGCGAACGAGCCGTCGACCGTCATGTCGGGGATGTCGAGCAGGCGGAAGGTGATGAAGACGCCGAGGACCAGAAGGCCCCAGAGGATTCCCTGGGAGACGGCGCCCTGAAGTGCGATGAGCATGTGCGCTCCTTCTTACTAGGAAGCGGGCACGCGGCCTTGGAAACCAGGTCGCGTGCCCGCGCAACAGGTTCGTTTACCTGCGCTTTATTTACGCGTCGAGCGCGGAGAGGTCCACGCCGATGGCAGAAGCCATCTCCTCGTTCTTGACGACCACGAGGTCCTCGGTGGAGAGGTGCTCGATGGCCATGTCGGCGGGCTTGGACTCGCCCTTGAGGATCTTCACGGCCATCTCGCCGGCGAGCTTGCCGAGGTCCTTGTAGTTGATGGAGAGGGTGAAGAGACCGCCCGCCTCGCACATGCCCTCCTCGCCGGTGATGAAGGGGAGCTTGTTCTCCTTGCAGATCTGGCCGACCTGCGCGGCGCCCGCAGCGATGGTGTTGTCGGTGGGCGCATAGAGGGCGTCGACCTTGCCCACCGCGGACTCGACGACGGACTGGATCTCGTTGGAGCTGGAGACCGCGTACTCGTCGTAGGCGATGCCGAGGGCGTCGAGCTCCTCCTTGGCGCTGGCGATCTGGATGTCGGAGTTGGACTCGGCGGAGCAGTAGAGAAGGCCGACCTTCTTCACGTCGGGCAGGACCTTCTGCATCATCTGGAGCTGCTCGGCAACCGGGGTGAGGTCGGAGGCGCCGGTGACGTTGGTGCCGGGCTTGTCGTTGTCCTTGACCAGGCCGGAGGCGGCGTAATCGGTGATGGCGGAGCCGACGATGGGGATGTCGGTCGTGGCCGCGGCGGCGGCCTGTGCGGCCGGGGTCGCGATGGCGTAGATCAGGTCGACACCGTCGCCGACGAACTTGGAGGCGACGCTTCGGCTTCTCGAGAACATCGGCGGGCGCGGCGTTATCC
>CAVIBB010000032.1:0-16469 GCA_963640745.1 Paludibacteraceae bacterium
CACAACCCTCGATTTTGCGAAAATGGCGCGTTGTGAAGGCTAAATTCGGCTATGAAGTCTTCACAGGTGGGAGGGCGACGGTCCGCGACGTCGGTCATGCTGCCGGCCGCCCCCCATCTCGTCTCACAGTTGTGAAGTCTTCACGTCGCAAAGAAGCCCTCACAACCCTCGATTTTGCGAAAATAGCGCGTTGTGAAGGCTAAATCGAGGTGTGAAGTCTTCACAGGTGGGGGGCGGGCCGACCGGTGACGGCCCGGCGGCCCGGCGACGGCTCGGTGCCCGGCGCGGTCACGGCCCCTGCCCGCCTTGCCGCGGCGCGGCGGCGCGGGTATCCTAATGGCTTTTCGCAAACCGCATCGCACCGTGCCCGCCGCGTCACGTGAGGAGTCCCATGGATCTGATTGCCCAGCTCGCAGAGGAGCTCAAACTCAAGCCGGCCAACGTCGAGGCCGCCGTCCAGCTCATCGATGAGGGCAACACCATTCCCTTCATCGCCCGCTACCGCAAGGAGGCCACGGGCAACATGGACGACGCTGCCCTGCGCGCCCTCGACGAGCGCCTGGCCTACCTGCGCAACCTCGAGCAGCGCAAGCGCGATGTCCTCCTTCTCATCGACGCCCAGGGCAAGCTCACGCCCGAGCTCGAGGCCCAGATCCAGGAGGCCACGCAGCTCCAGCGCGTAGAGGACCTCTACAAGCCCTACCGCAAGAAGCGCCTGACCCGCGCGCAGAAGGCCCGCGAGGCCGGGCTCGAGCCGCTCGCCAACATGATCATCATGCAGGCCTCCGCCAAGGGCTCCGCGCTCGACGCCGCGGCCGCCTACGTCAATGCCGAGGCCGGCTTCGACACGCCGGAGAAGGCGCTCGCCGGCGCGTCCGACATCGTGGCCGAGGTCGTGGCCGAGGACCCGGAGAACGTGGCCGACATCCGCGCCTTTACCCAAGCCACGGCAAACATCGAGGTAGAAGCCACCGATCCCACGGAGAAGACCCCCTACGAGCCCTACTACGCCTACACTGAGCCGGCCGCGAAGATCCCGAACCACCGTGTGCTCGCCATCGATCGCGGCGAGCGCGAGGGCAAGCTCCGCGTGCGCGTGGCCGTGGACGGCGCCGCCGCGACGGCGCGCCTCGCCGCCCGCTGGCCGCGCCGCCAGGGCGTCTTCGCGCCCGTGTTCGACGCCGCCATCGCCGACGGCTACAAGCGCCTGATGGCGCCCTCGCTCGAGCGCGAGTCCCGCGCCCGCCTCACCGTGCGCGCACAGACCGAGGCCATCGGCGTCTTCGCGAAGAATCTCGAGGGGCTTCTTTGCGCCCGCCCGGTGCGCGGCGCGCGCGTGCTCGCCCTCGACCCCGGCTACCGCAACGGCTGCAAGATGGCCGTCCTCGACGAGACGGGCAAGCTGCTCGACCACGGCATCGTCTACCCCACGAAGCCGCGCCACGACGTCGCGGGCGCCAAGCGCGAGTTCGCGCGCCTCGTCAAGAAGGACGCCGTGAACACCATCGTCATCGGCAACGGCACCGCGAGCCGCGAGACCGAGGAAGTGGTTTCGGAGTTTATTGCCGAGTCCGCGCCCGACCTGCGCTACACCATCGTAAACGAGGCCGGCGCCTCGGTCTATTCGGCCTCTGAGCTCGCGAGCCAGGAGTACCCGGACCTCGACGTGTCCACCCGCGGTGCCATGAGCCTGGGCCGCCGCCTGCAGGACCCGCTGGCCGAGCTCGTAAAGATCCCGCCCCAGTCCATCGGCGTGGGCCAGTACCAGCACGACCTCGACCAGGGCGAGCTCTCGCGCGCGCTCGGCAACGTGGTCGAGGACGTGGTCAACCGCGTGGGCGTGGACGTGAACACGGCGAGCGCGAGCCTGCTCGGCTACGTGTCCGGCATCACGCCGACGGTTGCGAAGAACATCGTGGCCTACCGCGAGGAGAACGGCCCCTTTACCAGCCGCACCGAGCTCAAGAAGGTGCCCAAGCTCGGGCCGAAGGCGTACCTTAACGCGGCGGGCTTCCTGCGCATTTCCGGCGGCAAGAACCCCCTCGACGCCACGAGCGTTCACCCGGAGAGCTACGGCGTGGCCAAGGAGGTGCTCAAGCGCGCGGGCGTGGGCGCGGGCGAGCTCGAGCGCGGCGGTGTGCCCGACATCGAGGCCCGCGTGGGCAGCGTGGCGAGCCTCGCCGGCGAGCTCGGATGCGGCGCGCTCACCCTCATCGACATCGTGGCGGAGCTCAAGAAGCCCGGCCGCGACCCGCGCGACGACGCGCCCGAGGTCATCTTTAGCCGCGCGGCCCTCTCCATCGAGGACCTGCAGCCGGGCATGGAGCTCAAGGGCACGGTGCGCAACGTGGTCGACTTCGGCGCCTTCGTCGACGTGGGCGTCCACCAGGACGGTCTCGTGCACATCTCCAAGCTGGCCAACCGCTTCGTCAAGCACCCGAGCGACGTGGTTCGCGTGGGCGACACGGTGCGCGTGTGGGTCGAGAAGGTCGACCTCGAGCGCAAGAAGATCTCGCTGACCATGGTGCAGGGGAAGTAGGCTCCTCTCGCCGCGCCTTGGTGCGTCCCGGAAGCGCGCCATACAGCAACGCGAGGCGCCCGTGCGGCGCGCCGAGCCCCGGAAGCGCATCGCGCAGTAACGAGAAACGCCGCCGAGCCCTGGAAGCGTGTCGCGCAGCAATGAGAAACGCCGCCGCGCCCTGCAATGACGCCGCCCAGTAACCGGTCGTTACTGGGTGGCGTACTTTTGGGGCGGATGGGGGCTTCTCGTTACTGCGCGGCGTGGTTTTGGGGCGGATGGAGCCGCGGCGTTACTGGGCGGCGTACTTTCAGGGCGCTGTTGGGACTCGCGTTACTGCGCGGCATCGTTCCAGGGCGCGAGTGAGGGCAGCGTTACTGCGCGGCGCGATTCCGGGGCTGGGGTCGGGGGAGAAGTGTCCGGTCGGTTAGCTGTCCGCCCGCACCCCGCGGCCGAGCATGAACGCGCGCGCGGCCGTCTCGCCGGCAATGGGCAGCAGCGTTTCCACGCCCGCCATGCACTCCTCGAGCGTCGCGGGTCCGGTCGGCGCAGGCACGACGAGGTCGATGCCCGCCTGATAAATCCCGCCGAGGTCCTCCGCGCGGCTGCCCACCACGGCGACCACGGGAATGCCGCGCTCCTTGGCGCGCCGGGCAACGCCGACCGGCGCCTTGCCGAACGCCGACTGCGCGTCCATGCGCCCCTCGCCGGTAATGACCAGGTCGATCCCGTCGAGCGACTCGTCAAGGCGGATCTCGTCGAGCACGTACTCGATGCCGCGCTCGATGCGCGCGCCGAGCACCGCCGCGAGCCCGAAACCGAGGCCGCCGGCCGCCCCGGCACCGGGCGCCGACGCAAAATCAGCTCCCACCGCCTTGGCAAGAACCGCCGACCAGCGCCCCATCCAGGCGTCGCACTGGTCCAGCATCTCTGCGGGGATGCCCTTCTGCGGACCGTAGACGCGGACGGCGCCGGTATCTCCGCACAGCGGGTTCGTCACGTCGGTCAAGGCGACGACCTCGAGGTCGTTCACCTCGGGCGCGATGCCCGCAAGGTCAACGGACGCGACGTCGGCAAGACCCGCGATCCCGTCTCGCACCTCGACGCCCGACGCGTCGCGCAGCCGCGCCCCGAGCGCGCGGGCCATCCCGGCGCCGCCGTCGCTCGTGGCAGACCCGCCGAGCCCGACGAGCACGCGCCGTGTCCCTCGCCGCGCGGCATCGAGCAGCAGCTCCCCCACGCCGAAGGTCGACGCGCGCAGGGCGTTCGCGGCGCAGGGCTCCGCAAGCGTGATGCCTGCCGCCTCGGCCATCTCGATCACGGCGGTCGCGTCGTCGACGATTCCGTACCGTGCGGTGACAGGTGCTCCAACGGGCCCTCTGACCTCGAGCTCGATCATCTCGCCTGTCCGCGCCGCCATCACCGCGTCGAGCGTCCCCTCGCCGCCGTCGGCTATCTGCAGGCAGGCCACGCGCGCATCCGGCACGGCCCTGCGCACCCCCGCGGCCAAAAGCTCGTTGACCTTCCGGCTCGACGCCGACCCCTTGAACGAGTCCGACGCGATGAGCACCGAGATGCTTGCCATGAATGCCCCGCCTTCCGTCCCCGCGGCCTCCGCCGCACCGTGTCGAATGCGCTTCTTGCCAACGTCCGCTCGCGACACACGTGCCGTTTTTCGCCTGTGTGCCGCACGCCAAGCCAAGCTTACGCCTCTCGCCTTGTGTTGTTCTTCGCGTTGTCTCTAGGTGCGCAAATGATGCGCCGGGGCTGCTATGGTTGGCTGAGCCGCGGCCCGGTTCATGCTCGGGCCGCTAGGAAGAAAGGACCGCCGTGGGCAATCGCGCCACAGATAAACACGCTTTGAAGGAATACGCCGCGCCGCTGGCGATCCTTGCGATTTTTGAGGTCATCGCGGTCACGCTGTGGCTGACGAAGAATAACCTCTTTTATCTATTTAACTTTAGCTACATCGGGTGCTCGATCGCGCTCGGGCTCTTCCTCATGGTGAGGCGTCACCGCCACGCCCGTCGCGTGGTTCAGCTGCTCATTGGCTTGTACATGCTTGTTTACCTTGGCTTTATTTGCCAAGAAAACATGCAGATCGAGGGTTTCTGGTACTACCTGTTTACCGGGACGTTCGAGGCCGCGACCATCCATTACGCAGTGGCAAAGATCTTCGGGCCGCTGGTATTTGGGCGCGGATGGTGCGGTTACGCGTGCTGGACGGCCATGATCCTGGACTTCTTGCCGTACAGGGTTCCGCAAGGGCCGCGCCGCCCGCTGGGCTGGGTCCGGTACGTGACCTTCGCCGTTTCGTTCGCGTTTGTGGCCGCGCTCTTCCTGGCGCATGTGGGTAACATCGAGCGCATCATGTTTTGGGCCTTTATTTTTGGGAACATCGCCTACTACCTGGTGGGCATTGCCCTGGCCTTCGCGTTTAAGGATAACCGCGCGTTCTGTAAGTACGTGTGTCCCGTCACGGTGTTCCTCAAGCCGATGAGCCGCCGGGCGCTTCTGCGCATGCGCTGCGACACCGAGAAGTGCGTCGGCTGCGGCAAGTGCCGCCGCGTCTGCCCCATGGACGTTGACCCCACGGACAACTCGCCGGCGCGCAAGAACTGCGACGAGTGCATCCTGTGCTTCGAGTGCGCGAAGGCCTGCCCCAAGCACGCGCTTTAGCGGGGAACGCGCATCTCCTGCCGCTGCCGTCTAGCGAATAAACGGCAGGTCGGGGAGCTTGTTTTGCTCGATGACCGACTCGAGCATGTGCGCGAAGCCCGCGGGGTCCTGAATTTGGTACTGCATGTGGTCGTGGCCCTCAAAGACGGGGAAGTTGCCATTGGGGTAGCGCGCCATAACGGCGTCGCGGTACTTGAAGTGGTCCTCGGCGCGGCCGAACTCCCAGAAGGTTCTGCGCTGGAGGTCGCCGGGCAGGGCGGGGAACGGCTCGTCGATCAGGCTGTCCGCGAGCTGGCGGCGCAGGTTGGCGTAGGTGAGCGCGCGCCCGGCCTCGATGAAGTACGGCTTGATTGCGTCGTCGTCGCACCACATGATGTGCTTGAGGGTGCCGCCGCGCGACCACCAGAGACTCTTTATGGCGAGCCAGAGCAGCGGCGTCATGGCGCGGCGCGTGCCGGCGGGTATCTGCGCGAACTGCCCGCCGTCAAAGAAGACGTGTCCGACCTGCCGCGCCGTGGTGGCAAGAAACGCCGTCGCGAGGTCCGCGCCGAGCGAGGACGCGACGATGAGCTCGACGCGGTCGATGCCGCTGGCGGCAAGGTGGTCCTCGATCTGGGCGAGTTCGTCTTGTTTGCTTACGTAGGCCTGGCCCTCGCAATACACCGTCGAGGTCGGCATGATGCAGAAGTAGCGGTCCTGCAGACGCTCCGCGACGCGCTCCGAGCTCGCGCCCGTGACGCCCATCGCGTGGAAGAACAGGATGGTCGGGTTTCTCGCGTCGCCGAGCGTCTGGAATCGCATTTTCGCCCCTTCGGAAAGTTAGCTATTGCTTACATCTTAGGCCTGCTACGGGTTTGGGGGCTCGCGCGTTGTGGAAATCGGGCTGATGGCAGCTGCGGGGGCGCGCATGTTGCGTGAATAGGGGTGATGGCAATCGAGCCGGCGGCCATGTTGCGTATATGGGGGTAATGGCAGCGAGAAGGGCGTTTATGTTGCGTAAATCGGGGTGATGGCAGCGTTTCGGGGGAGTTCCTGTGCCATCCCCCCGTTTCTCGCAACGTCGGGCCTCTTTCTACTGCCATCACCCCGTTTTCGACAACGTCGAGCCGTCCCTTATTGCCGCCACCCCGTTTTACGCAACGCAGCCACCTCAACGGCAGTGATTGGGCGCGCCCGTCTCTCCCGCGGGCTTCTTGCCGCGAACGCCTTACGAAGAAGGCCCTACAGCGAGTCGATGAACCTGCGCTGCGCGGCGCGACCCGCCTCGTCCCACTTAAAGACGCCGGCGTCCTCGAGCACGTGACCAAAGACCTGGCCCACGCCCTCGCGCAGGACGTCGTCCGCATTGGCCTCGTCCAGCTTGGGATGGACGGCCGCCAGCTCGCGGGCCCACTCGGCGTGGGAGGCCGTCAGCTCGTCGGCATCGAGCCCCGCGAGGTCGCCCGCCAGCAGGTGCGCCTTCACGGCATCGAGCTCGCGCACCAGGCGCGCGGGCAGGATCGCCAGGCCCATGACCTCGATGAGGCCGATGTTCTCGCGCTTGATGTGGTGCCACTGCGCATGGGGGTGGAAGTCGCCCAGGGGGTTCGCCTCGCTCGTCACGTTGCAGCGAAGGGCCAGGTAAACCTCATAGGCGTCGCCGTCGCGGCGCACGACCGGCGTCACCGTGTTGTGCGGGGTGCCGTCCTCGTCGTAGGCGTGCACGCCCACGGACTCATCCGTCCAGGCACGCCACGCGTCGATCACGTGGACAGCGGCGTCCAGGACCTCGGCACGATCGTCTCCGCGCAGGCGAAGCACGCTCAGCGGCCAGCGCAGGACCTGGCCCGCGACCTGCTCGAACCCGGGCATCGTAAAGCTGTCCGCCACCTCGGCGCGCATCATGGGGAAGACGTGGTCGCCGCCCTGGTAGTGGTCGTGCGAGAGGATCGAGCCGCCCACGATGGGCAGGTCGGCGTTCGACCCGATGAAGTAATGCGGCACGAGTTCAATGAAGTCGAGCAGGTGCTCGAGGGCATCGCGGTCGATGTGCATGGGGCGATGCGCCGCGCTCATGGCGATGCAGTGCTCGTTGAAGTAGGCGTAGGGGGAGTACTGTAGGCCCCAGCGCTCGCCGGCGAGCTCGATGGGCACGATGCGCAGGTTCTGGCGGGCAGGATGCGCGCCGCCCGCGGCCGCCGCGCCGCGCCCAGGGTAGCCCTCGTTCTGAACGCAGAGCTGGCAGGCGGGGTACTTCTCGCCGTCGTTCTTGGCCGCGCCGGCCGCCGCGATCTCGCGCGGGTCCTTCTCGGGCTTGGAGAGATTGATCGTGATCTCCAGGTCGCCCCACTCGGTGGCCGTCTCCCACTTGACGTTGCGTGCGATGGCTGCGCGGCGCACGTAGCCCGCGTCGCAGCAGGTGCGGTAGAAGTCGTCGGTGGCCCCGCGCGGGTCGCCCTCGGCAAGCGACGCGTTAAAACGGGCCGCCACCTGCGACGGCTTGGGCATGAGCTGGCCCATCACGCGCATGGCGATGCGGTCGCGGCCGCTCGCCGTGTCCTCCTCGGCGCCGTTGGTCACCGCAGCGTCGCCGATGGCAAGAAGCGCCGCCTCGAGGTCGAATCCCTCGGCCTCGGGCGCCCCGGCGAGCGCCCAGGCCTCCTTAGGCGCCGGGCCCTTGGCGCCGATGGCGTCGAGCACCGTGTTGTAGCACCAGATGCGGTCCTCGGCGGCGATAAGCCCGCGGGACTCGCAGTAATCGATGAGCTGCTGAATCGTCTGCGACAGCTGAATCGTCTGCGGCAGCTGCGCCTGCTGAGCGCGCAGCTCCTGCTGGGCCAAATCCGTTAGAGCCACTTTGCGTACGCCCCCTTCTCGTCGATGGCGTAGCGGCGAGCGGAGCCTTCGCCGAGCCAGCCGTCCATGCGCGCGATGAACTCGTCCGCGAGGTCGAGCGGAACGAAGGCCTGGATGGAGCCGCCGAAGCCGCCGCCGTGGATGCGGATGGCGCCGCGGCCCTCGAGCACGAGCTCGCCCAGCCCCAACGCGTACATCGCGGGCTGGAACTCGCCGCCGGAGCTCACGTTCTGCAGGAACATGGCCGAGCTCGCGCCTGAGTCGCGGGTCAGCGCCAAAAACGCGTCGATGTCCTTGGAAAGAAGCGCCTGCCAGCGGCGTTCGACCAGGTCGTTCTCGTAGTAGTAGTGGATCGCACGCAGGCAGGCGCGGTCGCCGAGCTTCTTGCGCAGCGCCGGCAGCGCGGCCTCGAAGTCGGCGCGGGCCACCTCGCAGAGGCGTTTCTTGCCAAGCTCGGCCGCGACTTGCTGCATCTCGACGGGGACGGCGGCGTAGTCTGCCGTGAAGGGTGTGTGGTCGCAGCCCACGTCCACGAGGCAGAGCGCGTAGCCGAAGTCCTCGAAGTCGAGGGCGAGCTTCTCGGCGGTGGGGGAGGCGGGGTTCTCGAAGCCCATGTGGGCGAGGCCGCCCAGGCAGACGCTCGACTGGTCCATGAGGCCGCAGGGCTTGCCGAAGTAGTCCGTCTCGGCGCGCTGGCACATCTTTGCGAGCTCGATGGGGTCGGTCGCGGCGTCCGCGCCCTCGACGGCGCCGGCCCAGAGACCCTCCATCGCGCGGCCGAGCGCCGCTTCCATGGCAGCGGAGCTCGAAAGGCCGCCGCCGGAGGGAACGGTGCTGGTAAACGCCGCGTCGAAGCCGGCGACCTCAAGGCCACGCGCCGCCATGCCGGCCGCCATGCCGCGCACGAGCGCGCGGGAGCTCTCGCGCTCGTCCTCGCGCGGGGAGAGGTCCGCGAGGTCGACCTCGAAGGAGCCGTGGCCCTCGCTGAACACGCGAACCGTGGAGGGGGTGCCGTTGGCCGCGGCCACGCCGTCGATGGACACGTCGAGCGCGCCCGCGATCACGTCGCCGCCCTCGTGGTCGGTGTGGTTGCCGGCGATCTCGGATCGGCCGGGGGCGTGCACGGCCAGGAGCCGCCGTCCGCCCAAGGGCCCGAAGTTCTTCTCGAATAGAGCAACCAGCTGGTCGTGATTATCCATTTTGTTGCCTTTCTGATTGTCCCGAGAGGACGGTTGCATGATTGTCTGCGGGTGACTTCCGTCGCGTGCCGCTGTTCGAGAAGCTGTGTCCCGATGACTCGCAAGCTTATGCTAACTCGCTTTACTTAACATCGTAGCGAAACCTTTGCGCCTTTTGGTTTTCGGTTTACCTCACCGTTGAATGGCCGTCGGCGAGAAACACGGCGCCGCTCAGAGGAGACCGGCCCTTTGACGCGCGTGGCAAGAAGAGCAGGGGTTATTATCTAGGTTAACGTTCACCTTCAACATTCCCCCAATACTCAACCTTGGAAAGGACCTGCGATGAAGACCACTATCTCGAACGACGCGCTGAGCGTCACCGTGACCACGGAGGGCGGCAGCCTCACCTCCGTCCAGGCGGACGGCCGCGAGTATCTCTGGCAGCCCGACCCGGCGGTGTGGGCCGGCCAGGCGCCGATCTGCTTCCCCATCTGCGGCGGCCTGCGCGACGGTCACGCCGTGACCGAGTCCGGCAAGAAGGTCGAGCTCGCGCGTCACGGCCTCGCCAAGTCCTCCGAGTTCGAGACCGTCGTGGCCGAGGCCGACCGCGCGGTGCTGCGACTCGAGTCGAGCGAGGAGACGCTCGCCCAGTACCCGTTCGACTTCGCGCTCGAGGCCCGCTACGAGCTCGAGGGCGCCAAGCTCCGCGTGACCTACGCCGTCACGAACACGGGCGCGGAGCCCATGCCTTTCTTCATCGGCGGCCACCCGGCCTTCCGCTGCCCCATCGAGGACGGCGAGTCCTACGCCGATTACCTGGTGCGCTTCGAGAAGCCCGAGGGCGACGTCTGCACCGCGGTTCCCTCCACGGGCCTCATCGACGTCGAGCACCGCGGCGCCGCCCCGCAGGGCGACGGCCTCGAGCTGCCGCTGACCCACGAGCTCTTCGACTTCGCCGAGACCATCTACGACGAGCTCCAGAGCCGCAAGGTCGAGCTTATCGGCAAGGCGGGCCACGGCGTGCGCGTGGAGTTCGCCGACTTCCCGTACCTCGTGGTGTGGAGCAAGCCCATCGGCGATTTCGTGGCGCTCGAGCCGTGGGGCGGCCTTTCTACCTGCTCCGACGAGGACGACGTCCTCGAGCACAAGCGCGGCTGCATCGTCGCCGCGCCCGGCCAGACGGTCGAGAAGAGCTTCACCGTCGAGCTGTTCTAAGCAGCGGTGCCCCGGCGGCGGGAGGGCGGATGCCTTCCCGCCACTTTCTTTTTGGGGCGATGCGGCACGAGGGCGACGCGGCACGAGGGCGAGGCAGCTCCTGCTTTGAGATGCCGCCTCGGCAAGATGGCTGCGGCCTTCTTGCCTGATTGAGCTGCCTTGTTCGCCGGTGACGCCTCTACGCCTCCATTGCGAGATAGGCGGCGTAAACCGGCAAATATATCCTGCGTCCGTCAAGCTCGACGTTTCCGTTATGCAGAACGACGGCTTCTTCGGTCTCGTTTGATTCGAGGAGCATTGTGAGGGCGCTGTGCCTGCGGTAATCCTTGCCGGACTTGACCTCGATGACGCGTGTACGGCCAGCGGCGTTTTCGATGACGAAGTCGACCTCTCCGCGTTTCTTAGATGAGTAGAAGTGCGGCGTGAACCCGTGGGCCAGGAGCTCCTGCGCCACGACCGCCTCGTAGAGCGATCCGTAGTTGATGTCGGTTTTCCCATTGATGATGTCGAGGTCGACTTCGCCCATAAGTCTCGAGGTCAGAAGGCCGATATCGTTGAAGAAGAACTTGAAAGACGTACGGTCTTCGGCGAGCCCCAGCGGATAGGTGACCTGCCCGACCTTCGTCGCCTCGGTTGCAATTCCTGCGCTTGTAAGCCAATCGAAGGCGGTTTCGAGGTTCGCGAAGCGCAGATTGCGGTCGAGTCGCGCGTACTTAAAACGCTTTGTTGGAGCGTTGAGCTGCGCGGGAATCGAGTTGTAGACCATCTTTATCTGGCGGGCTTCCATGGCGTCGGCGACGTACTTGACGATGTCGCTTTCGTACAAGTCAACGATGTCATTCTGAATGCTGCGGACGGGGCTTATTTGCGATGAGTCAACATATGCCTGCACGGCATCGGGCATCCCGCCGACCAGCAGATACTCCCGGAACAACGAGGAGAGCTTCTCGTGGATAAAGTCGGGCACTGCAGTGCGGGCGAAAACGGCTTCCTCCATGGTGCCCCAAACGTTTTCCGTAACGCCACGCGCATGGCAGAATTCTTGAAACGTCAGCGGGTACAGCGCCATCTTGCGAAGAAAGCCTACGGGGAGAGATCGTGCCTGGACATAGGCATCGAGTCCGAGGAGCGATCCTGAGAGGATGATGTCGACGTCCATGCGCTCGGCAAGGAATTTGGTCCAGGTCAGCATGTCCTGGCATTCCTGAATCTCGTCGAAGAAGAGCAGGGACTGGTTGGGAACGATTGCCTTGTTCGTTAAGGCGGAGATTCGAAGGAGAAGGTCGTCCACGTCCGTCGCTGCCGCCAAGGTCTCGATGGCGCGGGTATTGCCAAAAAAGTTTATCTCAGCAACGGTGGGGTACTCCCGCGCTGCGAAGTCGCGGATAAGCGTGGTCTTTCCCACCTGGCGAGCGCCCATGATCATGAGCGCTTGCTTGGTTTTCGTCTGTTTCCACTCCATGAGCTGTTGGGTTGCAAGTCTCTGTAACATGGGCATACCAATCTACCTGCGGTAACTGCGTTTTCCAACACGATTTTAGGCATTTCGACTGCGTTTTCCAACACGTTTTCGGTCGTTTTGACTGCGTTTTCCAACACGATTTCGGCTGTTTTGACTGCGTTTTCCAACATCCGAGGACAAAGAAGACCCTTCTTTAAGGCGCGTTCAGGCCACAGACGCAGCCGAACGGTTCTTCTTCCCAACGTCCGTGCTACACTACCTACCGTTAAACGGGGGCTGGCGCACGCCGGCTGAGATTGGGCCCAGTAATGGGAGCGGCCCTGACCGTCGACCTGATCCGGGTAATGCCGGCGTAGGAACCATAAGCTTCGCTCGCTTGAGGCACCTACGAATATTCACGTGGGTGCCTTTTTTGGTGCCCGAAGGCGCGGGCGTCAGCGGCCCCGCGCGGGAAGGAGCGAGCCTATGAACTGCTCTGTTGCCATCCAATACCTGCCGATGGACGCGGCCGACGACGACGCCACGTGCGCGGCCGTCGACGCGGTGATCGACTACATCGACTCCACGGGCATCGACTACTTCGTCGGCCCCTTCGAGACGGCCATCGAGGGCGACTACGAGCGCTGCATGGAAATTCTTAAGAACTGCCAGCTCGTGGGCGCGGCCAACGGCTGCAAGCACGTCATGACCTACGCGAAGATCAACTTCAAGCCCGAGGGCGACGTCATGTCCACGGACCACAAGATCGGCAAGTACCACCCCAACGACCCGGAGTTCGCCCACAGCTCCGAGGCCGTGGCTTAGGGGCGCGTCGTGCGGATGCCGCCGAAAAGAATCGTCGCGCCCGTCTGCGCCGTCGCCGGCCTGCTCGTCATCTGGCAGGCCGTGTGCATGGCGGGGCTCGTGCCGAACTTCATGCTGCCGAGCCCGGTCGAGGTCGTCCAGGCGCTCGCCAAGGACTTCTCCCTGCTTATGGGCCACATGGGGACGACGCTCGCCGAGGCCGCCATCGGCCTGGTGATCGGCGTGGCCGTGGGCTTCGTCTTCGCCGTGCTCATGGACAAGTTCGAGACCTTCTACCTGGCCTTCGATCCGCTGCTCACGGTGAGCCAGACCGTTCCCACCGTGGCCATCGCGCCCTTGCTCGTGCTGTGGTTCGGCTACGGCCTTTTGCCTAAGGTGCTTCTCGTCGTGCTGACCACGTTCTTTCCGGTGACGGTGGCCCTGGCCAGCGGCTTCAAGTCCGTGGACCCCGACCAGGTGGACCTGCTGCGCACGATGAACGCGACCGAGTGGCAGATTTTCCGCGTGGCCAAGCTGCCCGCCGCGGCCGACCAGTTCTTCAGCGGCCTGCGCATCAGCGCCACCTACGCCATCGTGGGCGCCGTCATCTCCGAGTGGCTCGGCGGGTTCACCGGCCTCGGCGTGTACATGACGCGCGTCCGCAAGAACTTCGAGTACGACCGCATGTTCGCGGTGATCATCATCACGTCGGCGCTTTCCCTGGTGCTCATGAAGGTCGTCGACGTGCTCCAAAACATCTGCATGCCCTGGAAGAGGGCAGAGAGGAACGATTCCTAATGAAGAAGAACATCAACGCCGGCCTCGCCCAGCTCGCCGCCCGCGCAGGCCTTTCTCGCCGCGCTTTCGTGGCCGGCGGCGCCGCCACGGCCGCCACGCTCGTGCTCGCCGGCTGCGGCGGCTCGGGTTCCGCGTCCGGCTCCGGCTCGGACGGCTCCGCCTCCGGCTCCGACACCGAGAAGACCGCCCTCACCTTCTGCCTCGACTACACCCCCAACACCAACCACACCGGCATCTACGTGGCCAAGAACCAGGGCTTCTTTGCCGACGAGGGCCTCGAGGTCGAGATTGTCCAGCCTGCCGACGGCACCGCCGAGGGCGCGCTCGGCACCGGCCAGGCGCAGTTCGGCATTTCTTACCAGGACTACATCGCCGCGGCCTACGACTCGGGCAACACCGGCCTCGAGGCTGTCGCCGCCGTGATCCAGCACAACACCTCCGGCATCATGAGCCGCGCCGCCGACGGCATCACCCGCGCCAAGGAGATGGAGAACCACGTCTACACCACCTGGGACATGGCCGTTGAGCAGGCCACGATCAAGCAGATCATGGAGTCCGACGGCGGCGACTTCTCCAAGCTCTCGATGGTGCCGTACTCCGTGGACGACGAGGTCGCGGGCCTGAAGGCGAACATGTTCGATTGCGTGTGGGTCTACGAGGGCTGGGCCGTCCAGAACGCAAAGATCCAGGATTACGACGTCAACTACTTCAGCTTCAAGGACATGGACGACGTCTTCGACTTCTATACCCCGGTCATCGCGGCGAACACCGAGTACGCGAAGGCGAACCCCGAGGTGGCCAAGGCGTTCCTGCGCGCCGCGAAGAGGGGTTACGAGTTCGCCGTCCAGAACCCGGAGGAGGCCGCGAAGATCCTGTGCGAGGAGGTTCCCGAGCTCGACTCCGAGCTTGTCTCGGCGTCCGCGTCGTTCTTGGCCGCCGAGTACACCGCCGAGGCCGAGAGCTGGGGTGTCATCGACGCGACCCGCTGGGCCAACTACTTCCAGTGGCTCAACGACAACTCGCTGGTGGAGAACAAGCTCGACGTCAACGCCGGCTACGACATCTCCTACCTGGCGTAGTCGCGGTGGGCGGCGAGAAGGACATGGCGGGCGTTGGTGCGGGCGGCGCGGGCGGCGCGGGCGTTGGCACGGGCGGCGGCGACGGCAAGAAGGGCGCTGCCGTCGTGCCCGCGCTTGAGGCTCGCGGCCTTACTTGCGGCTGGGACGAGGGGGTCGACGTCGTGCGCGGCATCGACCTGCGCGTCGGCTGCGGCGAGACGGTCTGCGTCGTGGGTAAATCCGGCTGCGGAAAGACGACCCTGCTGCATGCGCTCTCCGGATTGACGGCCCCGCGCGCGGGCCAGGTGCTTCTTCACGGGGAGGACCTCGGCGCGCGCCCCGGCCGCGTGAGCTACATGCTGCAGAAGGACCTCTTACTGCCGAGCCGCACCATCCTGGATAACGCGATCCTTCCGCTCGTGCTGGCGGGGGAGAAGAAGGCGGTGGCCCGCGAGCGGGCGCTTCCGCTGATGGAGCGTTTCGGGCTCGCGGGTTGCGAGGACAAGTGGCCGAGCGAGCTTTCCGGCGGCATGCGCCAGCGCGCGGCCTTCTTGCGCACGTACCTTATGGGCAACGACGTGGCGCTGCTCGACGAGCCGTTCAGCGCGCTCGACGCCCTGACCCGCGTCGACCTGCGCCGTTGGTACTGCGGCATGGCCTCTGAGCTGGGGATCGCCTCGGTCGTGATCACCCATGACGTCGACGAAGCCGTGAGTATGGCGAGCCGCGTGTACGTGCTCGAGGGCGACCCGCGCGCCGGGGTGCCGTCGACCGTCGCCGGCGAGGTCACGGTCGAGCGCGGGGGTTCCGACGGCTCTGAGCCGGGCGACTTCGAGCTCTCGGATGCGTTTCTTGCCGCCAAACGCGAGGTTCTGGCACTGCTGGGGTAGGGGGTCGCGCTGTGAGGCTCGGGGCGCAAGGTTTGTTCCCGGCGCGCGCCCTGGAACCTTGCCATCCAGTAATGCGTCGCGCCTTGGCGCCCTGGAACCTCGCCATCCAGTAACGGGTCGCGCCGTGGCGCCCTGGAACCTCGCCATCCAGTAACGCGTGAAACAGATTCGCCCCGGATCCTCGCCGCCCAGTAACATTCGGTTACTGCGCGGCGAGGATCCGGGGCTATTTTGTGGCGCTTCTTACTGGATGGCGAGAATCCAAGGCTCGCCAGCGTGACGCGTTACTGCGCGGCGCGAATCCGGGGCTCGGTCGCGGGGCTTCTTGCTGCGCAGCAAGAAGCCAGGGCTCATCGCCGGGTCTGCGCGGCTTAAGCGAGCTTGAGGAACGCGCGGTAGCCGCGGTAGGCCTCGTAGATGTCGGCCTTGCTCGTGGTCTCCCACGGCGCGTGCATGGAGAGCACGGGCACGCCGCAGTCGATGACGCTCATGCCGTACTTGGCGAGGATATAAGCGATGGTGCCGCCGCCGCCCACGTCGACGCGGCCGAGCTCGGCGGTCTGCCAGGCGACGCCGCCCTCGTCCATCACGCGGCGAATCTTTGCCACGTACTCGGCGTCGGCGTCGTTGGAGCCGGACTTGCCGCGGCTGCCGGTGAACTTGTTGAAGGTGAGGCCACGGCCCAGGTAGCTGGCGTTCTTTGCCTCGAAGGCGGAGGCGAAGGTCGGGTCGTAGCCGGCTGAGACGTCGCTCGAGAGCATCTGCGAGTTGGCGAGGCAGCGGCGCAGCGCGAGGTCGCCCGGCTTGCCGGCGAGCGCGAGCAGCTCGGCCATCGTGTTCTCAAAGAAGCGGCTGGTCATGCCGGTGGCACCCACCGAGCCGATCTCCTCCTTGTCGACGAGCAGGGTCACGGCGGTGCGCTTGACCTCGGGCTCGTCGAGCTGCGCCACCAGGCTGGTGTAGGCGCAGGAGCGGTCGTCCTGGCCATAGCCGAGGATCATCGAGCGGTCGAAGCCCAGGTCGCGGGCGGCGCCGGCGGGCACGACCTCGAGC
>CAVIBB010000033.1:0-16412 GCA_963640745.1 Paludibacteraceae bacterium
ACGTTATAACAGAGAAGGGACAGCACATGGCAACGCTCTCGCTCAAGAACTGGAAGGACTGCAAGGAGGACCTGGCCGCCGCGGGCGTCGCCCTGCCCGCCTACGACGCGGACGCCGTGAAGGCCGCCGGCATGGAGCAGCCCGTGTGGATGCACTTCGGCGGCGGCAACCTTTATCGCGCCTTCCACGCGCAGATTGCCAACGAGCTCGCCAACAAGGGCCTGCTCACCCGCGGCGTCGTCGTGGCCGAGACCTTCCGTCCCTTCACGCTCGACGAGGTCTATGCCCCCTACAACTACGACATCCTGCAGGTCGTCATGAACGCTGACGGCACCCTCGACGAGAACCTCATCGCCGCGACGGCCGGCGGCGTCTTCGCGAACGCCCAGCGTCCCGAGGACCTTGCCCGTGCCAAGCGCTACTTCGAGTCCTCCGACCTGCAGCTCGCCACCTTCACCATCACCGAGAAGGGCTACAGCCTGCGCGACGCCGCCGGCGAGCTCATGGGCTACGTCAAGGCCGAGCTCGAGGCCGGCCCCAAGGCCGCCGCAAGCACCATGGGCATCGTGTGCTCGCTCCTTCTTGCCCGCTTCAATGCGGGTGCTGCGCCCATCGCCATGGTCTCGACCGACAACTTCTCGCAGAACGGCGCGCGTTTCCGCGAGGCCATCCTCACCGTTGCCAACGGTTGGCTCGAGCACGGCCATGTTGACCAGGCCTTCGTTGACTACGTTGGCGACGAGAGCCGCGTGAGCTTCCCCTGGTCGATGATCGACCGCATCACCCCGAACCCCTCGCCCGAGACCGAGGACGCCCTCAAGGCCCAGGGCTGGTGCGACCTCGACCTCATCAAGACTTCCGGCCCGACCTTCGCCGGCTTCGCGAACACCGAGGCCTGCCACTACCTCGTCATCGAGGACTCCTTCCCCAACGGCCGCCCGGCCCTGGACGAGGGCGGCGTCATCCTCTGCGACCGCGAGACCGCCGAGCGCGCCGACACCATGAAGGTCACTGCCTGCCTGAACCCGCTTCACACCTGCCTCGCCGTCTTCGGCTGCCTGCTCGGCTACGACCGCATCTGGAAGGAGATGGAGAACCCCGACCTCGCCTCCCTGGTCCACCACCTCGGCTACGACGAGGACCTGCCCGTGGTCGTCGACCCCAAGGTCATCGACCCGCAGTCCTTCATCGACGAGCTCACCGGCGAGCGCCTGGTGAACAAGTCCCTGCCCGACGCCCCGCAGCGCATCGCGACCGACACCTCGCAGAAGGTCGCCATCCGCTACGGCCACACGCTGAACGCCTACCTGGCCGACGGCAAGGACGTCTCCGGCCTGACCTACATCCCGCTGACCATCGCCGGCTGGCTCCGCTATCTCATGGCCGTCGACGACAACGGCGAGAAGTTCGAGTGCAGCTCCGATCCGCTGCTCGATGACCTGCAGGCCCACGTTGCCGGCCTCGAGCTCGGCGTCTCCGACGCGGCCGCTGTCCACGCCGCCGCGCAGCCGATCCTCTCCAACACCGAGATCTTCACGCTCGACCTCTACAAGGTGGGCCTCGGCGAGAAGATCGAGGGCTACCTGCTCGAGATGCTGGCCGGCCCCGGCGCCGTCGCCGCGACCATCCACAAGTACCTCTAGCTCCCCCCTGCTGCCGGCCGTGCTCCGCGCCCCCGTGCCTGCGCCCGGCCGGCAGCCCCCACACCCGTAACCGCGCGGGCCACCTGCTCGCGCCCAATGATTAAGGAACCCACCATGCAGCTCTCTTTCCGCTGGTACGGCCCCGAGTCCGAGAAGATCTCCCTGCAGCAGATCGCCCAGATCCCCGGTTGCAAGGGCATCGTCGGCACCCTCTTTGACATCCCCGCCGGCGAGGTCTGGCCCCGCGAGCGCATCCATGCCCTGCGCGAGCAGGTCGAGGCCGCCGGCCTCAAGCTCGAGTGCATCGAGTCCGTCAACGTCTCCGACGACATCAAGATCGGCCTGCCCACCCGCGATGCCCACATCGAGGCCTACAAGGAGTCCATCGAGAACCTCGCCGCCGAGGGCATCAAGTGCATCTGCTACAACTTCATGCCCGTCTTCGACTGGGTCAAGTCCGACCTCGACTACACCCTGCCCGACGGCTCCAAGACCCTCGCCTTCGTTAAGGCCAACATCCCCGACGACCCGCAGGAGATCATCGACCGCGTGTCCAACGGCTCCGGCGACCTCACCCTTCCCGGCTGGGAGCCCGAGCGCCTGGCCCAGGTCCGCGCGCTTCTTGATGCGTATAAGGACGTCGACGAGGACAAGCTCCGCGAGAACCTCGTCTACTTCCTCGAGGCCATCATGCCGACCTGCGAGAAGTGCGACGTCAAGATGGCCATCCACCCGGACGATCCCCCGTACTCCATCTTTGGCCTGCCGCGCATCATCAAGAACCGCGAGGACCTCGACTGGCTCTGCAACGCGGTCGACACCCCCTACAACGGCATCACCCTCTGCTGCGGCTCCATCGCCGAGGACCCGGCCAACAACGTCTACGACATCCTCGACGAGTTCTCGGCCCGCGGGCGCATCCACTTCGTGCACATGCGCAACATCAAGTACATCAGCCCCGAGGTCCCCGGCAACAAGGACTTCTACGAGGCGCCGCACCCCAGCGAGTACGGCTCGCTCGACCTCGTCCGCATGATGAGCGTCCTGCACAAGAACGGGTTTGACGGCTACATGCGCCCCGACCACGGCCGCATGATCTGGGGCGAGACGGGCCGCCCGGGCTACGGCCTCTACGACCGCGCACTGGGCATCGCCTACATCAACGGCGTCTGGGAGACGCTCGATAAGGCCGCCGGCGCCGACGCGACCGTTTCCGCCAAGAAGGGCGAGTAGCGGCCATGCTCCTCAACGACGACTTCCTTCTTTCCACGGAGTGGGCGCGCCGCCTTTACCACGGCCACGCCGAGAAGATGCCGATCATCGACTACCACTGCCATCTCGTGCCGGCCGAGATCCACGCGAACCGCTCCTATGAGAACCTCGCGCAGGTCTGGCTCTACGACAACGGCTTCGGCGATCACTACAAGTGGCGCCTCATGCGAGCGAACGGCACGCCCGAGTCCGTGATTCGCGGCGACGACGATTACGCCAAGTACCTGGCCTTCGTTGACGCCGTGGAGCGTGCGGTGGGCAACCCCATCTACGAGTGGAGCCACCTGGAGCTGCGCCGCTTCTTCGACATCGACCTCACCATCTGCCGAAAGAACGCCGAGGCCATCTGGGAGCGGGCCAACGCGCTTCTTGCCACGCCGGAGTTTACCGCCAAGCGACTCATCCAGCGCATGAACGTGACCTGCGTATGCACCACGGACGACCCCGTGAGCGACCTGGCCTACCACAAGCTGCTTGCGGCAGAGGAGGGCGAGAACGGCTTCAAGGTCCTGCCGACGTTCCGCCCCGACGGCCTCATGGGGATCGACGGCGCGGGCTTCGTGGAGTACGTCGATAAGCTCTCCGACGTCTCCGGGATCGAGGTCGTCGATTGGCCGACCCTCAAACAAGCCGCAGCTCAGCGCGTGTCTTTCTTCCACGAAGTCGGCGGGCGCCTGGCCGATCACGGCATGAACTCGTTCGTGTTCTGCCCGGCCTCCGACGAGGTCGTCGACGATATCGTCTGCCGCGTGCTCAACGACGAGGGCTGCACGGCCGCCGAGGCCGCGGCCTACCAGAGCGCGCTCACGCTCTTCCTCATGGGGGAGTACGAGGCCCGCGGCTGGACCCTGCAGCTGCACATGAACTGCTTCCGCAACGACTCGTCCAAGAACTTCGTGGCCCTGGGCGCCGACGCCGGGTTCGACACGGTGGGCGACCAGCCCGACATGGTCTACCAGGTCAAGCGCCTGCTCGACGCGGCCGAGTCCGCCGACGCGCTCCCGCGCTGCATCCTCTACAGCCTGAACGAGGCCGACTGGATGGGCCTGGCGTCCCTTGCCGGCGCGTTCCAGTGCTCGCCCGCGCGGCCAAAGATCCAGTTCGGCTGCGCCTGGTGGTTCAACGACACCTTTACCGGGATAAAGAAGCAGCTCACCATGGCTGCTGAGCAGGGGCTTCTTGGCAACTTCACGGGCATGCTCACGGACTCGCGCAGCTTCCTCTCCTATCCGCGCCACGAGTATTTCCGTCGCGTGCTCTGCCACACCATCGGCGAGTGGGTCGAGCTGGGCCGCCTGCCCGAGGACGAGGAGTACCTGGGCGGCATCGTCGAGGACATCTGCTACAACAACGCACATTCGTACTTTGGCTTCTTCGAGTAGAGAGGGAACCGAACTATGCGCACCTACATCAATCTGAACAAGGGTTGGCAGTTCACCGGCCCGACCGGCAGCGTCGAGCGCGTCGACGTGCCCCACACCTGGAACGCCATCGACGGCCAGGACGGCGGCAACGACTACTGGCGCGGCACCTGCACCTACGAGCGCGACTTCGAGACGCCGGCTTTCGATGCGTCCACGCAGGCCGTCTACCTCGAGTTCGAGGGCGTGAACGCCACGGCCGACGTCGAGCTCAACGGCAAGCCCGTCTGCCACCACGACGGCGGCTACTCGACCTTCCGCGTGAACGTGACCGACGTGCTCGCGGCCGCCGGCGGCGAGAACGTCCTGCGCGTCGCCGTCGACAACTCCAAGAACGACCGCGTCTACCCGCAGAAGGCCGACTTCACCTTCTACGGCGGCATTTATCGCGACGTGAAGCTCGTGGTGGTCTCGGCCACGCACTTCGCGCTCGACTACTACGGAACGCCGGGCGTGAAGGTCACGCCGCACATCGCCGACGGCGATAAGGACGCCCAGGTCCAGGTCGAGTCCTGGGTCGACGGCCCCGCGGCCGACGCGGCGACTGTGCGCGTGAGCCTCGTCGACGCCGACGGCATTGAGGTCGCGGCGGGGGAGGGCACCGACGTCACGCTGCCCATCGCGGGCGTCCACCGCTGGGACGGCGTGAAGGACCCCTATCTCTATACCGCCAAGCTCACCCTTGTGGCGGCCGACGGCACCGAGCTCGACGCGGTTTCCGCCCGCTTCGGCGTCCGCAGCTTCCACATCGACGCCGACAAGGGCTTCTTCCTCAACGGCCGCGCCTATCCGCTGCGCGGCGTCTCTCGCCACCAGGACCGCAAGGGCATCGGCAACGCGCTCACGCCCGAGCAGCACCTTGAGGACATCAAGATCATCAAGGAGATCGGCGCCAACACGGTGCGCCTGGCCCACTACCAGCACAACCAGGTCTTCTACGATGCCTGCGACGAGGCCGGCTTCGTCGTCTGGGCCGAGATCCCCTACATCTCCGAGCACATGAACAACGGTCGCCAGAACACCATCGACCAGATGCACGAGCTCATCGTCCAGAACTACAACCACGCGAGCATCTGCGTGTGGGGCCTCTCCAACGAGATCACCATCTCGACCAAGGACAAGGCCGACATGCTGGACAACCACCACGTGCTCAACGACCTCGTGCACAAGATGGATCCGACGCGCCCGACGACCCTCGCCTGCTACGCCATGTGCGGGCCCTTTAACAAGAGCGCGTTCGTCTCCGACGTCGTGGCCTGGAACCTCTACCTGGGCTGGTACGTGCCGGGCCTGTGGCTCAACAAGGCTTGGTTCGGTTTCTGGCGCCTCGTTCACAAGGACCGCGCCATCGGCATGAGCGAGTACGGCTGCGAGGCCATGCCCAATCTCCACTCCGAGAAGCCGCGCCGCAACGACCACACCGAGGAGTACCAGTGCGTGTACCACGAGTACATGCTCAAGTTCTTCGACAAGCGCCCGTACTTCTGGGCCACGCACGTGTGGAACATGTTCGACTTCGCGGCCGACGCCCGCGACCAGGGCGGCGAGCCCGGCATGAACCACAAGGGTCTCGTGACCTTCGACCGCAAGACCAAGAAGGACTCCTTCTATATCTATAAGGCCTGGTGGAGCGACGAGCCGTTCGTGCACCTGTGCTCCAAGCGCTTCGAGGACCGCTGCGCCAGCTCCATCACGGTCAAGGCTTACTCGAACCAGAAGTCGGTGACCTTCTACGTCAACGGCGAGAAGGTCGAGACCGTGGCCGAGAACCCGAAGGATCCGCACGTGTTCCGCCTCTTCATCCCGCTTCCCGAGGGCGAGACCCGCGTCGAGGCCGTCGCCGGCGAGTGCCGCGACGAGGCCACGTGGCGTCGCGTCGACACGCCGAACCCGGCATACAAGCTCGTTAAGAAGAAGGGCCAGCAGAAGAGCAACTGGGCCGATAACGAGTAGCGGGCAAATCCACCTGCGAGGGGCCGACCCCCGGAATTTTTCTCCAGCTCAGCTTCGCCGCTTCACGGCTCAGAAATCGCTGGAGACAAATTCCGGGGGTCGGCCTTCGTGGTGACTTCGCAGGCCCGCTGGTCAGGGTTTTGACGTGCTCGCGACGGCCTCTTGGATGTAACTCTGACTTTTGGGCTGAGGTTCTCGGGGGCTAGTGGTGCGATTGAGATATCAGTATTCGGCTTGCTGGCTCAAGTGAACAGTTGAATGGTTTGTGTTCACTTTTCATATTCGCAGGTACCGCTTACCGTTCTGGTTATACCGCTGGCTTGAAAACTAACTGACTAGGTCATATTTCTGCCTTGTTGCCCCTAAGCTGATATATCAGCGAAGGATAGGGAGTCGTGTCGGCTCCCTAAAGCAATGACGGAAAGGAAGGGAAGATGGCGAGCAACCTCGACCCCACGGACTTCAAGTCCCGTAAGAAGGCCTGGAAGAAGGCGAAGCGTCGCGTGGCCCTGCCCGCGAAGATCCTGTGCTTTATCCTGCCGGTGATCTTTGTCGCCACGGGCATCGCGCTGTACTTCTTTAACTGGTTCCCCATGACGTTCGATCTCGTCACGGCCTCGAACCGCAACGGAATCTCGAGCGCCGACGAGTCGGCACAGTACTTTACCAGCGACTTCTCCAGCGATGAGGAGCGCATCGCCTACGGCCAGGCGCTCTCCGAGAAGGTCGAGGCCGAGGGCGCGACCCTGCTGCGCAACACCGACGACGCCCTGCCTCTGGCCCACGGCTCCAAGGTCACGCTGATGAGCCACTCCTCTGTGGACCTGGTCTACGGCGGCACCGGTTCGGCCGGCCTCGACACGTCCGAGGTTCCGAACCTCAAGGAGGCCATGGAGGCCGCCGGCTTCGAGGTCAACCAGTCCATGTGGGACTTCTACACCACGGGCGCCGGCTCGGCCGAGGAGTACCAGCGCCAGACCGTGAGCCTCACCGGCAGCTCGCCGGTCACGGCCAACCAGGTCAACGAGGTTCCCTGGGACGTTTATGACCAGGCCACGCTCGACTCCATCGCCGACTACGGCGACGCCGTCATCGTCACGATCTCCCGCGTGGGCGGCGAGGGCTACGACCTCAACACCACCGACGAGCACGCCCGCTCCGGCGGCTACCTCGGCCTCACCGAGGAGGAGCGCGACCTGCTCTCCAACCTCAAGTCGATGAAGGCGGCCGGCACGGTCAAGAAGGTCGTCGTGCTGCTCAACTCCTCCAACCCCATCCAGCTCGACTTCCTCAAGGACGCCGACTACGACATCGACGGCGTGCTGTGGGTCGGCGGCGTGGGCCAGGGCATCAACGCCGTGGGCAAGATCCTTGCCGGCGACGTGAACCCCTCGGGCTCGCTTTCCGACACGTTCCTCTACGACAACCTGAGCGCGCCCTCCATCGCCAACTCCGGCGACTTCACCTACGCCAACGCCGAGGAGGCCGGCCTTACCCAGTACAACAGTAAGTACATGGTCTACGAGGAGGGCATCTACGTCGGGTATCGCTACTACGAGACCCGCTACGAGGACGCCGTCATGGGCACCGCGGGCGTGGGCGACTGGGCCTACGATGACGACGTTGCCTTCGCGTTCGGCTCCGGCCTCTCGTACACGACCTTTACCACCTCGGACGTGACCAGCGCCTACGACGCCGCGACGGACACCTTCACGGTGAGCGCCACCGTCACCAACACGGGCAAGGTCGCGGGCTCCAAGTCCGTGCAGGTCTACATGCAGTCGCCCTACACCGACTACGATCGCGCCCACGGTATCGAGAAGGCCGCCGCCCAGCTCGTCGGCTTCTCCAAGACCAAGCAGCTCGAGCCCGGCGAGTCCCAGACCGTGAGCGTGCGCGTCTCTCGCCGCGACATGGCCTCCTACGACGCCGACGGCGCGGGCACCTACATCCTCGACGCCGGCGACTACCTGCTGACCGTTGCCGACGGCGCCCACGCCGCCGTGAACAACTTCCTCGCGCACAAGGGCTACACGCCCGAGTTCACCGCGGGCGTGATGGACGCCGCGGGCGACGCCTCGGCCGTGTCCGTCTGGACCTGCGACGCGCTTGACTCCACGACCTACGCGACCTCCGCGATGGGCGTGGCCATCGAGAACCAGTTCGACGACGCCGATCTCAACCGCGCCGACTACACGGGCGACCAGCAGGTCACCTACCTGTCCCGCTCCGACTGGGAGGGCACGCTTCCCACCGAGGCGCCGACCCTTACCGCGACCGACGAGATGGTCTCGCAGCTCGCCGACTCCCGCTATGCCGAGGGTCTCTACGACGGCAAGTACGCCGACGCGACCATGCCGACCACCGGCGCCAAGAACGGCCTCAAGCTCATCGACCTGCTCGGCCTCGACTACGACGACCCGAAGTGGGACGACCTGCTCGACCAGCTCACCACCTCGGACATGAGCTTCCTCATCGGCTCGGCCTTCCACTACACCCAGCCCGTCGAGTCCATTCAGCTCCCGGGCACCCGCGACGAGAACGGCCCGACCGGCCTCACCACCACGCTCTTCGGCGCCAAGTCCGACGTCAAGACCATGGGCCTGCCCTCCGAAGACGTCATGGGCGCGACCTTCAACACCGAGCTGCTCAATGACGTGGGCCGCGTGATCGGCAACGACTGCATCGCCGCCAACGTCGCCTATCTCTACGGCCCGGGCGCCAACATCCACCGCAACGCCTACTGCGGCCGCAACTTCGAGTACTTCTCCGAGGACAGCTATCTTTCCGGCAAGCTCCTCTCGGCCGAGTGCCAGGGCATCGAGTCCAAGGGCGCCCACGTGCTCGTCAAGCACTTCGCGCTCAACGACCAGGAGACCAACCGCTGCGGCGTCTCGACCTGGGCCAACGAGCAGTCCATCCGCGAGGTCTACCTGCGCTGCTTCGAGTACACCTTTACCGAGGGCGCGTGCAACGGCGTGATGACCTCCTACAGCCGCGTCGGTTGTCACTGGAACGGCGGCGACGAGGGCATGATCTCGGGCGTGCTGCGTGGCGAGTGGGCCTGCAACGGCGCGATCATCTCCGACAACTCCGCCATTGCCAACACCTACATGCACGGTACCGACGGCGTGCTCGCGGGCTCCGACCTCTTTGACTCCATGTGCGAGATCGAGTGGGACCAGCTCAAGGACTACGAGAACGATCCGGTCATCGTCTCGGCCATGCGCGACGCCTGCCACCGCATCGCCTACGCGACGCTTAACTCGCTCGCCATGAACGGCATCGGCGCGGACACCACGGTCTCGTATAAGCTGCCCGCCTACGTGGTCGTCGACACCGCCTGCTGCGTGCTTTCCGGCGCGGGATTCGTGTTCTGCCTGGTCTTCACCATCGTGAAGAAGCGCGCCTTCAAGAAGGCGAACCCCAAGCCGACCAAGGCGTAAGCGCAGGTTTCTTGCGTGGGTTTCTCGCGCGGGGTGGCGGCTCGCTCCGTCATCCAAGTAAGGAGAAGCGCCGGTTTCCGAGGAATTCTCGGGGCCGGCGCTTCTTTGTATGTGTCAAATTTGATGTGGGAAAAGGGCTTGGCCAAAGGGGCCGTTCCTTTGTCCGCTCGGGAAGGGGAGCCGTGGGAAAGAAGCGCGTGACGCATGCGGAGGCGATAGCCAGGGCCAAGGCGCCTGTGGCCGAGATACTCGAGGAGGCCGCCTCGGCGGGCGACTTCGCCCTCAGCGTGTCCGGCCTGCGCCATCACTTCCAGGACGTCTGCTCCACACGCCTCAAGGACGTCGGCCTCACCCCGGCTCTTCTTTACTTCATGCTCTACATGGGCAAGCACGAGGGCTGCACGCAGCGGCAGATGACCGACGCGCTCTGCATGGATGTGGGCTACTCCACGCGCTCCGTGGCCAAGCTCGTGGAGGTCGGCTACGTCGAGCAACGCCCGAACCCTGCCGACGGGCGGAGCAGCCTGCTGTACCTGACGGCTGAGGGTAAAGAGGCCTACACGTTCGGGCGCCGTATCCTCGTTGAGTGGAACAACCAGGCGCTCAGTGTCCTTTCGGATGCGGAGAAGGAGCAGCTGATCGGGCTTCTTGGCCGGGTGATTGTTAGCCTGGGAAGCGACGTAGCTGGCAAAACTGCAGGTAAAGAGAAAAACTAGCTGACTTTAGCAAGTATATTAGTCTGTAAAAGCAGATTGTGCGGTTTACGGAAGCCTGAATCCGTCAACAAATGGCAGCGCCAAACCAGTCGTCGTGCGCAGTTGCAGACGTCTCGCCAGAGAATCTATATCGATTTCGCGCCGAAAATTAACCGTTTACCTACAAATCAGGTCCATCCGCGGTTCTGATATACCAGTCACCCGAGTGCCGGGGTCATTATGGTCTTGCTGATATACCAGTCATAGGCATGAGACTGGCAAACGCAGAGACCGTGCCTTGCGCGTCGCTCCGGCCACCCGCCGCGTCGCGCGCAGGGCAAAGAAGAAAGGAAGGGACATGAGCACTTTCGCAATGATGCCCGCAAACGGGAAGGGGGCGCAGTCATGAGCAACGAGGCCAAGCCTAAGTCCATGCTGACCCGCCGCGGATTCGTCGGCGTCGGAGCCCTCGGCCTTTCGGCCGCGGTGGGCGCCGGTACCGTTATGGAGCAGTTCAGCACCACGCTCGATACCAACCTCGGCACCACGAGCGAGACCCTGAGCTCCCAGAGCACCGCCGATGAGCCCCTTTACGAGGCTTACATGCCCTCTGAGGACCTTCTCAACTCCGACGGCACGGGCAACTCCCACGCCATCATCCAGAAGGCCATTGACCTCAACCGCACCCAGGCCGCCGAGGGCTGCGTCCTCATGAAGAACGAGACCGGGTCCGGCAACGGCCTGCCGCTCGCCGCCGGCTCGAACGTCACCCTCTTCGGTATCCGCTCCGAGGTCCCCATGCTCGGCTCGAGCTTCGGCCTGAAGCTCTTCGGCCCCGCCATCACCCTGAAGCAGGCCCTCGAGGACGACCGCACCGACTTCGCGAACACCATCACCACGAACGTCAACCGTCAGACCCTGGCCGTTGCCCCCACCATGTCCTCCTGGACTGGCGACGAGTTCGACTTCGACGGCGCCGGCATGAACGTCAACCCGACGATGTCCGAGGCCTACGCCAAGCTCAACGAGACGATTAACCACGCCAACTGCGAGATGACCGTCACCGGCTACGACCCCAAGGAGCCGAGCGTCGCGGACATCGAGGGCGTCAACTCCGACTTCCGCTCGAGCTTCGCCGGCTACAGCGACGCGGCCATCGTTGTCATCTCCCGCCCGACCGCCGAGTCCGTCGACTACCTGCCCGGCGACGTGGCCGAGGGGCTGGGCGTCGAGGAGCCGCTTCAGATCACCGACAACGAGCGTGCCGCCATTCAGCTCGCCAAGGACTGCTCCAAGAACGTCATCGTCCTTCTCAACACCGCCAACACGGTCGAGATCCGCGAGCTCAAGGATGACCCGGACATCTCCGCCATCCTCTGGATCGGCTTCCCCGGCTGCTACGGCATGCTCGGCGTCGCCGACATCCTCGTGGGCAAGGCCAACCCCTCCGGTGCCCTCACCGACACCTACGCCACCCACAACATGAGCGCCCCGGCCATGCAGAACATGGGCGACTACTCCTACGCCAATGCCGACATCCTCACCCGCCCGGCGGGCATCTTCGGCGACGTCGCGTCCAAGTACATCATCGAGTGCGAGGGCATCTACATCGGCTACAAGTACTACGAGACCCGCTACTTCGACGCCGTGATTAACCAGGGCAACGCCACCTCCGCGGCCGGCGCGACCGTGGGCGACGTCTGGACCTACTCTGACGAGGTCGTCTATCCCTTCGGCTACGGCCTCTCCTACACCACCTTCAAGCAGGAGTTCGACGGTGATCCCGCCCTCGAGGTCAAGAAGGACGAGAAGACCGGGGCCACCACCGCATACCTCACCTGCAAGGTCAAGGTCACCAACACCGGCGACGTGGCCGGCAAGTCCATCGTTGAGGTCTTCGGCCAGGCTCCCTACACCAGGGGCGGCCTCGAGAAGGCGGCCATTCAGCTCATCAACTTCGAGAAGACCGGCGAGCTCGCCCCCGGCGCCTCCGAGACCGTCGAGGTCAAGTGCGACCTGCAGTACATCGCCAGCTGGGACAGCTCGTATGCCAACGCCGACGGCACCAAGGGCACCTATGTGCTCGACCCCGGCGACTACTACTTCGCACTCGGCAACGGCGCGCACGAGGCCGTGAACAACGTCCTGGCCGCCCAGGGCGCCGACGAGGCCGCCATCGACGGCACGGGCGACAAGTCCCTCGTCTACAAGCTCGAGGTCACCGAGAACGTCATCTCCAAGACGGCCTTCTCCATCTCCAAGAACGGCTATCAGGTCTCCAACCACCTCGAGTACGCCGACTGGAACCACTTCCAGCCCGGCGAGGTCACCTACCTGTCCCGCGCCGATTGGGAGGGCACCTGGCCCAAGGAGTACGCCGACATGACGCTCACCGATGAGGACCTCATCGATAAGCTGAACGGCCACTACTACGACCTCAAGACCGACGACGACGTCTCCGGCATCACCTGGGGCGCCGAGTCCGACCTCATGTTCTGGGACATGAAGGGCAAGGAGTACGACGACCCCGCGTGGAGCGAGCTTCTCGACAAGATCACCCTCGAGGAGGCTCTCTACATTGCTACCTTCGGCGGCCCGTCGATTCCCGGCATCGAGTCCATCGGCCTTCAGGAGCACTACCTCACCGAGAACGCCGGCAACGGCATCGTTCTGGCCCTCGGCGCCTCTAAGGACACCGCGGCTCCCTGGACCATCGGCGAGAACGACGCCAACGCCGCCTGGAACGGCGCCGTCTTCGGCAACGCTCCTCTTACCGCCGCGTCCTTTAACAACAAGCTCTACTTCCAGATGGGCGAGTTCATGGGCGAGGAGTCGCTCTTCTCCGGTATCGCCATGCTCTGGGGCCCGGGCCTGAACGTGCACCGTCAGCAGTACAACGGCCGTACCGGCGAGTACTACTCCGAGGACCCGATCGTCTGCGGCAACGCGGCCATGGAGTACTCCATGGGCGCTCTCGAGTACGGCCTCATCGCGTCGCCGAAGCACTTCGCTTTCAACGACCAGGAGACCAACCGTGCCGGCGTCGCCCCGTACATGACCGAGCAGCAGGCTCGCGAGAACGAGCTTCGCGGCTGGCAGATCGCCTTCGAGGCCACCGATTACGATACGGACGACCACAACGCCAACATGACCGGTCTCATGACGTCGTTCTCCAAGATCGGCCCCGTCGAGTGCACCTGCTCCACCGGCCTCATGACCGACATCCTCAAGAACGAGTGGGGCTTCCGCGGCTACGCCGTCACCGACATCTACGACGATACCGACCTGTGGACGAGCGTCCTCGTGTCCGGCACGACCTGCTTCGACACCCGCGGTATCTCGGGCTTCTACGGCTCGACCACGCTCGAGAACTGCTCGACCTTCGCCAGCCAGCTCGACGGTGTGAAGATCGGCGCCGCCAAGGTCGCCGGCGACGCGACGGTCCAGAAGGCCGTCAAGGAGTCCGCGCACATGATCCTCTACGCGATGACTCAGTCCAACCTGATCAACCGCTACAACAGCACCACCAAGATGCAGAAACAGATGACCTGGTGGCGTGGCTCGTACCTCGGCGCCGCCGCGGCCTTCGGCGTGCTCGCCGTCGGCGCCGCAGCCTCCGCGGTCGTGAGCTCGCGTAAGAGCGAGAAGAAGGAGGCCTAAGAGACATGTCGTCCACTACCGTAAAGAAGGGCGTCGGCCTCTACCTCGACGTCGTCGCAGTTGTCCTGGCCGTCGTGGGCATCATCGCCGCCGTCGTGAGCACCACCATGGGCGAGGGCTATGAGTTCTCCGGCCTGGGTATGTGCATTTGCCTGGCCATCGTGGCCATCGCGCTCGTGGTCGCCGCGGTCTACACCGACCTCAAGCGCGCTGAGAAGGGCCAGGGCGCGGGGCTCGTCTCTGTGTTCGCCCTCGGCGTTGCCATCTTCCTCATGGTGTTCTGCGGGGTCCAGGTCGTCGCCTCGCGTGCCCTTTCCATCTCGGGCCTCTTCTCCTGGAACTCCATGGACACCACCGGCTGGCAGATGTTCTATGCCGCCGCGACGTCCGCCGGCGGGTTCGTCCTCGGCGCGGTGCTTCTCACCGTCGGGTGCTTCCTGCCCACCGCCAAGAAGGCCTAACCTTTGACGGAGCCGGCGCTGCCGGTGTAACAACGCTATCTGATATGCCAGCTACGGCATAGTTCAGACACGGAGCCTCGCCCCCGAATCCGACTTACGGGGCGAGGCTCCTTTTATTTGCCGACGAAAAGCGACATATATTTAGATTTTTGCTCCGTTCACCGCCAAAATAAGGCCGTAGGCGAGGGTGAGCGGACGCCTTAATTGGGCATCAACTAATATATTAGCAACGAGAACCCAGCGAACTTCTTTGTAGAAAGGAACGCGCATGGCTGATACCACCAAAGACAAGGCCGCGGAGGGCGGGACGAGCTCGCTCAACCAGGCCAAGCTCTACCAGCTCGTCCTCTTCCCGTTTAACAACGGCGCGACGAACGTGTACTACGTCCTGCTCATGAACTACATCGCCTACTACGCCAACGGCGTGCTCGGCCTCGTGCTCGCGTTCGCGACCACCATGGTCACCGTGACGCGCGCCCTCGACGCCTTCATCGACCCGATCGTGGGCATGATGATCGACCGCACCGAGACCAAGTTCGGCAAGTTCCGCCCGTTCATGGTGCTCGGCAACGTCGTGATGATCGTCTCGTCGCTGCTGCTCTTCTACGGCACCCGCCTGATCCCCGCCGACGCGACGGCCGTCAAGTACGTGCTCTACACCGTCTTCTACATCCTGCTGATGGTCGGCTACTCCATCCAGACCTCCTGCACGCGATCGGGCCAGACCTGCCTGACCAACGACCCGAAGCAGCGCCCGACCTTCACGCTGTTCAACACCATCGCCTCGCTCGTGGGCATGGGCGTGACCATGGCCGTGGCCTCCATCGTCGGCGGCAACGTCGGCTTCGGCACCGAGGCCTTCTTCAACTTCCTCATCCCGCTGGTCATCATCCTCTCCGCGGCCCTCACCGCGCTCGCCGTCGTGGGCATCGCCGGCAAGGACAAGAAGGAGTACTGGGGCCTGGGCGGCAACGACGACGCCGAGGAGAACAAACTCTCCATCAAGGACTACGTGCAGATCTTTAAGGCCAACAAGGAGCTCCAGCGCCTCATGGTCGCCGCGTCCGGCACCAAGTTCGCCTTCGCCGTGGCCACCAACACCTCCGTCGGCATCCTTCTGTACAGCTGCATGATGCACAACTACAACGGCCTGTACCTGCCGATGTACGTGATGGGCTACGTGTTCTCGGCGCCGTTCTTCATCGGCGGCCTCAAGATGAGCCAGAAGCACGGCCAGAAGAAGACCCTCGTGACCTTCACCTCGCTCGCGCTCGTGCTCTACCTGGGCGTCGTTATCCTGCTCGCCATGTGGGACCCGAACAACGCCGCGATGAACCTCTCCATCTTCTCCACCGAGGGCGGCTTCCACCTCACCCTCAACGCCTACACCGTGATCTTCATCGTCCTCTACGGCCTGGGCTACGGCGCGTACTACTCCACCGCCGACATGGCCATCCCGATGATCGCCGACTGCTCCGACTACGAGATGTACCGCTCCGGCAACTACGCCCCGGGCGTCATCGGCACGCTCTTCTCCTTCGTGGATAAGCTCGTGAGCTCACTTTCCACCACTGTGGTCGGCATCGCGCTTCTGGCCGTGGGCCTCTCCGAGCTGCCCGACACCACCACCGCGTACGCCTCCGGCATGAACTGGCTCACCATCGTGCTCTTCTGCGTGATCCCGATGATCGCGTGGGTGCTGACGCTCATCGCCATGAAGGGCTACACCCTCACCGGCGAGCGCATGAAGGAGATCCAGGCCGTGAACGCCTGCCGTAAGGACGCCATCGCCGAGGGCATGAGCGTCGAGGCGGCCCTGGGTGCCTACACCACCATCGACCAGGTACCCGCGAAGTACCGC
>CAVIBB010000034.1:0-15835 GCA_963640745.1 Paludibacteraceae bacterium
CATCTAAGCCTCGAAGCCGAACATTACTTAGAAAGAAGCGCCCCGTTCTTGCGAGCGGGGCGCTTCTCGTTAGGTTGTGTTTGCGAGCGACGAGTGAGGGGCAGATCGGCCGCCGTGGCACCGTCGGCGCGCTAGGGACACACGGCGAGCCGAGGTGCCCCGAAGGAGGAGCGACGCGTACGCAAGGTACGCGAGCGACGAGTGAAGGGCAGATCGGCCGCCGTGTGCCCCTAGCGCCTGCGGGCGTCGAGCTCGCCGGCCAGCTCCTCAAGCGTGACGCCGTAGCGCTCAAGCGTCACCATAAGGTGGTACACCAAATCGCCGGCCTCGTAGCGAATGTGCTCGTGATCGTTGTCCTTGCAGGCCATGATGACCTCGCTGGCCTCCTCGGCGAGCTTCTTGAGCAGGCTGTCTTCCTTGCCCTGAAGGAGCTTGGCGGTGTAGGAGGTCTCCGGCGACGCGTCGCGTCGACCGTGGATCACCGAGGCCAGGCCCTCGAGAGTCTCGCCGATATTGCCGTCCTGAACGTTTTTGGTCCTCTCGCCCACGCGGGCCTCCTTACATAAACCGTTGAACGAGTCCAAGGGACTTCCCCATTGTCTCGCTCACTCTTTGATCTCGCGGAAGAAGCAGCTGCGATGCCCGGTGTGGCAGGCGGGGCCAGGAGAATCGACCACAGCAACAAGCGTGTCGCCGTCGCAATCCACGAGCAGATGTTTGACCTGCTGCATGTTTCCGCTGGTAGCACCCTTGTTCCAGAGTTCCTGTCGGCTGCGAGACCAGAACCAGGTGGTTCCAGTCTTTATGGTGAGAGCAAGAGACTCCTCGTTCATCCACGCGACCATGAGCACCTCGCCGGTACCCTCCTGCTGCACAACGCAGGGCACGAGGCCGGCCGCATCGAACTTCACGCGTGCCACATCGAGCGCCACCGGCTCGGGAACCTCGCCGGCATAGATATACTCATTGTTCTGGGACATCCCGCCTCCTTGATTCGCGGGTTCTCACTTTAGCAGGGTGGAGCGCCAGGGGCGAGAAGGGCCGGATGCCATGCCACAACTTGTAACCGAGAGCCTGGGATACTTCGAAGTCCTCGTAGTCGGCGGCGGCATAGCGGGAACGACGGCGGCGCTCGCGGCCGCCGAGGAGGGGGCGCAAACGGCCATCGCCTGCGCCGGCTCCATCTTCGGCGGATCGAGCTTCTTTCCCGGTACCTGGGGGCTCGGCCTCGTGGGTCCTGACGGCTCCGGAGACATCGATAACTTTGTCGAGACAATCGTCGAGGTTGGACGCGACGTCGCCGACCCGGCGCTCGTACGCACCTTGGTCACGGGGGTCGGGCCCGCGGTCGAGCGACTCGAGCGTCGCGGGTGCCGCCTGCGCGAGGCTGTCAACGCCGGCGAGCGCGAGTTTATCCCTTGCTTCGACCGCAAGACGCGCTCATGGCACGGGCTCGAGCGGGACGCCTACCGCATCTCGACCCAGCAGGCTTTAGACTGCGCAGGGTGCACTACCCTTCCGGACCTTGAGCTCATGGGCCTGCGCCGAACCACCGATGGCTGGGCGGCGCGCTTCTATGATCGCGGGCGCGGCGCAAACGTCCAGGTCGGCGCGCGTTCGGTCATCCTCGCCACCGGAGGCTTCGGCGGACTCTTTGAGCGCACTCTCACGATGCCCGATGTCCTCGGGACCGCCCAGGCCGTCGCTCTCGAGCAGGGCGCCTCGCTCGTCAACTGCGAGTTCATGCAAATCATGGTCGGCCTCGTCACCCCGGTGAAGGGAGTCGTTTTCAACGAGAAGGCCTTCCGGTACTCGCGCATCGAGGGCCTGGAGCTGGCGGGGCTTCTTAGCAAAAGATCGGAACACGGGCCCTTCAGCGCTTCGTGGGGAGACCGCGAGGTCGACCTTTGCGTGGCACGCGCAGGGTCCGGCGGGGCGCGGCTGCGGCACGATCTACCCGACCCGATGCCCGAGTTCATGCGCACGTATACCGACTGGCTGCAGCAAACCTACCGCATCGCGCCCGACCAGGGGCTACGGGTGGCTCACTATGCCCACGCCGCGAACGGCGGCCTTCACATCGACGAGCATGCCGCGGTCGTGGGATGCCCCGGGCTCTACGCCTGCGGAGAATGCACAGGCGGCATGCACGGGGCCGACCGCATCGGGGGCCTCGCGAGCGCGAACGCGCTGGTGTTCGGGCATATCGCCGGCAAGGAAGCGGCGAGCAGGCTGGAAGTTAGCGCGTCAGGCGATGCGGCCGGCAGCGCGGCGAGAGGGGCATGGGGCAGCGCGACGGACCCCTTCGGACGCCCGGCGGCTGCGCCCTCCGCCGCGGCCGCGATGCGCGAGCTGAGGTGCACGATGACCGAGCATTGCCTGGTCGAGCGCGACGAGGCGGGCCTTTCGGCTGCACTCAACGAGATCGCGCGGCTCCGTTCGCTTCTTGCCGGGGAGAAGGCCCCGTCCGAAGATGCACGCGCCTGCGCAGAGACACGCCGGGCCGAGCTCGCGCTTCTTTCCGCGGAGGCGCTCGCATGCGCGATGCTCGAGCGCCGCGAGAGCCGAGGAGGCCACTATCGATCCGACTTCCCCGCCGAGGACCCGGCCCAGGCGCGACCCCTCGCCGTGAGCTACGAAGAAGGGCGGCTCGTGGCCGCCCCTCTTTACGAATAAGTTCTGTCTCGCGGACCCTCGCAAAACGCTTGCTGCAAAGACGCCGCCGAGCCCCTCTCCCGAGCCCCTCGCACGAGCCCCTATTCCTCGGGAAGCCTCCCGACCTGCGGACGGTTGAGCTTGTGCGCCGCGACGAGCAGGACTGCGCCGAGAACCACGAGCGGAAGGCTCAGGCACTGGCCCATCGTGATGGGCCCGAAGAGATAGCCGAGCTGCGCGTCCGGCACGCGGACGAACTCGATGAGGAAGCGGAACACGCCGTAGAGCAGAAGGAACACGCCCATGAAGGAACCTTGCGGGCGAGCGGGCTTCTTGCGAGAGAGGGCCCACAGCACGCAGAAGATCACGAGGCCCTCGAGCACGGCTTCGTAGAGCTGCGAGGGATGCCGGAAGACTCCCCCGCCCGAAGGGAACGCCACGGCCCAGGGCAGGTCGCACTCCTTGCCCCAGAGCTCGCCGTTGACGAAGTTCGCGCAGCGCCCGAAGAAGAGCCCCCATGTGGCGCCAATGACGCCCAGGTCGCAGATGGTGGGGATGCTGATTCGATACTGCCTGCAGACGATAGACCCGCCCACGACCGCACCGATGAGGCCACCGTGGAAGCTCATGCCGCCGTCCCACGTGGCGATGATCTCGGCAGGGTGCTCAAGGTAGTAACCGGCTCCGTAGAAGAGCACGTAGCCCAGGCGCGCGCCGATGATGATGCCGAACGCGACGCCGATGACGATACTCACCACGTCGTCAAGCGTGAGGTCGAGCTCCCAATGCCTCGCCACGCGCACGATGACGAAGCCGGCGACAATAAAACCGGCCAGGTACGCCAGGCCGTACCAACGAACGCTCAGGGGGCCCAGCGTAAAGGCGATGGGGTCAAGCGCCTGGAAGATGTCGTTGAGAAACACGCGCGCTTCTTTCCGCGGGCGCTAGAGGACCGCGGGCTGGACGCGCGTCACGCCGGGGACGTGCTCCTTGAGGATGCGCTCGATGCCCTCGGACATATCGAGGCTCGAGAGCGGGCAACCGGCGCAGGCGCCCTGCATCTCGAGGGTGACGACGCCCTCGTCGTCGACGTCGATGAGCTCCACGTCGCCGCCGTCGGCCTGAAGGCTCTGGCGGATGATGTCGAGGGTCTCTTCCAGAAGCTGCTTATCCACTGCCATGGTGGGGTTCCTTTCGTTTGTGCACACAACGTGTTCCATATTACCCAACGGGCCCCGTTCTTACAGAGGTGCGTTGGGGCGAGAAGGGCGTTTCGGGGCGGCCTGGGGGTCCGGCCCGCAGAAAAGTTGCGCCCGTTGGGATGCGGTCGGTCCCAGCGGGCGTGGTATTTCCGCAAGAAGGCCGTACGGCGTCCCAACAGGCGCTGTTTCTCCGCAAATGACACTCATGGCCCCCAATGGGCGCGCTATTTCCGCGCGCGACCGCGTTGTCGCGGCGCCGGCGGGGGCGCTGGCGGGGGGCGCCGGCGCGAGGCCCGGTAGCCCTACCTACCCGATGCCGTTGAAGAGATGCCCTGAGGTGGCGCCCTTCATGCGCTCGGCGGGCTTCTTGCCGGCGCGGGCCGCGGCGATGGCACGAGCAACGCGCTCGACGCTGGACCGGGTCTGTTTCTCGTCAAGAAGCGAGCAGTCCGTGAGCAGCCGCGTCACGCCGGCCTCGATGAGCTCGGCCGTCTCCGGCGTCGCGTCGAGCGGATAGGCCGACCAGATGCGCGAGCGGCCGTTGACGTCGGTACGCACAGGCAGCAGCTTACCGTCGATGTCTTTGAGCGAGAAGCGCCGCACGCGCTGGGGGCAGCGGGCACAGTTGTGGACGCACTTGCCCGTGACCTGCAAGACACAGTGCTCCGAGGTCATCGCGCGCTCGCGGCCGAGAACCATAAGCCCCACAGGCACCGAGGCCGCGGGCGCAAGCTCACAGACCTGCTCCAGCGTGAGCTCGGGCGTGAGCCAGAACCCTGCCGCGCCCGCGGCCTCGAGGGCCACCAGGCAGCTCTCGTTGTGAACGGGGACGCAGGAGCGGACCTCGGGCTTGGCCCCGCGCTCGGCCGCGAGCGCGAGCTCGGACACGTTGCCGACGGCAAGAGGCGCCCCCTCGGACACCCATTGGTCAAGGCGCTCGTGATCGACCTCGCGGCAGACCTCGTCGAGCCAGGGGATAACGCCCTCGGGCCAGTCCCCGGACACGAGGTCGTCGGCGGTCGCATAAACGCGCGCGGCGCCGGACTCGAACGCAGCGCTGGCACACGCGGGATTGGCCACGAGCGCGCACGCGCAGGGCTCCTCTCGCTCGGTCGAGGCCGGATCCGCGATGCCCGCCTCCGCTCGCGCCATGCCCAGCCGGTAGGCGACGGCGCGATCGGATGGCGCGGGCGCCAGCCCTTCCTCGCGCGCTGCGTACGGGGCAAGAAGCGCCTCCTCAAGCGCCTTCACCGCGGCCGCGCGCACCTTGTGCACGGCCGAGAAGCCCATGCCGAGCCCCTCGTCCATCTGGACATCGAAGCTCACGGGCTCGAAGGGGCCGCCGCCCATGCGCCCCACATGCTCGACCAGGTCCTCGCTCGTGACGGCGCGGGTTCGCGCGGCTTCGCAGACGAACCCCTCGGCCGAAGCACTCGCCTCCCCGTCCGCGCACGAGACCTCAACCCGGAACGCCTGGCCCAAGCGAGCAACGACCCGCACGTAGACGGGCCGCTTGCGCTGCACGTCCGCCTTGCTCACGCGCGCCGCGGCGTCCATGGCGGCCTGCGAGCGGATGACGCGAACGATCGCGCCCGCCTCCATGGGGCGAGCCGCCACCGCCGTGACGGTCTCCCCCGCCGCCGAGTCGCGTTCCGCCGTGACGGTGAGGAACTGCGTCGGGTCGCTCACGGGCCGCAGCTCGAGCAGGTCGCCCGCGCCCACCGGCTCGTCCAGGCGGATGGTCACCTCGGCCCTGGTAAAGCGCCTCATGCGGGCACGCCCGCCGTTGCCGCCGCCGCGCCGCTCGATGCTGTCCTCGAGCTTGCGGCTACCCACGACGACGCCAACGACCTCGCCGCGGTTGTTGGAGCGCTCATAGCTCATCATCTCGTTGCCGGACTCCCCGCGCAGGTAGGCGTCGGTGAAGTCTCGGTTGAAGGCGCGCTTGAGCCGCCGGTGAACCGCCGCGTCCTCGGCCTCGGCAAGAGGCTCGCCCGCAATAGCGGCGTCGATGGCCTGTCGGTACGCGCCCACAACCCGGTACACGTAGTCGGGCGCCTTCATGCGGCCCTCGACCTTGAGCGAACCCACGCCCGCGGCGATCATCTCGCCGACATGGTCGACGGTGCAGTAGTCCTTGGGGCATAGCGCGCGCGTCCCGCCGACGCCGCGCATGGTCTCGGCGAGGCCGGCCGTGGGCACGTCGGGCACAGGCACGAGCTCGCCCTTCTCGTCGACGAGCTCGTACGGTAGGCGGCACGGCTGGGCGCAGAGCCCGCGGTTCGCGGAGCGCCCGCCGGAAAGCGAGCTCATCATGCAGACGCCGGAGTAGCAGAAGCACAGCGCGCCGTGGCCGAAGCACTCGAGCTCGACGCCTTCCTGGGCGATGCGCTCGATCTCAGGCAAGGAGAGCTCGCGCGAGAGCGTCACGCGGTCGGCGCCCAGCTCGCGGCACCAGGCCACGCCGCGCGCGTCGTGGACGTTAGCCTGCGTGGAGACGTGCGTCTCGATCTGCGGCCACGTGCGGCGAATCTGCGCGAAGAGGCCCCAGTCCTGGATGATGAAGGCGTCGGCGCCCAGGAGCCACGCACGGCGGACGAGACCGAGCACGCGCGGAATCTCGTCGGTGGCGACGGCCACGTTGACCGTCACGTAGACGCGCGTGCCCGCCAGGTGCGCGCGTCGGCACGCGTCGCCGAAGCTCGCGTCGTCGAAGTTCTTCGCGGAGCGGCGCGCGTTGAAGCTGTTGCCGAGGCCGCAATAGATGGCGTCGGCGCCCGCTGCCAGCGCGGCGTTGAAGGGCTCGGGGCCGCCCGCCGGCGCGAGCAGCTCGATCACGTTCTTGTGGGCCAAAACCTCTCCTTTGAGCCCGATGGGACCAAACTTGTTCACGATACTCCAGCGGCCGTTGGTCAGCCGCGGCGGCGCAGGCCGAAACAGAAATCTCCACCGCTCCAGAATGCGATTTCGGGGTCCTAGGGAGGGCGAGAAGCGCGTTCTGGAGCGGTGGAGATTGTGACGCGGGGCTTCTTGGCAGCCGACGGGCAGCGGTTCTTGGCAGCCGGCGGGCAGCAATTCTTGGCAGCCGGCGGACAGCAAGAAGAACGGCCTCAGTGCTTGAACAGCCTCGCCATCAGGTCGGCGTTGGCCTTAAGGCGCTCGGCCTTCGCCGCGGCGCTCTTTTTCCAGTCCCCTTGTTCGCAACGGCCTCGAGGAAGCGCGTGTAGGTCTGCGTCGGGCTGTTGACCTCAGGCGCCCAGACGGACGCGACCTCCGTGCCGCCGATCACGCCGTCAAGCCCGCCGATGTGGTCGGCGTCCGGATGCGTGGCTACCAGCCAGTCGATTCCGCTCCTGCCGTCGGCCTTGAGGGCCGAGGTCACCGTCGAGGACTCCCCCGTCGGGGTGTCGATGAGCATCGTCTTGCCGTCGGGGAACTCGACCAGGCTCGCGTCGCCCTGGCCCACGTCAAGGAACTTAACGACCAAGTTGGAGAGAACCGCGGCCTCTGTCGCCGCCTCCGTCGCGGTCTCCTCGGATTCGCCCTGGGCGGTTTTCTGCGCCGACGAGTCATCGGCGGCAGGCGCTTCTTGCCGCTGTGTCTGCTTGGTTTGAGATGCCAACTTGCTCGAGCTTGACGACGCCGCACCGGCAAGCCCAGCCATGAGCGTCAGCGAGAAGATCACGCAGAGGACGGCGAGCCACCGCGCGCAGCCCTGCTTCCCGTTTCGAATGACGTTCTTCTTGGCCATACACATCCCCCATCATGGCTTCTGGACCGATTAAAGATAGTGCCAGGAAGCGAAGAATTCCTTTGCTGGGAACGAATCGACGAACCAGGGGCGCGCCCGGTGTTGTGGAAACCGGGGTGGCGGCAATTGCGACACAAGTCCTGTTGCGAAATCCGGGTGGCGGCAATAAGGGCGGGCCCTGCGTTGCGAAATCCGGGGTGATGGCAGCGCCGCGGCAGGAACTTATTGCCATCACCCCGTTATACGCAACAAATCCCCCGTCTTTATTGCCATCACCCCGTTATACGCAACAAATCCCCCACCTTTATTGCCATCACCCCGTTATACGCAACGCGGGCGGAACGGCCATTGCCATCACCCCGATTCACGCAACGCCGCAGCCGCCTCGCCCTCGCCCGCACACAAAAGCGCCCGGCGAGAGGCACGTTCCTCTCGCCGAGCGCTGCAATGCGAACCTCGGTAAACGAGCTAGACCAGCTTGGCCCAGTGCTTCTTGCCGGACTGGACGGTCGTGCCTGCCGAGAAGAGCGCGGGGTCAACGTTGTAGCTCTTAGGCGCCACGGCCTCGCCGTTGATCTTTACGCCGCCGCCGTCGATGAGGCGCCTGCCCTCGCCCGCGGACTTGCAGATGCCCAGGTCAGCGAGGAGCTTAGCCAGATAGACCTTGCCCTCGTCGTTGGGCTGCGCGATAGAGACCGGGAACTCTGGCATGTCCTCGGGGGCCTCGCCCTTCTTGAACTGCGCATCGAAGGCAGCCATGGCCTTCGCGCCCTCGCCCTCGCCGTGGTAAAGGTCCACGATGTTCGCGCCGAGCTCACGCTTGAGCTTGTACGGATCGGCCGAGCCGTCGGCGAAGGCGGCGTCGATGGCGTCGATCTCCTCGATGGACTTGGTGGAGCACAGGCGATAATACATGGGCACGATCTCGTCGGCGATGGACATGACCTTGCCGAACATGTCGGCCGGCTCGTCGGTGAGGCCGATGTAGTTGCCGTAGCTCTTGGACATCTTCTTCTTGCCGTCGGTGCCCACCAGCAGCGGCATGGTCAGCGCCACCTGCGGCTCCATGCCCTCGGCGCGCATGAGGTCGCGGCCGGCGAGCAGGTTGAAGATCTGGTCGTTGCCGCCCATCTCGAGGTCGGCCTCGATGACCACGGAGTCGTAGGCCTGGAGCACCGGGTAGATGAACTCATGCAGCGCGATGGAGCGGCCCTCGGTGTAACGGTTGTGGAAGTCCTCGCGCTCGAGGATGCGGGCCACGTTGAACTTGCTCATGAGGCCGAGCATCTTGCCGAGGTTCAGCGGCTTGATCCAGTCGCCGTTGTGGACGATCTCGGTCTTCTCGGGGTCGAGGACCTTCATGGCCTGCTCGACGTAGGTCTGCGCGTTGGCCTCGACCTGCTCCTCGGTCAGCGGCGGGCGCGTGGAGTCGCGGCCGGACGGGTCGCCGATGAGCGCGGTGCCGTTGCCGATGATGAGGGTGACCTTGTGGCCGAGGTCCTGGAACTGGCGCATCTTGCGCAGCGGGACGGCGTGGCCGAGGTGAAGGTCCGGCGAGGTCGGGTCGACGCCGAGCTTGATGTTGAGCGGGGTGCCCTTCTCGAGCTTCTTCTTGAGCTCGTCGAGCGGGACGATTTGCATGGCGCCCGAGGTAATGACCTTGAGCTGCTCGTCAACGGGAAGCATAATCTGCCCTCCAATAGGCTTGTGACGCTTGTTTTCGCATAGGCATAAAGAATAACTCACACCTGTTGACTGCGCACTCCACAACAACACGACACCAGCGCATTCCCAAGGACGGATTAAGGCAGCTGACCACTATAATCGAGCCTATATGTGAATCTACTCCCTCAAGGAGGGTACATGGGCATCCGAACCCGCAGGGCTCATTTGCACTCAAGGACGCACATCGTCGGCTTCGGCATCGCCGGGGCCATCGGCTTCGTCGCGCTTCTCATCGTCGCGGTCAGCCTCTCGATGGGCGCCGTCATCTCGGGCTGGCTCGAGGACCTGCCCGACTACACGTCGGCAGACTCCTATGTCGTGGCCGAGCCCACGCGCGTCTACGACGCCTCCGGCGCCGAGATCGCGACCTATTACCTGCAGCAGCGCCGCTCCGTCACCCTCGAGGAGATCTCCCCGTATGTTCTCAAGGGCACGGTGGACACCGAGGACAAGCGCTTCTACCAGCACAACGGCGTCGACCCCCAGGGCATCCTGCGCGCCGTCGCGGGCCAGCTCACCGGCAAAAGCGAGCAGGGCGGCGGCTCCTCGATTACCCAGCAGCTGGTAAGAAACACCATTCTCTCGGACGAGCAGTTCGAGATGTCGCTCAAGCGCAAGGTCCGCGAGGCCTACATCGCCATCCAGATGGAGAAGATGTACACCAAGGACCAGATCCTCAACATGTACGTGAACACCATTTACTACGGCAACTCGGCCTACGGCATCGAGGCCGCGAGCATCACGTATTTCAACAAGCATGCAAGCGAGCTTAGCCTCGCCGAGGCCGCCACGCTCGTCGGCCTGCCGAACTCCCCCACCCTTTACGACCCCTTCAAGAACCCCGAGAACTGCGTCTCTCGCCGCAACCTCGTCCTCGACCGCATGCTCGAGGCGGGCGACATCACCCAGGAAGAGCACGACGCGGCAAAGGCCGAGGAGCTCGTGCTCGACCACGGCGAGCTCACCGAGTCCTCGGGCTCCTACCCGTACTTCACCGAGTACGTCCGGCAACTGCTGCTCGAGAACTTCTCGAGCGACACGGTCATGCAGGGCGGCCTTAAGGTCTACACCACGCTTGACCCGGATTACCAGGCCGCGGCCGAGGCTGCGGCGAGCAGCATCGTCGACAACGCCGGCAACGACGACGTCGACGCCGCCCTCGTCTGCCTGGACAACTCCAACGGCTACATCAAGGCAATGGTCGGCGGCCAGCACTACGACACCGATCTCGACGGCGCGAAGATCAACCTCACCACAAGCAAGTTCCAGGCAGGTTCCTCGTTCAAGCCGTTCACGCTGCTCGCGGCCCTGAACGAGGGCATGAGCCCGACGGTCATCCTCAACTGCAACTCGCCGATGAAGATCGGGAGCACCTGGACCGTCCAGAACATCGACAACTCGCAGTACGGCTACATCACGCTCGACCAGGCAACGCAGGTCTCCTCGAACACCGGTTATGCCCAGGTTATCGACACCATCGGCGTCGATAAGCTCATCTCCATGGCCAAGCTCGTGGGCATCGACTCGACCATCGACCCCTACGGCACCGCCACGCTCGGCACCTCGAGCGTCTCTCCCCTCGAGATGGCGGAGGGCTACTCGACCATCGCGAACAACGGCGTGCACCGCGACACCGTGGCCATCGTCAAGATCGAGAACCGAAACGGCGGCGTGGTGTACGAGCACGAGGACGCGCCCGAGCAGGTCGTGGACGCGGCCGTGGCCCAGGACGCACGTGAGGTCCTCGAGAACGTCGTCAACTACGGCACCACCGCTTCCACGGTGCGCAACATGATCAGCATCAACCAGCCTCTGGGCGGCAAGACGGGCACCTCGGAGAAATACGACAACCTCTGGTTCTGTGGCTTCTCTCCCCAGGTCACCACGGTCGTGCGCTTCGGGCGCCGCGACGGCACGAACCAGACCTCCTACTACCAGGGCAGCCACGCCACCACCTCGAACACCTCGCAGCCGATCTGGGCGACCTTTATGAACTCCATCCTCGCCGGCAAGTCGAGGGCGTCTTTCGCTGAGGCCGACCACAGCGCGAGCTACAAGTCCAACAGCTCCTGGAAGTTTGCGGAGACGGACTCCATGTACAACAGCGGGTATTACAACTCGTATAGCTATAGCACTACTAGCTCTGACGCTGAGAACGATTCGACTAGCACGGGCAACGGCGTGAGCAGCGACACGAACTCGCGCGGCACGGGTTATCGCGGAACGACCACCACGGATACGACCACGGACGGCGTAGTGAGCGGTGACACGAGTGGCGGCGGGACCAGCGATGGGGCCGAAACCCCCACCGGAGGCGGCGGCTCGGGCGGCAATGCCGGCGGCAACGACCCGTCAGACGGCAACGCAAGCCAATAGAACAAAGCACATCAAATGCGAGACGCGGGTCCTTCGGGGCCCGCGTTTTTCTTGCCCGCTCCCCAAACCAGCTCGGCTCGCTCGCGGATTTACTCGGAAAGAAGAACCTCGCCGAGGACATGCGTGGTTTATCATTCCAGCACTTATCAAGAATCTTGCGGAGGAACCCATGGCCTACAGCACTCCCGACAACAACCGCCGTCGTTCCGGCGGGTCTTCATCCCCCATGCGCGGCGCATCAGGCGGCAGCCGCCCGGCTGAGCGCGTGACACTCGGCGGCTCATACCACGGACCGCGCGGCACCCAATCGCGCAGCGGCAGCCGCGGAGGGCTCAGGCGCGGCTCGGGAGGCATAAGACTCACCGGAGGCAAGGGCAACGGCGGCTATCCGCTCCGGAGCCGAAGCATCAACTTCCAGGGCGGGCGCGGGCGACGTATGTCCGACCGCCGCACGCTCATCCTCGCGGCGCTCGGCGTCGTGATCGCCATCCTGCTCGTCGTGGGCGTCTCCTCCTGCGTAAGGAGCTGCACCGATACGCGCGAAGAGGCGCAGCAGGCGCAAACGGAGGCCGAGAACGCGCGCGTGGCGTCCGGCCTGCCCGACGATCTGACCAAGCAGCTGGAGAGCGCCCTCGACCGCAACGACAAGCTTGCCCAGATCGCCGCGTCCGGCGACAAGTACGGCGACACGGCCTTAATCGAGCTTGCGCTCGCCCACCCCGAGGCCGTCGACTTCGTCGCATCGTACCCGGATGCCGATAAGAGCGCCCAGGCATACACCGACGCCGTGACCAAGGGCGAGGTGCCCGAGCTCTTCTGCTGGGACGCCCGCTGGGGCGCCGTCGATTACGGTAGCCATGCGCTCGCCGTGTCGGGCTCCGGCCCCGTCGCTTTCTCTATGGCGTATATGGGGCTCACCGGGCAGGCGGATAAGACCCCGGCCGACATCGCCTCTCTTGCCGTCGAAGCCAATGCGGCCACTGGGGAGTCGGGCACCGATGGGGCGTTCTTCGCGTCCGCCGCCGAGGGCTTAGGGCTTTCCGTGAGCAGCCACGAATCCAGCGCAGATAACCTCACGCAAGTGCTCGATTCCGGCGTCTACCTGCTCGTCGATGCCAAGGCGGACTCGCTTTCGAGCGACGCGCACTGGGTGCTGGTCGTCTCCGAGAACTCCGATGGGACCGTAGGTATCTACGACCCCACCGACCCGAGCGCCTCCGAACACGATTGGGCCGCTTCCACCATCGCCGGCGCCTGCGACACCTTCTACTCCGTAAGCGCCAAAGCCACCGAGTAGCAATCGAGGGCGGGTATTAACGCACTTCTCCTTAGGGGCGGGCTCCGACGCGAACCTGCCCCTTATTTACTCGCAAGAGTCATCCATCGACAAAGAAAAGGCACGCCGCCAGGGAACTGACGGCGCGCCTTGCTTGTGTCTATGCGATGGCGACTAGGAAAGAATCTTGGTCGCGGCGTCGCCGAGCTTGTCGCGGACGGCCTCGGACTCCTCGCGGGTCGCGCCCACGGAGAAGAGATACGCCTTGACCTTGGGCTCGGTGCCGGAGGGGCGGAAGATGACCTTGTTGTTGCCCTCGAGGCGGTACTCGATGACGTTGGCGGGCGGAAGAACCTGTGCCGCCTCCTTCTGCAGGCCGGAGACGCGCGGCATCTCGGGGCCGGTGGCGTAGTCGGTCATGCCCTCGACCTTGTAGCCGGCGATCTCGGTCAGAGGCTCCTTGCGCAGGCCGTCCATGATCTGCGCCATCTTCTCGGCACCGGAAGCGCCGGGGAAGGAGGCGTTGATGGTTCCGTTGAGGTAGTAGCCGTACTTCTGGTACAGCGCATCCATGGCCTCATAGAGGTCCATGCCCTTGGAGGCGTAGTAAGAAGCCATCTCGACGCAGAGCATCGTGGCGACGATTGCGTCCTTGTCGCGGGCGTGAGTGCCCACCAGATAGCCGTAGGACTCCTCGAAGCCCATGAGGTAGCGGTCCTCCTCGCCGGCGTCCTTGAGCTGGTCGATCTGGTCGCCGATGTACTTGAAGCCAGTGAGGACACGACGCATCTCGAAGCCCTTGTCCTTGGCGATGGCGTCGGGCATGGAGGAAGAGACGATGGTCGAGACGGCAACCTTGGACTTGACGTCCTCGCCGTTCTCGGCGGCCATGTTGGCCAGCCAGTCCATGAGCAGGACGCCCATCTCGTTGCCGGAAAGAAGCACGTAGTCGCCGTCGTGCGGGATGGCGGTGCCCATGCGGTCGGCGTCGGGGTCGGTGGCCACGACGAGGTTGGGCTTGACCTCCTCGGCGAGCTTCAGCGCGAGGTCGAGCGCCGCGCGGAACTCGGGGTTGGGGTAGTTGCAGGTCGGGAAGTTGCCGTCCGGCTCGGCCTGCTCGGGGACGACCGACACGTTCTCGACGCCGATCTCCTTGAGGATGCGGGTCACGCACTCCATGCCAGTGCCGTTGAGCGGGGTGTAGACCACGGAGTAGCCCTCGGAGGCCTTGAAGCCGGGGACGGAGACCTTCTTGATGTTCTCGATGAAGCTGTCGAGGACGGACTCGGGCGTCCACTCGACGAGCCCCTTCTCGAGCGCCTCGTCGAAGTCCATAGCGCCGGCAAAGGCGGTGAACGGATCGGCCTTGGCGATGTTCGCGGAGATCTCGGCTGCAGCCTCGTCGGTGATCTGGCCGCCCTGGTCGTTGTAGACCTTGTAGCCGTTGTAGGCGGCGGGGTTGTGAGAGGCGGTGAGGACGATGCCCGCGGAGGTGCCCAGCTCGCGCACGGCGAAGGAGAGCGTGGGAACCGGCTCGATGCGCGGGTAGACGTAGACGTGGATGCCGTTGGCGGCAAGGATGCCGGCCGCGACCTTCTGGAAGTCCTCGCCCTTAAGGCGCGAGTCGCGGGCGAGCGCGAGGGTCGGGTTCTCGTAGTGGGCGTTCAGGTAGTCGGCGACGCCCTGGGTGGCCTGGGCGACGACGTAGACGTTCATGCGGTTGGTGCCGACGCCGAGCGTGCCGCGCAGGCCGGCGGTGCCGAAGGCGAGGCCGCGGTAGAACGCGTCGTAGAGCTTGTCGCCGTCCTCGGAAACGAGCGCCGCAAGCTCCTCGGCAAGGTCGGCCTCCTTGACGTTGTCCTGCCAAACCTTAACGGTCGACTCGATGGACTGATCCATTGGAAATCCCCCACTTCTCGGTGGCGCGCGTCGAAGTTAGCCGGCGCCAAAATTCGATAGGTGCATTTCATTCTAAGGCGGCCGTCGAAATTAGCGACGAAAAGCCCGGGTGTATCCGTGAACGGTCAACACCCGGGCTTATCTGCAGCTCATTTGATTTAAATAGAGGGCACAGGCGCCGGAGGACCCCCCATGGCACCGCCCCAAAACACCTAACCGCGCTTGACGATATAGGCGTGGTGGATCTTCTGGTTGCGCTTGAAGTCCTCGGGGATGGTCTGGGCCGTGATGTCCTCGATGACGACCCCCGCCTTGGAAAGGGCCTCGACGTCGGGCTTGAAACCGCGCAGGTTGCACGAGAAGATCGCGCTGCCGTTGCGCGTGAGCAGGCGAGAGACGCCGATGATCAGCTCGGAGTGGTCGCGCTGCACGTCCCAGCTGGACTTCTTCATACGCTGGGAGTTGGAGAAGGTGGGCACGTCGCAGAAGACGAGGTCCCAGCGGTTCTTGGTGTGGCGCTGCTCGGAGACCCACTGGATGACGTCGGCCTGGACGAACTCGTGCTCCGGGCCCGTGAAGCCGTTGCGGGCCATGTTGCGGCGGGCCCAGTCGAGGCTCGGGCGCGAGAGGTCGACGGTAGTGGTGTGCTTTGCGCCGCCGTCGGCCGCGTAGCAGGTGGCGGTGCCCGTGTAGGCAAAGAGATTGAGGAAGCGCTTGGAGCCGAGGGTCTTCTTCATCATCTCGCGGACCTCGGCGCGGGTATCGCGGTGGTCGAGGAAGATGCCGCAGTCGAGGCGCGCGGAGAAGTTCACCTCGAAGGTGAGGCCGCCCTCGTCGATGAGGTGAGCACCCATCGGCAGGTCGGTCAGGCTCGGCTTGCGACGGTTACGCTGGTCCGCGCGCTGGCCGCGCACGCGCGAATACTCACCGGTGGACTGCGCATCGTTTGCG
>CAVIBB010000035.1:0-15730 GCA_963640745.1 Paludibacteraceae bacterium
ACCGCTCCCTGCGAGAAGACATAGTCAACGAGACCTACCCGTTCCAGTCGCTTCTCCCCTCCGAGGCGACGCTGGTGGCGCGCTTCTCCTGCTCGCACAACACGCTGCGCAAGGCGCTCGCGGCGCTTGCCGACGAGGGTCTCGTGCAGCCCATCCAGGGCAAGGGCGTCCGCGTGATCTACCAGCCGCGCGAGCGCGCCCTCTTTGAGGTCGGCGGCATCGAGACCTTCACCGAGACCATGGAGCGTCTGCATATCGAGCAAGAGACGACGGTCAAGACCTTCGAGCTCGTCGTGGCGAATAGCCGGCTTGCCCACTTCACCGGATTCGCGGAAGGCGCCGAGCTGCTGCACATCGAGCGCGTGCGCGCCTTCGGAGGCGAGGCCGTGATTCGCAACGACAGCTATTTTCTTGCCAGCGTGGTCGACGGGATTACCCCGCGCATCGCCGCGAAGTCTATCTATGAGTACCTGGAGAACACCCTCGGCATCGGCATCGCGCAGAGCATGCGCGAGATAACCGTCGAGCCCGCCGAGTCGCGCGACTACGAGCTGCTCGAGCTGCCGGAAGGGTGCTACCTTGCCATCATGACCAACCACGTTTTCACAATAGACGGCGTGATGTTCGAGAGCACCCGCTCGCGCCACCGGCCGGACCTCTTTGTGTTCCACGACGTTGCGCGCCGCAAGCCAGCGCTCGCGTAGCCGTCAATGCAACCGTGAGGCAAAAGGACAGGCCCTTTCGCCTCGATTCTTCGCACGTCTACTAACCGAGGAGCAACCATGCCTTCTTCCAGCTATAAGTCCAAGCAAGTCATCGTCATGCGCCGCGACCTCAAGATGCGCAAGGGAAAGATCGCCGCGCAGTCGGGCCACGCGTGCGTCGAGGCCGTGCTCATGGCCATCGCGCGCGAGGGCCGCGCCGCGCAGATCCGCGCCGAGGACGGCTGGGCCTACCTCGACCACGCCGAGCACGACCGCTCCCCTCTTACCGATTGGTTCGACGCGGGCGTGGCGAAGATCTGCGTCTACGTCGACGGCGAGGAGGCGCTTCTCGACATCGCTGCGCAGGGCCGCGAGGCCGGCTTTGCCGTGGCGCTTATCCGCGACGCGGGCCACACCGAGTTCCACGGCGAGCCGACCTTTACCTGCCTCGCCTTCGAGCCGCTTCCGGCCGAGAAGATCGACCCCATCACGGGCGGCCTGCCGCTGTACTAGCCCGGCCAAAGCCGTCGCGGCCGCCCGAGTCGCAGCCCCGCGGCACCGCCGACAGAAACGCAACGTCCGTTGCGCAATTTGTTATGCCAACGTTAATTCCCACTAGTGCGCTAGGTTTTTCTTAATTCCTACTTGTGCGCTAGGTTTATAAGTGCCATCCTACCAATCAGCGAGAAGCACGCCGTGCGCGGCGGCATACCTCGTGACCAGTCAAGCGAATAGCTTAGGAGGCACTACCCATGCGTACTGCGAAGCAGATTGAGGCCCTCATCGGCTCCACCCCCCTGGTGGACCTTTCCGACCTCGCCAACGGCAGCGCGACCGTCCTCGGCAAGTACGAGGCCACGAACCCCGGCGGATCGATCAAGGACCGCATCGCCAAGGCCATCGTCGAGGACGCCGAGAAGCAGGGGCTTCTTGCCCCTGGCGGCACCATCATCGAACCTACCAGCGGAAACACCGGCGTTGGCCTCGCCATGGTCGCCGCCCAGCGCGGATACAAGCTCATCCTCACCATGCCCGAGACCATGTCCATCGAGCGCCGCAAGCTCGCGGCCGCCTACGGGGCGCAGATCGTTCTTACCCCCGGCTCCGAGGGCATGAAGGGCGCCATCGCCAAGGCAGACGAGATCCACGAGGCCACCCCCGGCTCCATCATCGCCGGCCAGTTCGTGAACCCCGCGAACCCGCAGGCCCACTACGAGACCACCGGCCCCGAGGTCTGGGCCGATACCGAGGGCACCGTCGACGCCATCGTCGCGGGCGTGGGCACCGGCGGCACCATCTCCGGCACCGCGAAGTTCCTCAAGGAGAAGAAGCCCGGCGTGTACGCGACCGCTGTCGAGCCGGCCGAGAGCCCCGTGCTTTCCGGCGGCAAGCCCGGCGGCCACAAGATTCAGGGCATCGGCGCCGGCTTCGTTCCCAAGAACTACAACGCCGAGGTCGTTGACGAGGTCCTGCCCGTCGCCTCCGCGGACGCCATCGCCACAAAGAAACAGCTCTCCGAGAAGCTCGGCCTGCTTGTGGGCATCTCGGCCGGCGCCGCCGTCAACGCGGCGCTCCAACTGGCCGCCCGCCCTGAGTTCGCCGGCAAGACCATCGTCGCGATCCTCCCCGACACCGGCGAGCGCTACCTCTCCATGGACCTCTAATCCATCGCAGGTAGAGCCATGTTCGAGACCCTTAAGGAAGACATCGCCAGCGTCATTGAGCGCGACCCCTCGGTCCACTCGGCCGCCGAGGTGCTGCTCTGGCACACGGGCATGCACGCGGTCTGGGCTTATCGGCGCCAGCACTGGCTGTGGAAACACGGGGCGCGCGGGTTGGCGACTCTGCTCGCGCGCCTCTCTCGCCGCCGCTACGGGGTGGAGATCGCCCCTGCCGCGACCATCGGGCGGCGTTTCATGATTGACCACGGCATGGGCATCGTCATCGGCGAGACGGCTATTATCGGCGATGACTGCCTGCTCTACCAGGGCGTCACCCTCGGCATGACCGGAAAGCACGGCGGCAAGCGCCACCCCACCCTGGGCAACAACGTCATGGTCGGGGCCGGCACCATCGTGCTCGGCGCTATCCACGTGGGCGACAACGTTAAGGTCGCGGCCGGTTCCGTCGTCGTGCACGACGTCCCGGCCAATACCACCGTGGCCGGCAACCCTGCGCATGTGGTGCGCGACCGCACCTGCCCCATGCTGCGCCTCGTTCCCCTCACCAGCGACGTCGACGAGAACATCCGCTGGTCCTGCGCACTTTAGTGGGCAGCCGCATCCCAACCCCTTCAAAACCTCTCCACTCGCATGAGCTCCGGCGGCACGTCCCTCTTCCCGTGCCGCCGGAGCTCGTCGAGTCGCAATTCGACGAGATGGCCGCAGTTTATGAGTGTAGTCAGCGCGTCCGTCCCATTCTGACCGAGGCTGACTACAGTTATTCAGCTGCCGTCCCATATAATTGAGATAGCGTGAAGAAGAGAGTTTGATGGTTGGAGGTCCAATGCTCCCCCGTCGGTCTTTCTATGAAATTGCCCAGCGCGCATTACTCGCTTTGGCCCCTCTGGCCCTTGCGGCCATCGCTTCCGTCGTGACACAGAACTGGGTTTTCGTTTCCTGGTCGCATGTGGCCATGGCATTCATAGTCGGCTTCTTTGTCCATCGCATGATGGCGCCGGAGCTCGCCTCAGCCTGCGGCGGACTCGCTCGACGACGAGTGAGCTGCAGTCGAAAATCCACGCAGGTATATGCCGTAGAAAGGAGGCCCCCATGAAAACGAGCGATGAACCCAAATGGCCAAAAATACCCGCACGTCTTCTAATTGTCGCATTGCTCATTTGCGTCGCAGCAATCATGTCACTCGTCGCCCGCACCGCATCCGATAGCCCCGCAGGTGATGATGCCATGGCAACGACCGAAAACTCGCTCGAGTTTCTCGGGACACAAAGGAGGGTGCTCAAGACCTTTGTCGACCCTGATGCCGCGCTCGCCAAATTCAAGGAGACCTATCCGGAATTCCTTCAGGACGCAAAGGATGCAGGTCTGCCAGAGCTTTCAAAAGACACGGCTTACGCCTACAAGGTGTATTCGATTTCAACCGAAGCAGAGGGTGACATCATCGACTTCCTAGACATCTACGAAAACGAAGCCTCCAACGAGGCGCTAACAACTGAAATTAAGACTATTGAAGGCGAGTGCGCCGCGGGAGATTTAACCCAAGAGGAGGCCAACGAAAGCGCGTCGACTTTACTTCCGCTGACTTCCGAGTCAGATTCTTAAACATTGTCGAGCGCTCGCCCCCTCGCGCCCCAAAAAGCCGCCGCCCAGTAATGTGAGGTTACTGGGCGGCGGCTATTTGGGGCTTTCGATTGCTGCGTGGCGTAGTTTCGGGGCTCTCGGGCCTCACGCATTACTGCGCGGCAAGGTTACAGGGCTCGTGAGCCCCGACGGTTGCTGCGCGGCGCGATTCCGGGGCGCATGACACCGGGGCTCGCGGCAACGGGGCGCGTGGTGTTTCTTGCCGTCGGGCGCTACGATCTTGGCAAGAAGCGCTACCCCAGGCGCATGCCCTCGCGGCGCTTACCGGTCAGGCGCTCCACGTCGATGCGCCACACATCCACGCGCTCGACGGCCTCGGGCTGGAACTTGACCGGCGCGCCCGGCGCCATGTGGGCCATGATCGCCGTAAGGCCACGGACCTTCTCCCCAGCATCGGTCACACGCGCCGCGTGCCCGCTCGCCATGATGCTCGCGAACGCATACGAGTACGCACACGAGAAGTCACCGGAAATCACGCCGCCCTCGACGTCGAGCTCAAGCGCCACCTGCGGATCGGCAAGCCAGGCATCGACCTTGCGGCCCTCGCTCGCGCAGTGCAGCCAGAACGTCCAGCGCGGCTCCAAACCCTCGGCCCCGCCCTCGACCTCGTAGCCAAAACTCATCGGCACGACGAAGAGGCCTTCCGCGTCATGCGACGCCACGCGAACCGTCTTCGCGGCGTCGACGATGGCGCGCAGCTCCGCAAGATCGCATACCTCGCGCTTCGCGCGCCTCATCCCACGATGTTCCATCTAGTCGAGCACCTTCTCCATGCCGATCTTGTACGGCACGAGGCCCATCTTCTCGTAGAACTTCTGCGCCCCGGGGTTGCAACTCCATACGTTGAGCGTCACGTTGTGCGCGCCGAGCCCGCGTGCGAACTCAACGACGTGCTGGTAGAGCGCCGTGGCGACACCCTTGCCGCGCGCCGACTCGTCAACGCAGATGTCGTCGATGTAGACCGTGACCACCGGCTGCATGTTGTTCGACCCGTGGAAGTCCTCGATCACGCAGAACGCGTGGCCCAAAACCCTGTCGCCCTCGACGGCCACGAACACCGGCCGCGACTCGTCGGTAAGTAGCGCGCAGAGCTCCGCGTCGGAATACTTGCGCGCGCCCTTAATAAAGAGGTCCGGGCGACCGTCGGCATGCACCGCACACACCTGAAGCAGCAGGTCGACAAGGCCCGGCACATCCCCGGCGCCAGCGCGCCTCACATCAAAACTTGCCATATGCTAAGCCCTTTCCTGCACGTAGGCCACGAACTCGTCAAGCTCAGCCTTGGTCTTGAAGCGACCCACATAGCCCGTGTTGCCGAGGTCGTCGGAAAGGCCGTCCGGCATGCGGTCGATGCTCATGATCGAACCGGCGAACTTCTTCTCGACATCCTCGCGCGTGTGAGCGTACTCATACTGGTCGCGGCGGCTCGCGTGCACGCAGTAATAGCTCTCGTCGCCGGCCACGACGTGGCTCTCGTCGAAGCAAACCATGTCGGCCCAGACCTGGTAAACGTTGAGCGAGTGCGCGTAGTTCATCATCTCGGGCGTGTAGCCTCCGGGCGGGCGCGAGTTGACCTCGAGGCCAACGTAGTCGCCCACGCCGCCGAGGCCGGGCTTGTCCTCGGTCAGGCGGAAGAACTCCATGTGGACAAAGCGACTCGCGTAGCCGAAGGCCTTGACCGCCGCGCGGCCCATCTCGCGGAGCTTGGGGTCGACGCCGGGGTGAGAGTAATACGAGATGTCGAGCGCGTTCGCGCAGACATCTGCCATCGACGGCGGGAACTCCTCCTGGTTCTCGAAGAGCGGCTCGCCGTGAGAGTCGACGATAGCGTCGTACGAGCAAATCTCGCCGCCGACGAACTCCTCGAGCACGTACGGGGTATCGCCCTTCTCGGCAAAGACACGCTGCAGGTCTTCGTCGTTTTCGACCTTCCAGGCTCCGCCGGAGCCCATGCCCACCTCCGGCTTGGCAAAGGTGGGGTAGCCGACCTCGGCCGCGAAGGCGCGGGCGGCCTCAAGCGTCGTCAGCTTAACCTGGCGCGCGACGGGAATGCCCGCGGCGCGGTAGCAGGGCTTCATCGCGGCCTTGCTCGTCCAGTCCACGAGCTTGGCGGGATGCACGCCCGTGGTCACGTTGAAGTCCTCGCGCAGGCGGGCGTCGAGGGGCAGCCAGTACTCGTTGTTCGACTCGATCCAGTCGATCTTTCCGTATTTGTACGAGAAGAACGCGACGGCTCGGAAGACCTGGTCGTAATCCTCAAGCGAGGGCAGCCAGTAGTACTCGGTGAGCGCGGCCTTCAGGTCGGGCGAGATCTGGTCGTAGGGAGTATCGCCCACGCCGAAGACCGTGGCGCCGTTGCGGGCGAGCGCCTCACAGAAGTGACGGTACACCTCCGGGAACTGAGGCGAGATAAAAACGAAGTTCATGGACGTTCCTTAGGCTCTGGCGGCGCGGTTTACTTCGAGCGCTTCCTCGAGGAAGTGCGCGCCTTGGACTTGGACTTGGCGGTCTTGATGGTCGGCTTGATCATAGGGGCGACCTTCTCGACCGGGGCTTTCTTGGCAGCGGGCTTCGGTGCGGGCGCGGGGGCGGGTTCGGGGACGGGTGCAGCAACGGGCTCCGGCTCCGGCTCGGGCTCCGGCTCGGCCGCGGGCTCCGGCTCGGGCTCGGCAACGGCCACGGGTTCCGGCTCGGGCTCGGCAACCGGCTCGTGCTCGGCCGCGGCAACGGGTTCCGGCTCGGCCTCGGCAACCGGCTCGTGCTCGCCGTAGGTCCCGTCCTCGACAGCAAGAGTCTTCTTCATGTCCTGCAAAACAATGGGCAAGAAGTAGCGGATCTGCTTCTTCCACCACGGCCAGTCGTGGTTGACGTCGGTGCCCCAGAAATCGCACCAAGCGTCGACACCCAGGCGACGGAAAGCGTCGTCGAGGATGTGCTGGGTGCGCACGCCCTCGTCCTCCCAAGCGCCGCGACCGACGCACAGCACAAGCTGGCGCTGGTTATAAACGTCGATGTAGGGGTGGTCGGAGGACATGTTGGGCAAGAAGTCGGTCGGCGAGCTCGCATAGAGCGTCTCGTTCATCCAGCCGTCGAAGAAATACTTGGCGTCGTACACACCGGAAAGCGCGATGCAACCCTGGAAGAGGTCCGGGCGGCGCAGCGCAAAGATGACGGAGTGCGTGGCGCCCATGCTGCAGCCGGCGAGCAGCGGGCGCTGGGCGCTGCCGGAAAGCTCGTGCACCAGCGGGGTGAGCTCATCGGCCACGTAGCGGTAGTACGCCTCGACGAGCTCGGCGCGCTCGCCCTTGTCGCGGTCGGCCGCCGACCAGGACTCCTTATCCACGTTGCTCACGCAGAAGAGCTGGAGCATTCCGGAGCCCACGTAGTCGTCGATCGTGTCGATAAGGCCGAAGTCCTCCCAGTTCGTGCAGGGGGAATCCTGCGTGGGGAAGACGATAACGGGATAGCCGCCCTCTCCGTAGACGACCAGGTCCATGTATCTATCGAGGTTCTCGCTGTATCGACTCACGAGCTCGCGCTTCATGGGATTCTCCCTTCCTAAGGTTGACTTGCTCTTGATGGTAACGCGGGCTCATTGCGGGAACGTTGCGGGGTCGGCGGAAGGCCCCGCATGGTACCCTAGCTGGGTTAAGCAACAACTGTCGCCATCGTCAACGAGGAGCCGCCATGCGTACCGGTTTCGACAACCAGAAGTACATCGACCTGCAGGCCGAGAAGATCCGCGAGCGCATCGGGAAATTCGGCGGCAAGCTCTATCTCGAGTTCGGCGGCAAGCTCTTCGACGACAACCACGCGAGCCGCGTGCTGCCCGGCTTCGAGCCCGACGTCAAGTTCCGCATGCTCAAGAGCCTCGCGGCCGACGTCGAGGTCATCATCGCCATCAACGCCAACCACATCGAGAAGAACAAGGCCCGCGGCGACCTCGGCATCACCTACGACGAGGACGCACTGCGCCTGGTCGATCTCTTCCGCGCGAACGGGATGCAGGTCGCGGCCATCGTCCTTACCCAGTACGCGGCCCAGCCCGCGGCCGACGCCTTCCGTCGTCGCCTGGCCGAGCTCGGCATCGCCTGCAAGCTCCACTACCCCATCGAGGGCTACCCGCACGACGTGGATCTCATCGTTTCCGACGACGGCTACGGCAAAAACGAGTTCGTCGAGACGACCCGCCCGCTCGTGGTGGTGACGGCCCCCGGCCCCGGCTCCGGCAAGCTCGCCACGTGCCTCTCGCAGATCTACCACGAGCACGAGCGCGGCGTCGAGGCCGGCTACGCCAAGTTCGAGACCTTCCCCGTGTGGAACCTGCCGCTCTCCCACCCCGTGAACATCGCCTACGAGGCCGCGACCGCCGACCTCGACGACGCGAACATCATCGACTCCTTCCACCTCGACGCCTACGGCGAGACGACCGTCAACTACAACCGCGACGTCGAGGCCTTCCCCGTGGTCCGCGCCCTTATGGAGAAGATCCTCGGCCAGAGCCCTTACCAGAGCCCGACGGACATGGGCGTGAACATGGTCGGCTTCGCCATCTGCGACGACGAGGCGTGCCGCGAGGCCTCCCGAGCCGAGATCGTGCGCCGTTACTTCTCGGCATTGGAGCAGGTCAAGCGCACGGGGGCCGGCAGCGAGCAGGTCGATAGGCTGCGCTCCATCATGCAGAAGGCCGGCGTGGACAAGAACTTCTCGCCGGCGCGGTCGGCTGCGCTCACGCGCGAGCAGGTCACGGGGGCGCCGGCCGGCGCGCTCATCCTGCCCGACGGGCGCGTGATCACGGGCAAGACCTCAGAGCGCCTCGGCTGCGCGAGCTCGCTTCTGATGAACGCGCTCAAGGCGCTCGCGGGCATCGACCTGGAGCTCGAGGTGATCAGCGACGACGCTATCGAGCCGATCAGCCGCCTCAAGACCCACTACCTCGGCGCGAGCAACCCGCGCCTGCACACCGACGAGACCCTGATGGCACTCTCCATCACGTCCGCCGCGAGCGAGGCGGCGGCCAAGGCGCTCGCGGGCCTCGGCGAGCTGCGCGGCTGCGACGCGTTCTTCTCGGTGATCATCAGCTCGACGGACGAAGAGGTGCTTCGTCGGCTGGGCGTGAACGTCTGCTGCGAGCCCAAGTTCGAGCGCAGCGGCCTGTTCCACCGGTAGGGCGGCGAAAGACAGAGACGGGCAACGCACAAGGTTGCCGCTGAAGCCCGGATCAAGTGCTTCAGCGGCAACCTTGTGCGTTATTTAGTCTGAATGGCATCGCCAGTGACCGTCGCCACATCCAGCAGACAGTCGAGAAACGCGCGGGCGGCGGTGGAGAGAAGGCCGGGGCGGTAGACGGCGGCGAGTTCGCGCGTGACGGGCGGGTCGAGCGGGCGCTTCTCGATGCGGTAGGGGCAGCGCGTGAGGATGAGGCCCGGCAGGATGGAGAGGCCCAGGCCGTTTTCCACCATCGACATGATGGCGTAGTCGTCCCAGGTGGAGAGGCGCGCCTGGGGCTCGAGTCCGGCGCGCTCAAAGAGCGGGCTTATCTCGTTGTCGCTGCCGCGCTCGAGCAGGATGAACGGCTCGCGCGCGAGGTCCGCGAGTCGCACGCGGTCCTGCAGCGCCAAGGGATGACCCTGCGGCACGACGGCCATGAGCTCGTCCACGAGCACGGCTTCCCGCGCGAGCCCTTCCCTCGGAACCTGCGGCGGATACGGCAAGAAACCCAGGTCGACGAGGCCGTCGGCCACCCATGACTCGATCTCGGAATAGTCGCCCATGCGCAGCTCGAACTCGACTTGGGCGTGGCCCGCACCGAAGCGCTCGATCACGCCAGGCAGGACATGCGTGGCCACCGACGAAAAGGTGCCCACGACGATGAGGCCGGACTGCGCGCCCGAGATCTCGGCCACGCGCTCGGAGAGACGACGCTGGTCCTCGCAGATGGCCTCCACAAAGGGCATGACCTGCTCGCCGTCAGCTGTGAGGCGCACGCCCTTGCGCCCGCGTTCCAGCAGGCAGATACCCCAGTCGCGCTCGAGATCGGCAATCATGCGGCTCACGCCGGACTGGCTGTAGGCGAGGCGGCGGGCCGCGGCGCTTATGCTGCCCGCGCGCGCGACCTCAACGAGCGCCTGGTATTTCTGGACGGCGGAATCCATGGGCTTCTCTCCCTTGTATACAGGCTGGCGCGACGTTCGGACGCGATGCATTGTTCCATGCGTATTTGTGCTGGCACCCATGCTAAACATTCGCTTTTATTGCAACAAGCATCCTGCGAAGATGGACTGCGCAAACACACCGCCACCTGCGAGAAAGCGCCGCCAAGAATGAACAAGGCAACAAAGAAGTATCTCCTCTCGCTCATCCTCTTTGGGTCGAACGGCATCGTCGCCAACATGATTGACCTGCCGAGCGTGCTCATCGTGCTCGCGCGCGTGAGCCTCGGCGCCGCGCTTCTCGTTGCCCTTGTACTCATCTCCCGCAGCGCCCGCCAGAATCTCCAGGCGCCCACGCACCGCCGCCAGGCCCTGCATCTCTTTGTCTCCGGAGCGGCTCTTGGCGCGGCGTGGCTCTTCCTCTTTGAGTCGTACCGCTACATCGGCGTCGGCGTGGCGTCGCTGCTGTTCTATTGCGGCCCCGTGATCGTGATGGCGCTCTCCCCCATCGTCTTCAGGACCCGCCTCACCGCCGCGAACATCGCCGGGTTCGTCGCCGTCGTGCTCGGCGCGTTCCTCGTCGTGGGCCAGGGCCTCGGCAACGGCATCGCGCCCAAGGGCCTGCTGCTCGGTGGCATGAGCGCCGTGATGTACGCCGTCATGGTCATCCACAGCAAGAAGGTCTCCGATATCCGCGGCGTCGAGTCGTCGGCCATCCAGCTCTGCGGCAGTCTTTCCATCGTCGCCGTCTACATGCTGGCGAGCGCTGCGGCCGGCAGCCTCGCGATGCCCACTGCGATGCAGGTCGCGAGCCTGAACATCCCTGCCGTGCTCTGCATCGGCCTTATTAACACGGGCCTCGGATGCTTTATGTACTTCTCCTCGATGGGCGAGCTGCCCGTGACGCGCGTGGCCGTGTGCGGCTACCTCGAGCCGCTTTCGGCCGTGGTGCTCTCCGCGCTGCTGCTCGGCGAGGCCATGACCGCGGCGAACGTCCTCGGCGCGGCGCTCATCCTCGGCGGCGCACTCTACTCGGAGCTCGGCGAGAAGCTTCTTGCCCGCGTCGAGGGGCGCGTGCGCAAGGCTCTGGCGGCGTAGCACAGCCGAGGCAAAGGCGGGCGCCTGCCGTTTGTTTATGCCCAACCAAGACAGTCATCCGACGTCTCCGGCCAATAGCCAATACCCGCATCCAACTCATGCCCCCAGGGCCCGAAGTCCCAGCTTCGGGCCCATTTCTTATCGGGCCACAACATCGGTGCGCTATTCTTCTGACTGTTTACGTACCCGAAGGGCAGGCGGAGGATCACGCATGGCATACGAGCTCATCGCACTCGACATGGACGGAACGCTTCTTGACTCAAAGAAGCGCGTGCTACCCAGCTCCGTCGAGGCCATAGCCGAGGCCGCCGCCGCGGGCAAGAGCGTCGCCATCGCGTCGGGCCGCTGTCCCAAGATGGTCTCCATGTACAACGACGTGATTCCGGATGTGCGCTACGCCATCTGCTGCGCCGGAGCCGTCGTCTACGACATCGCCGAGAAGCGCACGCTCGCCGAGCGCGACATCGCAGCCGATGTGGTCGCGCGAGCCATTCGCACCGCCGATGAGGAAGGCGCCTATATTCTCGAGGTAACGGCCGGCGAGGGCGTCTATATGCAGCTCGACGAGATTAAGAAGGCGCCTATGTGCGGCGTCGGCGTCTACGAGCAGCTTTACCGGGAGACGAGTGAGCTCGTGGACGACGCGCACGCCGTCGCGCTCGACCCCGCGGCCCGCGTCTCGAAGCTCAACTTCCACTTTGAGGACGTCGCCGCGCGCGACCGGACGCATGCGCGCCTCGTCGACGCCGACGTGGTCATCACCGACTGCGAGGCGTCGAGCCTTGAGCTAACGTGCCCCGGAATCGACAAGGGCACGGGGCTGGCCGAGCTCGCGCGCATCGCGGGCATCGATGTGGCCCAGACCATCGCGGTCGGCGACGCCGACAACGACCTGCCGATGCTGCGCGCGGCGGGCCTCGGCGTGGCGATGGGCAACGCCCTGCCCTCCGCCGTCGAAGCCGCTGATGTGCAGGTGGCCGACAACGACCACGGCGGCGTCGCCGAGGCCATCCGACACTATCTTCTTGGCTAGGCCCAGCTTGTCCGGGCCCCACCAGGTGAAGGTGTCTGCCGGGGCCGACGCCGTGCACGCCGATGCTTTCGTCATGGCTATGTCACAACCCATGGTTGATATTTAGCCACTTTTTATAATGAGTAGAATTAACTTTATCTTACTACCTGCCACCTAGCTCTCATATAGTTAGCATGTAGCTAGGCTCGTCTGCCAACAATCTGAGAGGAGAAATCCCATGCCGCGCATGTATGACGTATCCTCATCGACCATCAACTCTGTTTGGTATGAAGACGGCAATCTGTACGTTGAGTTTACACGTGACAGAACGACCTGCGTCTATTACGATGTCTCAGAGCTGACGTATAAGGATTTTCTTTTTAGCGACCACGCTGGCTAATATCTTACCGAGCATGTAAAGAGAGCAGGCTACCGCTTCGATAAACTTGGCTAGTCCCTAACGACGTATACAATCGCACAGCCTTCGACGCTGATATCTTTAACGGCGTGGGGATTAACTCATTTCGTCTCAACACCGCTTCTGTGCTCAAGTTCTTCGCACAGCGAAAACGTCGGGATATCAGAAATGATAATCGGCCTGCGCAGAAGTGTCTTGATTAGGTCTTTCGTACTCAGATTGTCAAAATCGTTCTCTTCACCCATATTTCTCTCCATTCAGCCTAATTGCCGCAACTACTGGCGGCTTCTTCTTGTAGACTCGTACCTGCGACACAAGTGAACATTTCCCTGTTTAGGAGCCACCTTGGCAAAAGGCGGTTCCTCTTCGCTTACAACTCCTGAATGGGGAAGTAGCTTGTGTCGCAGCAATGAGGGGCGCTTTTGCAGTGCGCCTCACTCTGCTGGGGCGCATTTTTTATGCGCCAATCGTCAAGGAGGAAGGAATCACAATGGCAAACAATGCTCCGGCCGTATGCCCGTCATGCGGTGAACGTGCAGGATGGAAATGCACGGGTGAATCGAGCAAGGGATTCAGCGTTGGCAAGGCGGCGGCTGGCGGTCTGCTCCTCGGGCCGATTGGCCTCGTTGGCGGCGCTCTCGGCAAAAAGAAGAAGACCTACTACTGCCAGAAGTGCGGATTCCGCGAGGACTACGACGCTTAGGGAGCAACCGCCATGGCCGACAAGAACAACAATGGGGCCAGTTGGCTCGTTGTCGCACTCGGGTGGGCAATTATTATTTGGTTTGTGTTCTTCTGCTTTTCAAGCTGCTCAGACAGCCATAGCTCAAGTAGCGGCTACTCGTCTTCCTCACACAGCTATTCATCTCAAAGAGAGAAAGACAATGCAGTTAAAAACGAAGTCCGCAAATATTACTACGACAGTAATGGACACATACATAAAAAAGGCGAATATTAGCCTCGGGAAATGCTGCGGAAAGGGGGCGGTTCAGTGATGAGCCGCCCTTCTTCTTGTCTATAAAGTCGGCTTAGGTCAGATGCGGGAGCAATGTTAATTGCTTCCATGTTTGAAGGAAGACTCCTCCCAAGAAGGGAGGTGCCGCCTATGGAAATATGGGTAACAATTTTCCTTATGACGGTATTCGTTTACGTCGTAAAACACTAAGCGTACTTATTCCTGATAACCGACGAAAACGTTATCAAACGCCTAAACTAGTTTAAGCGGTGATGAGCACCCGCATCTGACCTAAGCCGACATCGGCAGCGGGTTCCCGCTAGAGATGTCCCTGCACCGCACCGTCAGCTGCTCGCTCAGCACGCTCCGTGCGGGGGGGGTTGCAACCTTGTCGCTCGCCTCGTCCTTACCATATGACAGGAAGGCGTGCCACGCGAGGTAGTTGTCCAGATACTTGGTCGATACGCCGTCGAAGTTGCGCATGAACCTTTTGAGTGACCCATGGTAGGCGTTGACTCTCTGGACGTTGTAGATTCCCTTGCGGGATTCCTTGCCCTTGAGCTGAACGAGTTCGTGTCCGCCCTTGTTCGCGAAACGCACGTATGTGTTGCGCTTGTCGGTCACGAGGGGTGGAGTCGCTGCCGACGACGCCGCCAACGGCGCTCTCGATACTCTTGGCTGATGCGCGACCAAGGTTCGCAGACTTGGCATAGGCAAGCCCAGTCCTGCTGATGACGCATGGGACGCAGACCTTCTCGTGAGAGACATCGCGAAGGTGCGTCTGCCCACCGCGCTTGTGCGGCGCACGTGGCATCTCGAAGTCGCTCTTCTTGCGATTTCCCTTATACGACACTTCGAAGAACGCCTCGTCCATCTCGACAATGCCGTCAAGCACGCGCCCTGTCATCATCTTCCTGAGCGCGTCCAAAACCTTGTGTCTCCAATAAAAAGCCGTGTTCCTGTGGATTCCGCACTCTGCGGCAGTCTCCCTTATCGGCATGCCGCGCATCATGCACGCCGTGAACTTGCGTCACACGTCAAGGCTCTTTCTCGTCCCCTCAACGATGGTATTGGAGGTAACGACGAATGACCTGCCGCAGCCCTTGCAGAGGTAGCGCTGAGTTCCAGCGGGCCTGTGGCCGTTGCGAACTACATGAGTACAACCGCAATTTGGACATACGCGACCCTTAGCGAAGCGCCCATCGGTTATAAACGACTCCATGTTGTAGGAGGTCTTAGCCTCAGATGAAAACCAGAAGCGATTTAAGCTCGGCTACATCCTCGACGGACAAGCTCTTAATCATCCTTGCGATATCAGAAACCTTCATCATGGAAAGCTCCTTTGGGCACTGTATCTTGCTAAGATGCTTAAACCCAAATATCAACTATCTGTTGTGACATAGCTTTCGTCATCTCGCGGCCCTGGTTTTAAGCAAACCAATACCTTGTCTTCAGCGCATCGACAGCCTTGCGTCGGCCCTTTGAAATGGGCTTTCTCTTCGTTTGTCTAGGTACCTGAAAGCGCATACTCGCCTTAACGAGCGCTATCGCCCGTTATCGAGAGGAGATCGCATGAAGACCAAGTGCGCAGATAAACTCATGAGAAACGTGGGCGTAGCCGTCATCACCGGCTCGCTTCTGCTCGCGCAGGCGCCGGTTGCTGCCATCGCCGCGGAAGCGGGCTCCGGCCAGGCTCCGCAATCCCAGGATGGCGGAACCCCGCCCGAGATGCCTTCCGGCGAAGGCGGCCCCGGCAACGGGTCCTCCGACGGCCAACCCGGCGAGCCGCCCGACGGAAACGGCGGCGGCATGGGCGCGGGCGGCGGCATGGGCGGCGCGAACACCATGACGTTCGACTACTCGGGCACCTATTCCGGAACCGTCGCCGCGGACGGAGAATCGATCTCCAAGAACGGCGAGTCCTTTAACGCGACCGAGTCAGATGTCAACGCGGCGCTCGCGCAGAACGGCGGATCGCTCACCCTGTCCGACGTCACTCTTACCAAATCCGGCGACGACACCAACGGCGATAATTGCAACTTCCATGGCCTGAACTCCGTGCTTCTTGCCG
>CAVIBB010000036.1:0-15687 GCA_963640745.1 Paludibacteraceae bacterium
CATCGACGCCTTCTCGGGCTACTGCGGCGCAATGGGCCCGACCATCGGCGGCACCTTCGCCATCGACCAGACCGTCTGCGACCACGTGCTCAACGCCGGCGTGAACCACCCCGCCATCCTCGGCGCCCCGCTGCTCCACGCCTTCGCGCAGGAGGTCGGCCGCCCCGCCTACGCCGTCAACCAGCCCGACACCGACGAGCTCTGCGACGTCGCGCGCATCACCGGCTGGCCCGGCGTCTACCGCAAGAGCCACGTCCACTGCCTGAACCAGAAGGAGTGCGCCATCCGCTGCGCCGCCGAGGTCGGAAAGACCTACGAGGAGGGCAACTTCATCGTCGCGCACGTGGGCGGTGGCCTCTCCGTCGCGTGCCACGAGCACGGGCGCATGGTCGACACTAACGACGTCCTCGAGGGCGCCGGCCCCTTCGCGCCGAACCGCTGCGGCGACGTTCCCGCCAAGCCCGTCGTGAAGATGGCCTTCGCCGAGGGCGCGAGCAAGAAGGAGATGGACGGCGTGGTCGGCAAGACCGGCGGCCTCGTCGGGCTTCTCGGCACCGACGACGCGCGCAGAATCGTCGCCCGCATCGAGGAGGGCGACGCGTGGGCCGAGGTCGTCTACGACGCCATGGCCTACCAGGTCGCCAAGTACATCGCGGGCTTCGCGGCCGTGCTCAAGGGCAAGGTCGACGGCATCGTGCTCACCGGCGGCGTCTCCCACGACCCGCGATTCGTCTCCTACGTGAGCGAGCGCGTCGAGTGGATCGCGCCGGTGCACGTCTACGCCGGCGACTTCGAGATGGACGCGCTCGCCGCGGGCGCCATCCGCTGCCTCGACGGCGAGGAGAAGGTCATGGCCTTTACCGGCGAGCCCAGCTGGAAGGGCTTCACCATGGACGGCGCCATCGCGGACGTGGAGGCGTAAGGCGTGAGCTTTTCCGACACTGCATTGCAGATGGTGGTGCTCGCCATCCCCATCCTCATCGGCTACATCGCCCACAAGCTCGGCTTCATGGGCGGCGACTTCGACAAGAAGCTCTCCGGCCTGGTGGTCAACGTGACCCTGCCGGCCATGATCGTGGCCTCGGTCTGCGGGCGCGACCTGCCGGCCGCCGGCGACATCGCCCAGCTGCTCGCGTTCTCGCTGCTCGGCTATGTGATCGCGACCGCCGTGGCCATCCTTGTGCCGCGCCTCATCGGCGCCGAGAGGCAGGCGCGCGGCGTCTACAGCTTCATCGTGGCCTACGGCAACGTGGGTCTCATCGGCTTCCCCGTGCTCTCCGCGGTCCTCGGCGGCGATGCCGTGCTCTACGCGGCCATCGCGAACATCCCGTGGAACCTCTTCGTGTTCAGCGTGGGCATGATCCTCATCTCCGGCATGCCCGAGGGTGGCCCGGGCGAGGTGGCGAAGTCCTGCGCAAAGCAGCTCCTCTCCCCCGTCCTTATCGCGAGCGTCATTGTGCTCGTGCTGGTGCTGCTGGGCGTAAACGACCTCGGCATCCTCGGCAACGGGCTTTCCACCTGCGGCGCGTTTACCACGCCGGCGGCGCTTCTTATCTCGGGCTCGTCTCTTGCCAACTACTCGGCGCGCGAGATGGTGAGCAACTGGCGCGCCTACGTGGCCGTGGCCTTCCGCCTCGTCGGCGTGCCCGTGGTGCTGTGGCTCGTCATGCGCGGGGTCATCACGAACCAGTTCGTGCTCGGCATCGTGGTGCTCGGCCAGGCTATGCCCGTGGCCACCAACGGTATCCTCTACTGCCTCATGTACGGCAAGGACGCCAAGCCCATGACGCAGGGCACGTTCATCTCCATCGTGGCGTCCATCCTCACGATCCCGCTGATCGCGATGCTCGTCATGGCGTAGATGCAGGCCTGCGTCTCGTAAACGTGCTAACACGTGAAGCAGCGAGCGCCCTCCTGGCAATCCGCGAGTTGTGGATGCCGGGAGGGCGCTTATTTGCTGTTGCGAAATGAGCCTCAGCGCGTGTGTTTGCGCGGCCGCTGCGCGCGTTTACGAGCCGGCGGCAAGCCCGGCGTGATGACGGCACGGAAGTCGCAGGAATCGACGTCCGTCACGCCGTTCGGCACCAGGTGAAGCGTGCCCTCCCAGTCGGGGATGAAGCCGTGGCGCCACGCGTAGCCGCGGTCGCCCTCGGCAAACTCGGCCGCGGCAAGAAATCCGTCCAGGTCGCCTGGCGTGAAGTCGTGACGATGGTGCCCCGTCCAAAAACGCTCGAACCCGAGGCCACACATCCGCCGCAGCGTCTCTTTCCAGGTACAGAGCGGCAGGCTCTCGGGGAAACACAGGCACGCGATGGGCGTGACCGCATCGCCGGAAAAGAGGATTCCCAGCTCGCGGCAGAGATACCCGACGCAACCGGCCGTGTGTCCCGGAAGCTCGACCACCTCGAGCGAGCGAGCACCGAGGTCGATGACGTCGCCCTCCCCCACTGTGTGCACCCGAGGCCGCGAGCCGTCGCGAGGGCCGAACATGTCGCCCGGCGCCGCGGCGCCCGACGCAAGCGCGTGCTCCCACATAAAGTCCGCGTACGTCTCGCACGCATCCCAGCAATCGGCGTCCGCCGCGTGCACCCAGGCCTCATCGAACCAGTAGGCCCCGCTCACGTGGTCAATATGGCGATGCGTCAGCAGCGCGCGCACGGGCTTCTTGCCGACGAGGTCGTGCACGCAAGCCGCGAGGTCGCCCAGGCCGGCCATCGTGTCGATGAGCGCAGCCTCGCGCGTGCCCTCAACGAGGTAACACAGGTCACCCAGGCCGTCGCCGATGCGCCACAGCCCGCGACCCATCTCCTCGACCTCAAAAAATGCCCGACTTTGCCCCATGCCTCCCCCTTTCGACGCCGTTCCGAAGGACTTAGCGCAACAAACTCTGACATTTCGCACTTTAAAACAAGGCTTGCCGAGTAGCCAATGAAATGGCGCCGACATTTGCCCAGTTGACAAGCGTCGGCGCCAAAGCACTACTCAGGCAGTTGAATTTTAAAGTGCGAAAAGCCAGAGTTTATGTTCGCGCGAGGCCACGGACCCCATCACTTTGGCGGACAGGACCGCGACGAAGGGGCCGCGGGCCGTTCCCGTCTTGGATTCCTCTCGGATTTCCCGGTTAGTGCATATCGGGAGCGGCCGGCGCCGGGTCCTTGCAGATCGCGCGGGCCCAGTTCTCGCAGGCGGGTGCCCAGAACAGGGAAACGACGAAGCCGACGAGCCAGCACTGCACGATGGAGCTCACCCAAGCGGCCGGGAACGCCATGATCGGCGCGCCATTGAACACGCAGGCGTTGAGGTAGGTCAGGATCACGGAGTTGAAGGCCACGTAGACCGTGTTGACCACGAGGTTCAGCGCGGCGCCGAACTTAAGGCCGTCGGCCGGGGTGAGGCCGCGACCCATGGCAAAGCCGAAGCCCCACTTCTCGCACGGGACGAACATGCCCACGAAGAACGAGACCGCATAGGCGATGAGCGAGTTCTTGAGGGTCGAGCCGACAACGGCGGGGACGAAGGCCTCGGCCGGAACGCCGGCCTGGCCGATGGCGATATAGCTCGCCACGGCCGAGATCGCGATTGCGATCATGATGTTGGTCAGGAGCACCTTAACGAGCTTGGTCTTGGGCTGCATAGGCATGGTACTGATCCTTTCTTGCTTCCTCTCCATAAACAAAAACGCTATGAACAGACTATGGAGATAGCAGCTCAGTACCCATATTACCGTGCACTAAAGTACAGCCTACGAATAATCAATCATTGTGCGAATGAACAAGCGGCCGCGGCGCCATAGACGCCGCGGCCGCCTTCGAAGGCCATCAGGCCTCGCCGCCTTATCGCAGCTCGAACGCCTCTGCTCCGTCGATGTGCAGGTCGCAGGCGTAAAACGCGCGGAGTGCCTCCACGCCGAGCTCGACGTCGTGTGCGCCCATGGTCTCGAAGCACGAGTGCATGGCGAGCTGCGGCAGGCCCACATCGACGCCGTGCATGCTCACCTGGGTGTTAGAGAGATTGCCGAGCGTGCCGCCGCCCGCCATGTCGGAGCGGTTCGAGAACGTCTGGTGCGGTATGCCGGCGGCATCGAGCACGGCCACGAAGGCGGCGCGGCTGAAGGCGTCGGAGCAGTAGTGCTGGTTGGCGGCCTCCTTGATGGCGATGCCGCGGTTAAGCCAGCAGCGGTTGACCTCGTCGTGCTTCTCGGGATGGTTGGGGTGACAGGCGTGCGCGTTGTCGCAGCTCACCATGAAGGAGCCGGCGACGGCGCGGCGATACTCCTCGTCGGTCTTGCCGAGCGCGGCGTTGGCGCGCACGAGGACATCCTTGAGGAAGGTGGACATCGCGCCTTGCTTGGTGTTGCTGCCGACCTCCTCGTTATCGAAGCATGCATACACGTTGACCTGGTGCATGTTTGCGCCAGCGGCAAGAAAACCCTCGAGCGCGGCATAGGCGCAGCCGAGGTCGTCGAGCTTCGGCGCGCCGATGAACTCGCCCGCCGCTCCCCAGACGACCGCGGCCTGGCGGTTGTACACAAAGAGGTCGCGCGCGAGGATGTCCGCCGTGTCCACGCCGAGGTCGTCAGCAACCATCCGGTCGAACGAGCCGCCCGCGAACTCGCCCGCCGAGAAGAGCGCCACGAGGTCCTTCGCCCGGTTGAGCTCGAGCTTGCTGTTCATCTCGCGGTCGAGGTGGATGGCCACGCTGGGGACGAGCGCGACGTCGCGACCCGTGTCGTAGAGGCGGCTTACCACGCGCGAGCCCTCACGGACGAGGACGCGCCCCGCGACGCCGAGCGGGCGGTCAAGCCAGGTGTGGTCGATCATGCCGCCGTAGGCCTCGACGTCGAGCCGCAGGTAGTCGACCGGCCCCTCGAGCTCGGCCACGGGCTTGACCTTGAAGACCGGCGAATCGCCGTGCGCGGCCGCGACCTGGAAGTGATAGTCGTCGAGATCCTCGCCGACCTCGAAGGCGATGACGCTGGAGCCGTTGCGGCACACATAGTAGCGGCCGCCGCGCTCGATCCGCCAGGCATCCGCCTCCCCCAGGCGTTCGAACCCGGCAGCTTCCAGGCGCGACGAGATGACGGACGCGGTATGGAACATGGACGGGCACGCATCGATGAATTCGCAGAGCGCGCGGGCATGGTCGGTTGTGGGCATTGAAGCGGCCTCGATCCTGTAATCGGTTACTCGAAATCGACAAGAGTCTAGCACCGGCCGCCGAGCGCGCCCCGCCGTCGTAAGATAGACCCCTGTGCAATCGCCCCGGGCAATCCGGCCCCTCCCCGAGAAAGGAGAAGACCATGTGCGAGCTCTTTGCCGTCAACGCCGCGCGGCCCGTCGAGGTCGCCTCTTACCTCGAGGAGTTCTTCTCGCACAGCAAGAAGCACAAGGACGGCTGGGGCATCACCTGGCGGCGCGGCTCCACGAGCGCCGACGCGGCCGCCGCCGGCGCCACCGAGGTCGAGGAAGAGGACACGAACGTCTTCCTTCACCGCGAGCCCGTGCCCGCCTGGACCTCGAGTTACCTGCCGGAGCTTCTTGCCAAGGGGCTCGCCTCCTCGCGCATGGAGGCGCATATACGCCTTTCTACCTGCGGAAACACGGTACGGGAGAACTGCCACCCGTTCTATGGCACCGACGTCTCCGGCCGCGAGTGGACGCTCATCCACAACGGCATCCTCTTTAACGAGGAGCTTCTTGCCACCTACGACCTCAAAGAGGCCGGGCAGACCGACTCCGAACGCGCGCTGCTGTTCCTGCTCGACGTGATCGACGAGGCGGCGGTGCGCTCCGGCGGCCTGCTCGACTTCCCCGTGCGCTTCCAGGCGCTTTCCGGCGCGGTGTCGCAGATCAGCAACCTGAATCGCCTGAACCTCATCATCGACGACGGCGAGTACACCTACGTCCACACGAACACGAACGTGGACAGCCTGCACTTCCGCCAGCTCGGAGAGGACTCCATCGTGTTCTCGACCCAGCCGCTCGGCGGCGAGGGCGAGGCGGAGCTGTGGCGCCCGGTTCCCAAGAACCGCCTCATCGCCTACAAGAACGGCCGCCTCGTGCGCACCTCCACCCCGCACGGCTATGTATTCTGCGAGGCCATTCTCGATCTGCGCCGCAAGTTCGGCGACGACTGGGCCACCCATCTCTCCTAGCCCGTTTACAACGGCCCGGCTCGACCTTAATGAGTCGCCGCGCCGCAAGCAACAAAAGAGGGGCAGAGGAAACGTTTCCTCTGCCCCTCATTGCTGTGCGGAATGCCTGTTGCCCAGGCTGCGGCTAGATGGCCACGATGTTGACCAGGCGGCCCTTGATCACGATGACCTTCTTGATCTCCTTGCCGGCGAGCTGGTCGGCCACGACGGCCTTGGCGGCCTCGGCCACCGTGTCGTCGTCGGCGTCGGCGGCGACGGTCACGCGGCCGCGCACCTTGCCCTTGATCTGAACGGCGATCTCGACCTCGTCGGACTTGGCGAGCTCGGCGTCGAACTCCGGCCAGGGCTCGTTGTAGACCGAGCCCTCGAGGTGCAGCGCCTCGTGGTAGAGCTCCTCGGCCCAGTGCGGGCAGATCGGCGCGAGCATGGCCACGATGTCGAGCGCGGCCAGGTAGTCGAGCGCGGCCACGCGCTCGTCGGAGGCCACGTACTTGTACGCGGCGTTGACGATCTCCATCACGGCCGAGATGGCGGTGTTGAACTGGCCACGGTCGAAGTCGGTCGTGCACTTGACGCCCATGCCATGGATGGTGCGGAAGAGCTCGGCGGCCGTGCCCTTGAGGGCCTTCGGATCAATGGCGCCCTTCTCGGCGCCCTGCGCCAGCTTCCAGACGACGTTCCAGGCGCGCTTGATGAAGCGGTTCGCGCCGGCGACCGCGTCCTTGTCCCAGTCGAAGTCCTTCTCGGGCGGGGCGATGAAGAGGATCGTGAGGCGCATGGTGTCGGCGCCGTAGGGCTCGATGACGCTCGAGGGCGGCACGACGTTGCCCTTAGACTTGGACATGACGTCGCCGTTCTCGTCCTTGACCATGCCCTGGCAAAGCAGGTTGGTAAAGGGCTCGTCGCAGTCGATCATGCCCAGGTCGCGCAGGACCTTGGTCCAGAAGCGGCTGTAGAGCAGGTGCAGGATGGCGTGCTCGATGCCGCCGATGTAGTTGTCCACCGGCATCCAACGGTCCACGGCCTCCTTGGAGAAGGGCAGCTCCTCGTTGTGGGGGTCGGTGTAGCGCAGGTAGTACCAAGAGGAGCACGTGAAGGTGTCCATCGTGTCGGTGATGCGGCGGGCGGCCTTGCCGCACTTGGGGCAGGTCGTCTCGTAGAACGGCGCGTACTCGGCAAGCGTCTCGCCGGCGCCGAGGTCGAGGTTCTCGGGCAGGGTGACGGGCAGCTGGTCGTAAGGCACGGGCACGTCGCCGCAGCAGTCGCAGTGGATCATCGGGATGGGGTTGCCCCAGTAGCGCTGGCGAGAAATGAGCCAGTCACGCAGGCGGAACTGGACCTTCTCACGGCCGAGGCCGCGCTCGGACAGCCAGCCGATGATGGCGTCGACGGCCTCGGAGTGCTTGCCTCCCTTGAGGCCGGTGAACTCGCCGGACTGCACGAGGTAGCCCTCGGCGACCATGGCGCGGTCCCAGTCGACGGAGGTGACGCGCAGGTCCTTCTCGTCCTTGAGGTCCTCGTAGAGGGGGTCGTCCTTCTCGCAGATGATCGGGGCGATCTCCAGGCCGTACTTCTTGGCGAAGTCGAAGTCGCGCTGGTCGCCGCAGGGCACGCCCATGACGGCGCCGGTGCCGTAGTCCATGAGGACGTAGTCGGCGACCCAGATGGGCGCCGGGCGGCCGTTGATCGGGTTGATGACGTAGCGGCCGGTAAAGACGCCGTGCTTCTCGCGCTCGGAGCCCTGGCGGTCGACGTTGGAGACCTGCTCGGTGGCGTGCTTGAGCTCCTGGAACGCGGCCTCGTACTCGGTGCCGGCCACGAGCTCGGCGGCAAGCGGGCTCTCGGGCGGCAGCAGGAAGAAGGACACGCCGAAGAGGGTATCCGCGCGGGTGGTGAAGACGGTGATCTTGCGGTCGGTCGGCGTCACGCCGTCCACGTCGGCGAGCGCGAAGTCGATCTCGGCGCCCTCGGAGCGGCCGATCCAGTTGCGCTGCTGGGCCTTCACGTTCTCGGGCCAGCCGTCCAGCTGGTCGAGGTCGTCGAGGAGCTCCTGGGCGTACTCGGTGATCTTGAGGTACCACTGGGAGAGCTCGCGCTTCTCGGGCACCGATCCGCAACGCCAGCACTTGCCGTCGACGACCTGCTCGTTGGCGAGGACGGTGTTGCAGGAGGGGCACCAGTTGACCGGGGAGGTGCTGCGATATGCCAGGCCCTTCTCCCACATCTTGAGGAACATCCACTGGCCCCACTTGTAGTACTCGGGGTCGCAGGTGTTGAACATGCGGTCATAGTCGTAGGAAAAGCCCATGCGCTTCATGGTCTTGACGGCCTGGCCGATGTTCTTGTGGGTCCATACGCCGGCCTGGGTGTTGTGCTTGATGGCGGCGTTCTCGGCGGGAAGGCCGAACGCGTCGAAGCCCATGGGGTGCAGGACGTCGTAGCCGCGCATGCGAGCCTGGCGGGCCATGGCGTCGCCGATGGTGTAGTTGCGCGCGTGTCCCATGTGCAGGTCGCCGGAGGGGTACGGGAACATCTCCATAACGAACTTCTTGGGCTTGGCCGGGTCCTCGTCGGTCTTGTAGAGGTCGGTGTCGGCCCACTGCTGCTGCCACTTGGTCTCGATGGCCTCGGCATCGTAGGCCGGGACCTCGAAGGGCTTCTTATCTGCGTCGCACATGTTCGCGCTCCTTCATAGGTGCAATAACGTCAACCTGTTAATTGTAGCCGCTCTGGGGCGCAGAAGCCACGCCCGCACGCCCTAAGGCCGCGCCGCGCAGTGATCCACGCGGCTCGCCAGCCCTGTAACCACGCCGACCAGTAACCGGCACGGATCTCGAGCCCTCGTTAATCGCCGCGCAGTAACCCAAATAGCCCGCAAGCCCTAATTTATCGCCGCGCAGTAACGCGCCGTTACTGGGCGGCGCACATTTGGGGCGAAGAAGCCCCTTCGATTACTGGGCGGCGCGATTCCGGGGCTTCTTGCCGCAGCGGGTTGCTGGGCGGCGCACCGCCGCGATACATATCTTGCCGAGGTGGTACCGTTCACGCCACTTGGAGCGCATCAATGAACGTTCTCGCGCCACTTCGCAGCTGATATCGCCGAGGTGGTACCACCTCGGGCATCTCATCAAGAAGGAACGCTTATGGTAACAAGAAAATTGCCGCCTTCGTGAATTACGAAGACGGCAACATCTGGTTTGGTAGCCCGTACCGGATTCGAACCGGTGATCTCCGCCTTGAGAGGGCGGCGTCCTGAACCGCTAGACGAACGGGCCATATGTGAAGGAGCCGAAGTGCTCCGAAGAACTCATGGTAGCCCGTACCAGATTCGAACTGGTGATCTCCGCCTTGAGAGGGCGGCGTCCTGAACCGCTAGACGAACGGGCCATATGTGAAGGAGCCGAAGTGCTCCGAAGAACTCATGGTAGCCCGTACCAGATTCGAACTGGTGATCTCCGCCTTGAGAGGGCGGCGTCCTGAACCGCTAGACGAACGGGCCATATGAGGTAAGCAAATGGCTGGGACTGAGAGAGTCGAACTCCCGTTGACGGAACCAGAATCCGCTGTCCTACCACTAGACGAAGTCCCAATTTGCTTTCGTTTTGCGCTTCTCAGCGCGAGAAGTAACTATACGGAAGCCCCCAGGGATTTGCAAGTACTTTTTTGGAAAAACTTTTGGGAGCGGCAAAAAAGATGCCAAAGAGGGATGAACCACAGGTACACGGCGGCAATATAACCGCTGGATGGAGCCCCTGCGAACGAGAGAATGGTCGTCCCCGCGATCGACCACGGAATAAGCGGGCTGATAACGATCGGCCCGTTCTCGAGGTCAATGGCGAACTCCCGGGCATCGTTCTCCACAGGGCCACAAAGCTGATGGGTGAGCATGATCGCGAGCGTCTGATTGCAGGCGATCATCGACGCGGGGATGCCGACCGCGAGCACCGCGGCGAAGGGGCCGAGTTTCTCGCCTATGCTGGAAACTATGCCGCGCACACCCTCGACGAGGCCCGTCCCCTCAAAGATGCCGGCGTAGCTCGACGAGAGGCACACGATGAGGGACACGTTGACCATGGAGACCAGTCCCCCGCCGTTCATGATCTGCGCGACCTCGGCCGAGGAGGCCGCATAGCCGAGCACGGCCCAACGGACAAGATCCGCCGCACCCGCCCCGCGCAGCACCACGCAAACGACCACCGCGGCCGCGCACGACGCCGCCATGCAGCGCTTCATCCCCACCCCGAGCAGGGGCAGCACGAGGATGATCGCCGCGGGCACAAGGGCCCAGGGGTTGGAGCCGAAGGCCCCGAGCAGCACGTCGGCCGCGCCGGACGCTCCCGCGGAACCCGAAGGGGCGAGTCCCGCGCCAAGGGCCGCGTAAACGACGAGCGACGCCGCAAGGGGGACGGCGGCCGTGCGCATCATCTCCGAGAGGTTCCCGCGCATATCGGTCCCCGTCACGGTGCGAACGAGCAGCGCCGAGGACGAGACGGGCGAGCAACGGTCGCCGAAGTAGCAGCCAGCGAGGATGGCGCCCCCGTAAAGAACGGGGTTCGCCCCCATCGTCGAGCCCAGCATGCCGCAGACCGTCCCCATCGTGGCCGCCGTCCCGAACGACGTCCCCATTAGGTAGCTCACGAGACCGCAGAGCAGAAAACACGCGAGGGGCGCGGCGGCTGGCGTCACGTACGGCGTCGCCATCACCACGATCTGCGCGATGGTGCCGGCCGCGCGCCACAATGCCGTGAGCATGCCGATTAAAACGAACGACTCGAGGACGCCGCGCGCCGTCGCGACGCCGGCCAGCGTCATGCGCGCAAGGTCTTGCGGGGTGTTGCCGCCCCGCAGGCCGTAAACCCAAAACAAGACGAGGCCGATCGCGAGAGGTGTCCACAGGGGCGCTCCGAGCGCAACGAACACAATGAGCTGCGCCGTAAAGACGCTCAGAACCAGTAACTCCACGCCTCTCCTCTCCGCCGACCGGCCATGTCGGCAGAAGATGATGTGCCTACGCGGGACAAAGTACAAACTGTTACTCTTGGTAGAACCCACAGGTTTTGTTTGTTGGTTTCATTATTTAGATGCTAGGCCGCGAATTAGAAAGAGGAGCCCACGTGAACTTCCAGACACTCGAATACGTGCGCGCCGTCGCCGAGCAGCGCAGCTTCACGCGGGCCGCCGAGCAGCTCCACGTCACGCAGCAGACCCTCTCGGCGCACGTCGCGGGGGTGGAGCGCGAGCTCGGCTGCCGGCTGTTCGTTCGCAGGACGCCGCTCGAGATCACCCATGAGGGAGAGGCGTTTCTCGCCCATTCCGCGGTGATGGAGCGCGAGCTCGGCGACCTCAAGAGAAGCGTGGCGGGCGACGCCCACGACCAGGCCGGCACCCTGCGCGTCGCCGTGGCCTATACCCGTGGCCGCGCCGTCCTGCCGGCGGTCGTGGAACGGTTCTCGCAGGAATACCCGAAGGTGCAGGTGCGCGTCGACGAGGGGACGAACGACGCGCTCTTCAGCGCGATAACCTCCGGCGACGCCGACGTGGCCATCATCGGCGTCGCTCCGGGCGAGATCGCCGGCGTCGAGGTCCTCCCCTACTATGAGGAACGCATCGTGTTGATGGCCGACCGCGGGCTGCTGGAGCGCAGCGGGGTCGACGAGGCCGTGGCGCGCGAGGCGCTTTTGCGTGACGACCTCACGCCGCTGGCCACCTGCCCGTTCGTCATGGGTGGGCCTGCCGACATCACCGGCTCGTTGGGCCTCGCGCTCTTCGCGCGCGCCGGGATAAAGCCAAGGATCCGGGCGCAGTCGAACAATATGGAGACGCTTCTGGCCTTTGCGATGCGCGGCATCGGGGCGTGCTTCTGCCCGGAGAACCTGGTGCCCCTCGCGGCGACCGAGAGCCAGCGCGAGCGCCTGGCCACGTTCTCGCTCGGGCCGAGCGCGCGCTACCCCATCAGCCTCGCGCGGCCGGCGCGCGGCTACCGATGGCCGGTGGCCGACGCCTTTATCGCCATCGCGCAGGAGCTCGCCTGATCATTGTGCCAGGCACATATCGCCTTGCCTAAACGGCGACTAGTAGCGGAGCTGGGCGAGAAGCACCTCGCGGTCGTTGGGGAGCTCGTCGTCGATCACGGCGGCAAGAAGCCCGTGCAGGACCATGCCCACGCCGGGCCCCGGCTCGATGCCCCGCTCCCGCATGACGTCGGCTCCATTGACGGCGAGGTCCGCCACGGTGCAGGTCTTCCCGCGGGCAAGCTCGGCGCGCAGGGCCGCGGCCATCTGGTCGAGCTCGGCGGCGTAACCCATGCAGGCCGGCGCCTTGCCGAGCGCGTCGGCGCGCTTGAGATCGACGAGCATGTACGCAAGCGCCGCGCCGCGCCCCGGGCACGAGCCCTCGAGCTTGGCGAGCATGCGGCGAACCGAGCGCGTCTTCGGCGTCACCGGCAGGTCATGCAGGCGGACGAGCGCCTGCGCCTCGCGAACGACCTGTCGCTCGACGGCCAGGCGGCCCATGACCCGGCCGGCCACGCGCGCGCCCTCCTCCGGATGCCCGAAGAAGTGCCCGCGGCCGCCGTCGTCCTCGCTGAAGGTCGCCGGCTTAGCCACGTCGTGCAGAAGCGCCGCCCAGCGAAGCGCCCGCCCGGCGCAGCCGCCCGTCACGCACTCGACCGCCGCGCAGACGCGCGCCGTGTGCTCGGCCACGTCGTAGGCGTGGTAAGGGCTTCGCTGGTCGAAGCCGCGCATCGGCGCGAGCTCGGGCAGGGCGGCGCAGAGAACGTCGAACTCGTGGCGCAGCGCCCAGGCCACGCGGCCCGTCGCGAGGATCCCGTCCATCTCCTGGCCGATGCGCTCAGAGGCGATCTGGCCGAGCCCGCCCGCGCAGCGCGTGAGCGCGGCCTCCGTCGCCGGCTCGATCTCGAAGCCCAGCCGGCACGCGAAGCGAACCGCCCGCAGAACGCGCAGCGCGTCCTCGGAGAAGCGCAGCCCCGGCTCCCCCACCGCGCGGATAACGCCGCGCTCAAGGTCTTCTTGCCCGCCGAACGGGTCGAGCAGGCCGCGCCGCGGGTGATACGCCATGGCGTTCACGGTAAAGTCCCGCCGCGCGAGGTCCTCGCGCACGTCGGTGACGAAACGGACCTCGTCGGGATGGCGCCGGTCGGAATAGGCGCCCTCCACGCGGTAGGTGGTCGTCTCGACCGGCAGCCCGCCGACCACGGCCGTCACGGTGCCGTGCTGGGTACCCGTCTCGTGCACCTCGACGCCGGCGGCGCGAAGGACGCGGGCGGTTTCTTGCCAGGGGGCGCTCGTGGTCACGTCCACGTCATGCCCCGCGGAGCCCAAAAGCGCGTCGCGCACCCAGCCGCCGACGACCCACGCCTCGTAGCCGGCCTCCTCGAGCGCGTCTACCACGCGCATCGCGTAGGCGGGCACCTGCATTTCGTCGGCATGCACGGGTGGGGTCTCCTTTCCACGGATCACAGGAAACCTGAGTATAGCAACCGCGGCAGGCCCTTAACGCTGCGCGTCCGCGACGGTCCCGAGGGCACGCCCAAGCCGCATTTCCGCATGCGCCCCGTGCGCAAATTGCAGAACATCAATTAGAAAGCCAAGTCAGCGGCCCGTCAAGAAGAACAACCACCTAGCAAAAAAGGAGGCCCGCCGAAGCGGACCTCCCTCTCAGCTCAAATATGAAGTACGGAATTAGAGCTTGGTGACGTTGGAAGCCTGGAGCTTGCCGTTCTGACCAGTGGTGATCTCGAACTGAACAGCCTGGCCCTCGTCCAGAGTCTTGAAGCCGTCCATCTGAATCTCGGAGTAGTGGACGAACAGGTCGTCGCCGTCCTCACGAGAGATGAAGCCGTAGCCCTTGTCCGGATTGAACCACTTAACAGTACCCTGAGCCATGTCGTGCCTTTCGTTCTTAGCCCCGCGGGGCCAAATGCTGCGTCCGGGTAGACGCGATACCTTGTGGCTTAGCCACTTTGGTTATGTTACCCCGAAACTCGCTTCGTTTGACCGACAATCCGTTCGGGGGCCATTTGCAGCCGATGGCGAAAATACGCGACACGCGTGGGCGACGCTTGCCGCGGGCGCCCCCGCGGAAAACCCGACCGCGGCCGCACGCAAAGCGGCTAAGCGTGCGTCGGCTCCGTCTTGAAGAAGGTCGCGCGGCCGACGCGCTTGACGAAGCGGCCGATGCCCTCCTGCTTGAGGGTGGTGCCGCTCATCTTAACCAGGTGCGCCCACCAGGCCGGGTAGTTGATCTTGGGCTTGGGCAGGCCCATGACCTCACAGTAGAACTTCTTGCGGTGCGGGGCGACGTCGTCCATGGAGAGCACGAGCTCGGGGTCGAGCTTGGCGAAGCACTTCTTGACGCGGTCGCGCACGATCTCGTTGTCCCAGCCGTCGTCGTAAATGGCGCCGAAGCTGTAGTTGAGGCCGCGGAGGTCATGGGCCTGCCAGACACGCTTATCGGTGACGCCGATGCGCTTCATGATGTCGTACATGTCGTCCCAGCGGTCGAAGGGGCGGGCAACGGCGTCGTCGGTCTTGTGGTTCTTGGTGGAGCCAGGCAGGTCGCTGCGGTAGTTGTAGTACTCCTTGTCCAGGTAGACGATGGCCTCGGCCTGGCACATGGTCTCGACGAGGAAGGGGTTGTCCGCCCAGCCGGCGCCGGGGTACTCCGGGAAGGTGATGCCCTTCTCCGAGAGGAAGCCCTTGCGGTAGATCGCGGACCAGATGGACGGGTGCATGCTGATGAGCTTAGGCTGGTCGCCGACGGTGATGGGCGCCGTCGAGGTCGGGATCTCGCCGGACATGGTCGAGCGATACGGCGCCTGCTTGGCGGGGTCGTTCCAATAGCGGATATCGGTCCAGGGGGTCTTGACGATATCGATGCGGGCATCGAAGCCGTCGGCGAAGGCGAGCATGTCCTCGTACATGGTCGGCTCGATCCAGTCGTCGGGCTCGATGATGGATACCCAGTCGCCCTTGGCGAGGCGAAGGCCCATGTTGCAGCCCTGGCCGTAACCACCGTTCGCCTTGTCGACGAGCACGACGCGAGGGTCTGCGGCCGCGTGGGCGCGGATGATATCGGGGCTCGAGTCGGTGGAGCCGTCGTTAATGCAGAGGACCTCGATGTTCTTGTGGGTCTGGGCCTCGATGGAGTCGAGGCACTGGTCGAGGTACTTCTCGACGTTGTAGATGGGGACGATGACCGAGACGAGGGACTGGGAGTCGCCGTGCATGAATAACCCTCCTGAGTACGGGTGCGTGACGGACGCAATAATCACTTAATCTTAGCCCATGCCCCAATCGCCGCACGTCGGGGACGGGTTACTTTATGCAGGCGGGGTGGGGGCGCGGGCGCGACCCGCGCGATTCGGCTTGATTCCCGCGGTTCCGCGCGGGATAACCCGCCCCGAAGCAGTTGGAAAATGGGGATGGGCGACTTATCCCACTTTAAAACTCGATTCGGCGAGTAGAAAACGCGCGCCAACTGGGAAAACACCAGGAAAAAGCGGCCGTATACTC
>CAVIBB010000037.1:0-15566 GCA_963640745.1 Paludibacteraceae bacterium
GGCAAGAAGCCCCTCGAGCTCCTCCTGCGTGATTTCCTCACCCTCGAGGTACTTCATCATGATCTCGTCGTCGGCCTCGGCCACAAGGTCGGTAAGCTGCGCGCGGGCGTCGGCCGCGGCGTCGGCGTAGGCGGCGGGGACGTCCGTGACCACGGGCTTGCCATCCTCGAGGTGGCGCGCCTTCATGTGGACGACGTCGATGACGCCCTCGAAGGCCTCGCCGGAGCCCATGGGAATGGTCACCGCGGCGAGCTTATTGCCAAAGCGCTCCTGGAGCGTGGCAAACGCGAGATCGTAATCGGCATCGGCGCGATCGATGCGGTTGATAAAGACCGCGCGGGCCAACGAGAGGTCCTCGGCCGCGTACCAGAGGCGCGTGGTCACGGTGCCGGGGCCGGACGCGGCATCGACCACGAAGAGCGCAGTCTCGCAGGCGGACATCGCGGCGTACGCATCGCCGACGAAGTCGGGGTAGCAGGGGGCGTCGAGGACGTTTATGCGGGTGCCCTCCCACTCGACGGGCGCGATGGACGTGGAGATCGAGAATCCGCGCTCGCCTTCCTCGCCGTCGTAATCAAGCGTGGGCTTGGTGCCCGCGTGGCCTCCCAGACGGGTGGTGCGGCCCGTCAGGTGGAGCATGGCCTCGGCGAGCATGGTCTTACCCACGCCGCCTTGGCCCACCAGGACCACATTCTTCACGCTCTCAGGTGCCTTTGCTGCCATGATGCCTCCTTCGTCGGAGTGTTTCGCGTGATGCAACGCACGTTGCAGCAAACCATACCCACGTAGGAAGGTGCGCCGACTATGCTTTCGGGCAGCGTATCGACGAGTTCCGCGAACGCGATGCGGGTCCGCCGCGCCGTGCGACGAACCCGCATTCTGAGCTTGCGTTTATTTGTTTCTTGTCGCCGGGGGAGTGACGCGTATCTACTCGATGGCCGCGTCGTTGGCGTCGGCCTCGGCGATGAGCTTGGCCTTCTCGTCGACTCCCAGGTTGGAGACCTCGTCGGCGTAGACCTTCTTGCCGGTGGGGTGCTGCTCGAGCCACAGCTCCTCGGCGCGCTGCTCCCAGCTCTTGGCGTAGACCGAGGTGCGGGCGCAGAGGTGATCGACGTCCTCGGGCGTCACGTACTCGGTGCACTTGGCGTCGGCCTCGTGAACGATCTCCGGCAGGATCTCCGGGTTCTCGAGCATCGGGCAGGGCTTGAGCATATTGTCGTTGAAGGGGTAGTGACGACGATACGCCTGGAAGATGGGCTGCTTGAGGCACTCAAGCAGCGACTGCTCCTTGATGTTGGCGTTGGAGTAGTGGATAAAGACGCAGGGCTCCACATCGCCGCGGGCGTTGATGTGGCAATACACGCGGCCGCCGGCGATGCAGCCGCCCACATACTCGCCGTCGTTCTGGAAGTCCATAGCAAAGATAGGCTTGCCGCCCTCGACGGCGCGGACCTCACGGATGCGCTTGAGCATGTACTCGCGCTGCTCGACGGTCGGGCAGAGGTCGACCGAGGCGCCCTCGCCGACGGGCATGTAGTGGAAGTACCAGGCCCAGCGGCAACCCTTCTCGATGATCTTGTCGAAGTACTCGTCGGAGCTGACCATCTCGGTGTTGGCGCGGGTGTAGGCCGTGGACGTGCCGTAGAGCAGGCCGTTCTCGTGCATGAGGTCGAAGGCGCGCATGACCTCCTGGTAGGAGCCGTCGCCGCGGCGGCCGTCGTTGGAGTCCTCCGTGCCCTCAAGCGAGACGCTGAAGACGATGTTGCCCACGCGCTTGACCTCGTCGCAGAAGGCCTGGTCGATAAGGGAGGCGTTGGTGAAGATGTTGAACAGGCAGTCGTTGTGGGCCTCGGCGAGGCGAATGACGTCGCGCTTGCGGACGAGCGGCTCGCCGCCGGTGAGCATGTAGAGGTGGCAGCCGAGGTCGGAGCCCTCGGTCACCAGGCGGTCCATATCCTCATAGGAGAGATTGAGGCTGTTGCCGTAGTCTGCGGCCCAGCAGCCGACGCACTTCTTGTTGCAGGCGCTCGTGGGGTCAAAGAGGATGATCCAGGGGACGTTGCACTGCTCTTTCTCGGCGTTGGCGGTAGTGTTGCGCAGGCCGCGGAAAGCCGCCTCGTAGGCCCCGTTCAGGATCGAGGTCTTGAGGACGTGGTTGTCGGTGTTATCGATGACGTCCCAGAGGAACTGCTCCCACTTGGAGCCCGGATACAGGCCGTTTCGGATGCCGCGGATGGCGCCGGGGGACGTGTCCTTGAGCAGCTTACCGGCCATCTCGAGCAGCTTGTCGAGCTTTTCCTCGCGGTCGGGGCCGCTCGCCGTCTTGATGATCTGGTCGAGCGCGACGCTGAACGCCTTTCGCTCCGCTGCATGGGCAATCTTGGATTGCATGGTGCCCCTCCTTCGATTACGGGCACCGCCCCCACGGCGATTTTTGAACCCGCTTTAAATCTCGACCCCATACTACCCCCATTTCTGAACGCGTAAACAGGAATTTTGAACCGGGTTCAGGAAAATGGAACGAAATTCGAGTCGATTCAGGTGCGCACCCTCCGTTAAACGCCCGCGGACATACAAAACCCTGACTTTTCGCACTTTAAAACTCGAAACATCAAGTAGCCGGGCCTCGTTTCCACCCAAAACCGCAGGAAACGAGACCCGGCTACCCAACAAACCCAAATTTAAAGTGCGAAAAGTCAGAGTTAGTGAATCGAAGCGCCTAGTCTGTGACCGAACTACGCTTTGCTGGCCTCGAAGGCGGCGACGTTGGCGGCGATGTGCTCGCAGGTCGCGTGCCACTTGACCACCTCGTCCTCAGAAAGCTCCGGAACGAAGACCTGTTCAACACCCTCGGCGCCGATGACGCACGGAAGGCTCGAATAGATGCCGCTCACGCCGTAGACGTCCTCGACCAGCGTCGACACCGGGGTCACGAGCTTGGTATCGCCGAGCACCGCCTCGACAATCTGCGCCGCGGCGCGCGAGACCGAGTACTCGGTGCAGCACTTGCCCGCCATGGTGATGTAGCCGCCGTGCGTGGCCTGCTCCTCGATGGCCGCGCGGTCGAGTTTGATGCCGGACTGGGCCTCGACCTCGTCCAACGTCAGGCAACCGATCGCCGCATGACTAAAGCATGCGAACTCAGAGAAACCGTGCTCGCCGAGCATCCAGGCGTTCACGCTTGCTGGATCGTAACCCGTGGTGTCCGCAAGCGCATGGCGCAGACGCGAAGAATCGAGCGCAGTACCCGAGCCGATGATTCGCCGCGGGTCCATCCCCGTCTGTTTTTGCAGCTCGAGGGCCACAACGTCACACGGGTTCGCGATGGTCACCCACACACCGTCGAAGCCGGCGGCCATGATCCGGGGCGCGAAGGTCGCGACCTCCGCGGGCGTGAGCAGGTTCTCGGCGTCGCGGTTCGTTTTCGATGCTGCCACGTGGCCGGCCGCGTTGACGATGACGTCGCATCCCGCGAGCTCCTCGCAGTCGCACGCGCAGTCGATAACGCGGGCGCGGCGCGGGTAATACGCCATGGCGTCGAGCATGTCGTTGGCCTGCGCGCGGGAAAGCTTCGTGTCCCGGTCGCAGAACCTCAGCTCCTCCACGGTTCCGTGGGAAAGAAGCACATCCGCGACATGCGCGCCCACATGACTCAATCCGATGATTCCGACCTTACCCAAGCTGCCCATTTCCGCCTCCGATGCGATGACTTTGCGAGCCGGGGCACACCGGCCCATAAGGCCAGCATAGGCCTCGTGTATGCTGGTTACGCAAATTTTGACGAGAGGGACACGGATGGGTTACCGCACATATACATGTCGAATCGCGCGCGAATGCGGCGGATGCGAGTGGCTAAGCGTGCCCTATCCCATCCAACTGCGCCGCAAGCAGCAAGAAGTCGCAGGGCTCCTGGCCGACATGGTCGCCGAGGACGGCGGCGAGCTGCGTGAAATCGTCGGCGTCGAGGGCGAGCCTCTCGCGTATCGCCACAAGGCGGCGACCCCCTTCGCCTATGCCGGGCGCGGCCGCATTGCCTGCGGTTTCTACGCCCGCGGCACCCATCGCATCGTCCGCTGCGACGAATGCCTGGTCGAAGACCCTCGTGCGCGCAATATCCTGAACGCCGTGGCCCGCGCTGCCGAGAAGCTCCACATCCCCGCCTACGACGAAGACCGCGGCACGGGTGTTTTGCGCCACGCCGTCGTGCGCTGCGGGTTCGCCACCGACGAGGTGCTTCTTACCGTGGTAACAAATACGCCGCAGCTCAGAGGCGCCGAGAAGTTCGTGCGTGAGGTGCTGGACGCGGCCCCCGAGGTCACGAGCATCGTGCAGAACGTCAACGACCGACGCACGAACGCCATTCTCGGCTTCAAGAACATCACGCTCCACGGCGCCGGCATCATGCACGACCGCCTTCTTGGCTGCGAGTTCGAGATCGGCCCGACGAGCTTCTATCAGACGAACCCCGCGCAGACCGAGGTCCTGTACCGCCTGGCCATCGAGGGCGGGCAGCTCCAGCCGGGCCAGCGCGTGCTCGACGCCTACTGCGGAACGGGAACCATCGGCATCTGCGCCGCGTCGGCAATAAACGATCTGCAGGTCATCGGTGTTGAGCGAGTCGAGGGCGCCGTGAGGTCCGCAAAGCGCAACGCCCAGGCCAACGGCTTGGCCGACCGTTGCCAGTTCGTCGCCGCCGACGCAACCGAGTGGATGGCCCGCGAGGGCCGCGAGCTCGGCTTCGACGTCGTGCTCATGGACCCGCCGCGCGCCGGCTCGACGCCCGAGTTCCTCGAGGGCGTGGCCGCCCTCGCCCCCGAACGCGTGGTATACGTGAGCTGCAATATCCAAACCCAGGCCCGTGACCTGGAGTTTATTCGTCAACGTGGCTACCGCATCGAGTCGCTCACGCCCGTCGACATGTTCCCCCACACCAAGCACATCGAGTCCATCGCGACCCTTGCGCGCCGATAACAACCATCAACAAGGGAAGTACGTATGAAACAGCAGTATGTGGTCCGTTTTTGCATCTACCTCCTGGGGATGCTCTCCATCGCCCTCGGCGTCATGCTCAACACCAAAGCCGGCCTCGGCGCTTCGGCCATCATCTCGGTGCCCTACACCATCAGCGAGGGAACCGGCCTGAGCCTGGCCAACCTCACCCTCATAACCTACTGCCTGCTCGTTGTCCTGCAGTTCTTCGTCAAAGGCAAGGAACGCCAGTGGATCGACGTGCTGCAAATTGCCGTGAGCATCGTGTTCACGCGCTTCATGGCGCTCATCGAGTGGGCGATCCCGTACCAGAGCGGCTACCTCCCGACCGACCTCGTCATGCTCGCGCTCGGCATCCTCTTTACCGGGATCGGGGCCGCCGTGACGGTCGACATGCAGCTCATCCCCAACCCCGGCGACGGCATCGTGAGCAGCATCGCGGGCAGGACGCACAAGGAGCTCGGGCTTTGCAAGAACTGCGTCGACGTGTTCTGCGTGGTGTGCTCCCTGATCGTTGGTCTCTCCATGGGCAACCTCTGGCTCGGCGTCGGCCTCGGGACCATCGCTTCCATGGTGGGAGTCGGCCGCGTAATCTACGCGTTCAACCACGTCGCGCTGCCCAAGCTCGAGGCGGTTGCCGGGCTGAGCTGCTAACTCTCTGATTTACAAAGAGAAAACCTCAACAGAAAAAGAGGGGCGGACCGAAGTCCGTCCCTCTTGCTCTATACAACGAGAGTTAGAAAGAAGCGATGGTCGCGTCCGCACCTTCGACGGGCAACGTCGCGCTCGCGCCGGCGTAGCAGACAGCGAACACACCCGCCGCCTGAGCGCTCGCGATGCCCGAGGGCGAGTCGTCGAACGCGACCGCCCGTGCCCGGGCCGTCTCCACGTCCCCCGGCGCCAGATACTCCAGCGCCCGCAGATACGGCTCGGGCGCGGGCTTCGCGCGCGAGACCATCTCTCGCCCCACAATGGCGTCCACGTACGTGAGCAGCCCGAAGTGGTTGAGCGCCCTCACAAGACTGACGCAGCGCGTCGTCGAGACGACCGCGATGCGACACCCCCGCTCGCGAAGGCACTGCCACAGCTCGGCGAGGCCCGGGCTCGGCTCCAGGTCCTCTCGCCCGTAGATGCCGGTGTCGGAATCCCAAACCGCCAGGTAATCCTCAGTGGTTGCCTGGATTCCGTGGCGGGCCAGCAATTCCGGCCCCGCGACCTCGGACGCCTTGCCGATAAACGACTCGAGGTCCTCGTCGGTGGCCTCGTAGCCGAGGGACGCAAGCGCCGCGCGGTCGAGCTCGATGTAGAGCGGCTCGGTGTCCGCGATGACGCCGTCGAAGTCGAACAGCGCGTATCTTGCCTGCTCAAGCCACTCGGGCATTTGCTCTGCCAGCGTCATCTCGGCCTCCTTGCCGCTTGCCCGCCCGTTTCCAACAACCTCACGCGGCGCCTGCCTGTCCGCAGCTCGCCTGCGGCGCCTACTTGCCCACGCGGTCGAACGCGGCCTCGATCTTGCCGCGCACGTACTCGCTCGCGAAGGCGGTCTCCTCGCGCCACTTCTCGCTGCCGACGTACCAGAACTCGGCGACGTAGCGGCGGACGCCCTGGCGCACGCACTCGTCGAGCGCCTCCCAGTCGGTGGTGCCGGTGCCGAAGGGGATCTCGCGGTACGCACCCGCGACGGTCTCCTTGCAGTGGGCGGCGACGAGGTGACCGCGGCCGGTGGCCAGGTCGTCGGTCACCGACTTGCCGTAGAGGAAGCTCGCGTTGGTCAGGTTGCCGAGGTCGGGATAAACGCCCAGGTAGGGGTTGTCGACCTGGCTCACGTACGCCATGGACTTCTCGACGGTATCCATGAACGGCGTCTCCATGGTCTCGAAGCCCAGCATCACACCCTCGCGCGCCGCGAACTCAGTGGCGCGGGCGAGGTTCTCGGCAAACCACTTGCGGGTCTCCTCGGTGCCCTCCTCGTAGTACACGTCGTAGCCGGCGAGCTGGATGGTGCGGACGCCCAGGTCGCAGGCCAGCTCAAGTGCCTTGGTCATGATCTCCATGCTGCGCCCGCGTACCTCGGGGTCGCTCGCGCCGAAGGGATACTTGCGGTGGCCAGAGAGGCACATCGAGCGGATGGGCAGGCCACACTCCTGCTGCAGGCGCACGAGCTCGCGGCGCTCGTCGGCCGTCCACTCGAGACGGGCGAGCTTGGCGTCGGTCTCGTCGACGGAGATCTCGACGTAGTCGAAGCCGGACTCGCGGGCAACCTCGAGGCGCTCTTTCCACGTGATGTCGTTGGGAACGGCCTTCTCGTACATGCCGAGCAGATACTGCTTAGACATGGCTTTCCTCCAAATTCAGCTGCTCAAACGCAGCATCGGCAAAGAAACGGGGCCGACCGCCATTCGAACGGTCGGCCCCGAGCACATCAAACTCTGTATGAGACAAGGAAGCGGGCCCTTTGCCTCATCGCACCGTGGCGCTTAGAGGACGGAGCGGAACGGGACGTTGGGCTCCTCGTCGAAGCAGTCCTCGAAGCCGCGCTGGTACACGAAGTACTTCTTGCCGTTCTCGAAGTCGGTCGGGTAGGTGTAGTGGCCGCCGACCTTCCAGTAGTAGGGCTTGAACTCGTAGCCGAGGCGCTCGCGACGCATGTTGTAGAGAACCTCGATCTCACGCAGGTCGGCCTCGAAGTTGGTCCAGACATCCCAGTGGATGGGGATGACGACCTTGCACTGCAGGGCCTCGGCCATGCGCAGGACGTCGGAAGCCTCCATCTTGTCCTGCATGCCCATGGGGTTGCAGCCGTAGGAGCCGAAGGCAACGTCGACGCCGCCGTACTGCTTGGCGATGTCCTTGCCGTGCTTGGCGAAGTAGATGGAGTAGTGGGAGTCGCCGGAGTGGTAGATGTTGCCGCCCGGGGTGCGGAGAAGGTAGTTGACGGCCTTCTCGTCCATGTCCATCGGGCAGACGCCCCAGAGGTCCTCGCGGTCGGGACCGGTGGAATCGGTGGTGGTGATGCAGGTGCGGTCGAAGGAGTCCATGCAGACGATCTCGATGTCGCCGACCTTGATCACGTCGCCGGGCTTGACGGTGATGCAGCGCTCCTCGGGCACGCCCCACTTGAGCCAGAACTCAACGGACTTCTTGGGGCCGATGAACGGGACGGGGATCTCGTTGCCGTCGGCGTCGGTGGTGGTCATGCCGGACTGGATGACGTGGGCCGCGAACTCCTTGGACATGTGGTCCTGGTGGTAGTGGGTGGCGAGAACCGCGTCGACGTGCTTGATCGCGAAGGGATCGAAGACGTAGGGGATGTTGCGCAGGTTGGGCTGCATGGCGCGGCAGCCGGCCATGTTGGCCATCTGGTGGCCGACCTTCATCTTGCCGTCGCCGTGGGTGCGCTTGCCGTTGCCGGTCCACAGGTCGATGGTGATGGCGGTGTTGCCCGGGGTCTTCATGTAGATGCCGGTGCAGCCGAGCCACCACATCTCAACGGTGCCGGGGGCGGGCTTGGCGGCCTCCATGTCCTCGTTCAGCCACGTGCCCCACTCGGGGAACGTGTTCATGATCCAGCTCTCGCGGGTGACCTCGTCGATAGCAGACATGTCTTTCCTCCTGTTATTTTCTCTTTGCGGCGAGAGGGGTGGCAATCGCCGCGCTAATAAACTTTCGAATGATTCGAAGGGGCTATCCCCTCAAATCGCTTACTCGACGGTGTAAAGGGCGACCTCGTTGGTCTCGCGGTTCGCGGCGATGATGCGCTGCGTGCCCTCGTCCTCGATGACCCAGCAGTTGGCCGGGCCGCGGTCGTGGTCGATCTGCTCGATGGCGTAGGAGCCGTCCGCGTACACGACGCGCAGCAGGTCGCGGCCGTCCTTGCGGTTGCCCACCACGGCGCAGGGCTCGCCATTAAGCTCGCCCGACCAGATGGCGTGCAGGAAGTTGCGGCGCTCGGGATCGGTCCAGACGCACTTGTATTCGTCGGCGTTCTCGGTCGCGTGCCAGACCTTGAGGGTGTCGCCGTGGAAGGCCGAGATGGTCAGGATCTCCTCGACGCCGTCGCCGTCGAAGTCTCCCACGCAGATGTCGCTCGTGGGGTTGACGATGAGGCAGGCAACGTCCCACTCGCCGTCGGCCGTCGCGGGCGGCACGTAGCGGAAGACGCCGGCGGCCGTGGAGACGAGCGCGTAGCTGCGGTCGGGCGCGTACCAGAAGCCGTGATTCTGCACCTGGGCGGCGGCGAGGCAGGTGAGCTCGAGCTGGTTCTCGTCGCTGTAGCTCTCGGCGGCCTCGTCGAGGCGGCCGACCCACACGGCGCCGGGGGTCTGCCAGTCGTTCTTGATCTCGCGGCAGGCTCCCTTGATGGTGCAGGCGATGACCCACGTCGCGCCGTCGGCGCCCTTGAGCAGGCCGAAGCGGTGGACATACGGCAGGTCGCAGAGCTTGGTGGAGCTCCAGGAGCCGTCCTCGGCGCGGGTGTAGGTGCGGATGTGCGCCGTGTCGCCGCCGTAGTTCGGCGAGAAGAACTCGCAGGTGGCCATGAACTGATCGTCGCGGCCGGGGACCTGCGTGATGGTCATGACGCCGCCGGGGCCCTCGGCCACGGTCTCCATCGGCTCGCCGTCAAGGGCGAAACGACGGATTGGGCCCTGCTTCTCGACGCCGATGAGGAAGCTCTTGGCGTCGGCGCCGTCGAAGGTGCCGATGGCGTAGGCCAGGTTCATCTCGGCGATGACCTTCTTGGAATAGTTCATCTTTTCCCTTACCCCTCGGATTCGAACTCGGATGCGTTGCCACCCGGCGACGCGCGCCGCCGGGCAAGAATCGCAGGAACTAGGCCTTGTACTTCTCGGCAGCGCCGGTCTCGACGAGGTGCTGCTCCATCTCGGCGTCGGAGAGGACGTTGCGCAGGCCGATGACGTTGACGCCGGCAGCCTTGGCGGAGTCATACATGTTCACGAAGTTGAGGGGCGAGAAGACGATGTCATACTGACGAGCGACGGAGACGCCCTCGGAAAGCGCGCAGTGGTGGATCTCCTGGACGCCCATACCGAGCTTCTTGGTCACGCGCTCGCAGGTCATCTTCATCATGAGGGAGGTACCGGCACCGTTGGCACAAGCGACGAGGATCTTTGCGTTCATGGTTCTCTCCTTTTCTTCCGGGCGAACCCGGAGGTTTTCCCGGGCCCCTGCCCGGAATCGTTTCTTTGCAAGAAGGGCGGCCGGCGGACCGACCGCCCCTGTAGAGCTGGTGAATCAGGTGGTGCTGCGCGCTACATGTCAAGCGCTTCTTTGCTGGCGTGAAGCCTCAGCGGGACAAGCAGGTCAGAAGGACCGTGGCTACTTGGTGCCGTTGGCGCGCATCTCCTTGCACTTCTGCCAATCCTCGACCTCGAGGAAGTAGGTGTCCTTGTGCTTGCGGTACTGGATCTGCGGGATGGCGATGAGGCCGATGACGCAGAGGGCGAGGCCGGCGTAGCCGAGGTACTTCATGAGGACGGTCATGATCGGCCAGACAGCAGCCCAGTCCCACATGCCCATGTAGCCGCCGTAGGTGGCGAGGCCGGTCATACCGGCGATGAAGGCGGAGCCGAAGACCTGGATGAGGCCGGAGATGAAGGGAAGGATGCAGCAAGCGCGCAGGCCGCCCTTATCGTTGGCGTAGACACCGATGACGGCGTTGTCGAAGAACAGGGGCACGAAGCCGGCCATGATCACGACGGGGGAGCCCATGAGGAGCAGGGCGCCGATGGCGAGGAACTGGCCGAGAGCGCCGAAGAGGAAGCCGATGGTCACGGCGTTGGGGGCACCGAAGCCGAAGGTGACGGCGCAGTCGACGCCGGGCACGGAACCCTTGAGGAGCTTGGAGGAGATACCGGTGAAGGAGTTGGTGAGCTCGGTAACGAAGGTGCGGACGCCGAGCTGGAGGATCGACAGGTACACGGCGAACTCGAAGGAGGTCGTCAGGATGTACATGAAGAAGTCCTGGCTCTCCTTCATGAAGGAGTTCTCGACGAGGAAGTCGCGGCCGAGGATGGCGAGGATGGTGCCGAAGAACGCGGTCATGAGGATGGCGGTGGCGACGAGGTTCTCGTTGAAGATCTTGAGGAAGCCGGGGAGCTTGATGTCGTCGACGTTCTTGGACTCCTTCTTGGAGTGCTTGTTCATCCACTCAGCGGCCTTGGAAGCGAGGTAGACGCCGTACATCTGCTGGTGAGCGATGGTGAGGCCGGCGCCGTCGGTGAGCTCCTGGGTCGGACGGATGCAGAGGTTGGAGCCGACGGCCCAGTAGAGGCCGAGCAGGACGGTCATGATCGCAAGAACGGCCCAGTCCTGGTTCTTGAGGGCGGGGAACGCGAAGAGGATCAGGAAGAACGCGAGGGCGGACTGCTGAACCTGGACGTGACCGGTGGTAAAGAGGGCGCGGCACTTGGTGACCTTCTGGAACGCCACGAGGACGATGTTCAGGATGAAGGCGAAGAGCAGCAGGAACATGACGAGCGAGAAGGACTTGCCGGAGATGAAGTCAAGGGCAGCGGAGCTGGTGTCCTCCATGGCGGCCTGAACGGCGTTCTGGCCGAAGTACGGGTCGATGACGCAGGCGTTCATGTTGAAGCGGGTCTGCAGACCGACGAGGACGGGGCGGAAGGCGCTGGTCAGGCCCGAGGAGCCGACGAGCAGGATCTGGTAGCCGATGACCGCCTTAATGAAGCCGGCGAGGATGTCGTACCAGGGCTTCTTCATGAGAGCGTAGCCGAGGACAACGATCAGGCCGATGAAGTAGGCGGGCTGGGTCAGGATGTTGTTGACGATCCATGACCAAATTCCCAATAGGACGTCCATATCGTTCCTTTCTTTCCTTTTGCGGGGAGCCTCCGACGCTCGCCGCAATTACGGGCGCTTGTGCGGGCGGGGACTTACTCGTCGCCGACCATCGCGTCGATCTCGAGGAGCTCCTCGGCGGTCGTGGCGACCTTGAGCTTCTCGACGGCCTCCTCGTTGGTGAGGACGGCCATCAGGCGCTGCATGTTCTTGAAGTGCTCGTCCTGGTTGGTGGAGCACAGCGTAAAGAAGATCTGCGCGTCGGTGTCGGGAGTGGGGTTCTCCTCGTCGAAGTGCACGGGCTCGGAGCAGCGCATGAAGCCGATGCCGGTGCCGTTGCAGCCCTGGGCGTTCTCGGTGGTGTGGGGCATCGCGACGCCCGGGACCAGCACGATGTAGGGGCCGTTCTTCTCGACGTTCTCGACGATGACGTCGGCGTAAACCGGCTCGACCAGGCCCACAGCCTCGAGGGGCTTGCAGCACTCGTGCAGGGCGCTCCTCCAATCGAGGGGGCCTTCGCAGAAGGCATAGCGCTTCTTCTCGACGATTTCCTTAAGAAGCATCCGGAACCTCTCCTTTCCTATGACGCTTTCGCTGGTATGAGGCATTCGATGTTGTTCGACTTGTGTAGTCAAAGGAACGTTACGAACGCTTTGTTGGCTCATTTATAGCGCTAATGCACAGTTTGAACGTTCGTTTTAGGTAAATCACCGCTGAGCGGTAGCAAATATGGCGTGAGCGGTTTATGTGATTGTTCACAACGTTCGCATCTGATACGTTGCAAACATCATAGATGTAAAAACGTTCAATTCGTTCGTTTACTCACGCGTAAGAGTGTTAAATTGACCGTCTAGGGCCATCTGATTAGGGGAGACCAATGGCAGACAAGAAAGGCCGCGGATTCGTAGAGCAGCGCAGGCAGACCATCCTCACCATCCTGAGGGAGAAGGGCCGCGCGAGCGTGTCGGAGCTGTCCGAGAGGCTCGGCATCTCCACACTGACCGTGCGGCGTGACCTCGACGAGCTCGAGAAGCGCGGCCTGGCGACGCGCCGCTACGGCGAGGCCCTTCTTGCCGAGAGCGCGATGTCGCTCGAGCAGATGACGGTCATGTCCCCCTTCGAGAAGACGAAGGACAGGATTGCCCGCGCCGCGGCCGAGATGGTCAGCGACAACGAGCTTCTCTTTATAAATACCTCGTCAACGGCCCTCATGGTGGTCAAGCACCTGAGCGCGACCGGCGTCACCATCGTGACCAACAGCCTGCACGGGCAGGAGCTCGAGGCGCCGGCCGGCGGAATCGTGCTGGTAACCGGCGGCGAGGTACGCCCGCCGCGCGGCGTGCTCTCGGGCGAGTTCGCGCTCGCGAACATCCGCAGCGTCGCGGCGACGACCTGCTTCGTGGGATGCGGCGGCATCAGCCTGACCGCCGGCGTGACCTCGACGACGCAACAGGAGGCCATCGTCAACTCCCTCATGGTCGAGCGCAGCGACAAGATGGTGCTTCTGGCCGATTCGCGCAAGCTCGGGATCAGCGCCGGCTTCAGCTACGCGGATCTCTCGTGCGTGAATCTCCTCATCACCGACCAGGGCGCGACCGACGAGGACATCAACATCCTGCTTGAAGCCGGTATCCACGAGATCCGCCGCGTGTAACCGCCTAACCCATAAAAAAAGATCTCCGCCGCTCCAGAACGACGTTTCAAGGGCCCGAGCAGGGCAGAAACATCGTTCTGGAGCGGCGGAGATTTTTCAGTCGCGGGATGCGGCGAGAAGCGCTAGTCGATCGCGACGCGACCGGTGTCCGAAACGTGGACACGGCCGGCGGCGAGCCAGCCGATGACCTCGGGATAGAGCTCGTGCTCGATGGCGTGGATGTGCTCCTCGAGCTCGTCGACGGTCCAGTCCTCCTCCACCGGCAGCGCGCGCTGGGCGATGATGGGGCCGCAATCGTACTTATCATCGGCGAAGTGCACCGTCACACCCGTGACCTTCACGCCGTAGTCGAACGCGTCCTGGATGGCGTGCGCCCCCTTGAAGCTGGGAAGAAGCGCCGGGTGCAGGTTCACGATGCGGTTGGGGAAGGCCTCAAGCAGGGGCTTCCTCACCATGCGCATATAGCCGGCCATGATCACGTACTCGCAGCCGGCGTCCTTGAGCGCACCCGCGATCTTTGCGTCGGCGGCCTCGGCGTCGGCGGCATACTCGGCCTTCTCCATAACGAGGACCGGCAGCCCCGCGGCCTCGGCGCGCTCGATGCCGCGCACGCCCGGGCGGCTCGAAACAACGAGCGCCACCTCGGCGTTGAGCGACCCGTCCGCGATGCGGTCGATGATCGCCCGCAGGTTCGTGCCCGATCCGGAGAGAAGCACGCCGATCTTCAGCGGCGCCGTCGCGGCGTCGGAGCCGACGGCGCCTTCAGCGCCCTCGAGCTCGTCGTCCTCGACCAGGCGGCAGACCCCGCCCTCGCAGCTCCAGTGGCTCATCGATAGGTCACCTCGCCGGAGCCGGCGACGCACTCGCCCATCACGAACGGCTCGAAGCCCTGCTCGCGGAGCTTCTCCTCGACCTCGGCCTGGTCGGCGGGGTCGCAGATGATGCTCATGCCGACGCCCATGTTGAAGGTGCGGTACGCCTCGTCGGGGGTGAGGCCGGCAGCCTTGATCATGTACGGGATGACGGGAGGCATCGGCCACGCGGGGCCGTCCTCGCCGCCGCGGTACACGACGGCGTCCACGTCGGCGGGCAGCGCACGGTTGAGGTTCTCGGTGATGCCGCCGCCGGTGATGTGGGCCATGGCGTGGATGGGGGCGCCGGCGCGCAGCGCGGCCACGAGGCCGCCGGCATAGATGGTCGTCGGGCGCAGCACGGCGTCGGCCAGGGACTCGCCGCCCAGCTCTGCCAGCGGCTCGTTAAGCTCCTCGACCGTCTTGCCCTCGATGGCGACCTTACGCACGAGCGAGTAGCCGTTGGAGTGGATGCCGGAGCTCGGCAGGCCGAGGATGACGTCGCCCGCCTTGACCTTCTCGGGCCCGATCATCTTCGGGCGGTCGACGACGCCGACCACGAAGCCGGCCAGGTCGTAGTCGTCCGGGTTCATGACGCCGGGGTGCTCGGCCATCTCGCCGCCCACGAGCGCGCAGCCGGACTTCTTGCAGCCCTCCGCGATGCCCTTGACGATCTCGGCCACGTGCTCGGCGCGGAGCTTGCCGATGGCCACGTAATCCAGGAAGAAGAGCGGCTCGGCGCCGATGGGCACGACGTCGTCGACGCACATGGCCACGAGGTCCTCGCCCACCGTGTCGTGGCGGTCGAGCAGCTGCGCGATGGCGAGCTTGGTGCCCACGCCGTCGGTGCCGGACACGAGCACGGGATCCTCCATGTCCTTGAAGCCGGCCATAGAGAAGCAGCTGCCGAAGCCGCCGAGACCACCGATGACCTCGGGGCGGTTCGTCTCCTTGACGGCGGCCTTGATGGCGTCGACGGCACGGGCGCCCTCGGCGGTGTCCACGCCGGCGTCGGCGTAGGTGACGTGCTTGGTCTGGGAGTCGGACATGCTAGTTCTCCTTGTCTGCCATATCGAGGACCTCTTCGGGGTGCATCTTGGAGAGGTCGCTCGCGGGGTTCAGGTTGTTGGGGGTGTAACCGGGGAGGAACTTCTCCTCATAGAACGACTTCGGGATCTCGACCGGGTAGTTGCCGTCGAAGCACGCCTTGCAGTAGCCGACCTGCGGCACGCACTCCATGAGGCCCTCCAGCG
>CAVIBB010000038.1:0-15177 GCA_963640745.1 Paludibacteraceae bacterium
CGCGCGGGCCGCTGAGCAGGCGTTTCGCCGCCCGGCCGGTGCGCCGCGCGAGGAAACAATTTACGCTCGTTGCTGGGATGTGTCTAGGTGGTTTCTGCCATTCACATTTCCTTCATATTTAAGTCGCTTCAGAAGGATTTCTCACCGCTTGCAGACGCTCCCCTACCATTCGGCCGTAAGGCTATTTATCAACCCCATCCTTTAGCTTATGCAGTCCGTCCGCCATGGCTTTATGGGCCTCGTCGCTCGCGACTTCAAAGAAGTCGGCCGTGAGAAGCCTATATGACGGAGTACCTTCTATATGGTTGACGGTGTTTTCCTCGACAATCCTGGCGGCCACTTCCGCAGCCGCCAAGGCATCCTTTTTGGCCACTCGATACTGAGGGAACGATTCGCACTGTTCGAGAACGAGCTCGCTGACCGCGGGGACGCGCGAGATTGAAAGTGTGCGGCCATAGTCCGCGAAGTCGGCCTGCTTGCCTATGCGGGCCTTCTCACCCGCTCGGACGCCGATTTGCTCAAGGCGCGTACGGGTATGCAGGTTGTAGACATGGTCGCAGACCAAATGACACCAGGCGCCCTTGACCACATCGGTTACGCAAGAGGCGCCGTAGCCTTTGGGGTTCACGCAATAGAAGTCCCAGAACTCGTCGCAGCGCGGAACCGGAATGTGATGCCGAAGCGTCAGATGCGTAAGTTTGTAGTCTATGCGCGTAGTTGCGTTCGGAACCATGTATCCCACGTATATGTCGGGAACGAGATTGCCCAGCAGGAAGGCATCGACATCCTCGATTCCGAGGGTCGCCGCCCCTTCTTCCGCAAGCAGGCGCTCAACATGGGCGATATGTATGTTCCAGCTCGGCATTCGCGTTCCTTTCCCGGGTTCCATGCACAGGCAATTGTCGCGCAAAGAGAGGGCCAGGCACCCGATTGGATGCCTGGCCGAAATGAGAACCGTCATGCTTGCCCCGAGAAGGGCGACTGCGCGTCGAATTTGCGGGGCACCCGCGGCTCGTCTTAGCTACGGACCTCGCCGCCGACGGCGCGCAGGACCTTGTTCACGAGCTTCTCATGAGCCTTCTCAACCTCATCGGAAGTGAGGGTGCGATCCGCGGCGCGATACGTAAGCGAGAAGGCCATGGACTTCTTGCCCTTGCCCACACGCACGGGGTCGCGGTAGACGTCGAAGAGGCGGACGTCGGCGAGGAGCTTGCCGCCGGCGCTGGAGATGCGCTGGACGAGGGTCTCGTAGCTGACGGACTCGTCGACCACGAGGGCGAGGTCGTGGGTCACGCCGGGAAGCGTGGGGATGTCCTCGTAGGGCAGCTCGTTCTTTGCGAGGCGCAGCAGGTGCTCGACGGAGAGCTCGAAGGCCACGACGGGGACGTCGACGCCGACCTTCTGGAGGTTGGCGGGGTGGATGTTGCCCACCCAGCCAATGGACTGGCTCTGAACGAGGACCTCGGCGGCCTGGCCCGGCTGCAACCAGGGGAAACGCTCGGGGTCGGCGACCTTGAAGCGAACCTTGGTCAGACGCAAAGCGTCGAGAAGCTGCTCGACAGCACCCTTGGCGTCGAAGAAATCGTAGTCGGACCACTTCTGGTTCCAGGCGTCGTCGGCGCGCTTGCCGGCAAGGACGCCGGCGACGAAGCTCGGCTCATCGGGCTGGGACTTGGACTCGTGGCCAAAGAAGACGCGGCCGATCTCGTAGAGGGCGACGTTAGGCACACCGTGATCGAGGTTATAGGCCACCGAGCGAACGAGGCCCGGGAGCATGGAGCGGCGCATCTCAGACTGGTCGGACACGAGCGGGTTGATGATCTTTACCGGGATGCCGCGGCCTTCCTCGGTGATGCCGAGTTTGACGAGGTCGTTGGGGTCGGCGAAGCAGTAGGTGCTCGTCTCGGACAGGCCGCAGGCGCGCAGCGTGCTCCCGATGAGGCGCACGCGACGCTGCTCGACGGTGAGGCCGCCGGCGTGGTTCTTGGCCGCGGGAAGCGTCGGCTCGATGTCGCCCTCGCCCCACAGGCGGCAGATCTCCTCGATGAGGTCGCACTCGCGGGTGAGGTCGGGACGGTTCGTGGGGGCGGTCACCGTGAGGTGCCCCTCCTCGCCGGCCTCGACGACGCAGCCCAGGCGCACGAGGCGAGAGACCATGAAGTCCTCGGGGATGTCCGCGCCGCAGAGCAGACGGGCGCGGGCCGGGCGCAGGTCGACCACGGGAGCGGGGACGACCACCGGATAGACGTCGACGGTTCCCGGGCAGACCTCGGCGCCGCAGCACTCCTCGAAGAGGGCGGCCGCGATCTCGGCGACGTTGGCGCAGTTGGCGCCGTCGACCTGGCGCTCGTAGCGGATGGAGGCCTCGCTCATGAGGTCGAGGTTGCGGCTCGTGCGGGAAATGTGGCCGGAGGAGAAGGTCGCGGACTCGAGCAGGACGTCCACGGTGTTCTCGTCGATTTCGGAGTTCATGCCGCCCATGACGCCGGCGAGGGCGACGGGCGTCTTGCCGTCGTCGGTGATGACGGCCATGTCCGGGGTGAGGGTACGCTCGACGCCGTCGAGGGTCTCGAGCTTCTCGCCCTCGGCGGCGGCGCGCACGGCGATGTGACGACGGCCATCACGCTCGGTGAGCTTGCCCAGGTCGAAAGCGTGGAGGGGCTGGCCGGTGAGGAACATCACGTAGTTGGTGACGTCGACGACGTTGTTGATGGGGCGACTGCCGGCGGCCACGACGCGGCGGGCGAGCCACTCGGGGGACGGCCCGATCTTTACGTTGCGAACGACGCGCGCGGTGTAGCGCTGGCAAAGCTCGGGGTCGTCGATAGTCACGTCCACGAGGTCGTGGGCGTCGGGTCCCTGCTCGTTCTTGACGGAGGGCAGCTCGATGTGGGTGTCCTCGTCGAGCATGGCGGAGACCTCGACGGCCATGCCGGTCATCGAGAGGCAGTCCGGACGGTTCGGGGTGATCTCGCAGTCGATCACGGTGTCCGACATGCCCATGTAGTCGGTGAAGTCCATGCCGACGGGAGCGTCCTCAGGAAGGATCATGATGCCGGAGTGGTCGCCGCCGAGGCCGAGCTCGCGCTCAGAGCAGTTCATGCCGCAGGACTGCACGCCGCGGAGCTTGGACTTCTTGATCTTGACGTCGCCGGGAAGCACCGCACCGATCATCGCCGTGACGATGTGGTCGCCGGCGTTGAAGTTCTGGGCGCCGCAAACAATCTGCAGCGGCTCAGGCTTGCCGTCGGCGCCGAGGTTCTTCTCGCCCACGTCGACCTTGCAGACATACATGTGGTCAGAGTCGGGGTGCGGGGTCTTCTCGAGGACCTTGGCAGTGACGACATGGTCGAGGTCGGCGCCCACGCGCTCGACGGCCTCGACTTCGGTGCCGGTTCGGACAAACTCGTCGACGAGCTCGGAGGGGTTCTCCGGCACATCGACCATGGTCTTGAGCCATTCATATGAGATGCGCATTTGAAACAGCCTTTCTGTTGCGCGAAACGATCGGATCCGGTTTCCCGCCCCCAGACGGGGCCGGAGCCCCCAGGCGGGGTGCCTGGGAAAGCTAGAACTGCTTTAGTGCAAAACGTAGGGTTTTCCAGGTGCCCCGGATGGGGAGCGACGGCCCCGACGCTGCGTACTTGGGTACGTGAGGAGGGCCGGAGCCACCAGACGGGGCGCCTGGGAAAGCTAGAACTGCTTTAGGAAACGCATGTCGCCGGTCATGAGCATACGCAGGTCCGGCAGGTCGTAGCGAAGCGCCGCGACGCGCTCGACGCCGATGCCGAAGGCGAATCCGGTGTACTTCTCGGGGTCGATGCCGCAGTTGACGAAGACGTTGGGGTCAACCATGCCGCAGCCCAGAATCTCGAGCCAGCCGGTGTTCTTGCAGAAGCGGCAGCCCTTGCCGTGGCAAACGCCGCACGAGACGTCGACCTCACAGGAAGGCTCGGTGAACGGGAAGAAGTGCGGGCGGTAGCGCGTGGCGCGGTCCTTGCCGAAGATCTCGCGGGTGAAGTAGTCGAGCGTGCCCTTGAGGTCGCCGAAGGTGATGCCCTCATCCACGACCAGGCCCTCAACCTGCGTGAACTGGGGCAGGTGGTTGGCATCGGCGGTGTCCGGACGGAAAACCGTGCCCGGGCAGATCATGTAGATCGGGGGCTCCTTGGTCTCCATGACGTGGGCCTGGACGCCGGAGGTCTGGGTGCGCAGGAGCACGTCGGACTCGCCCTGGACGTGGACCTCCTTGCCCTCAGGCTGGTTATCCACGACGTAGAAGGTGTCCTTGGCCGAGCGGCTGGGGTGGTCCTCAGGGGCATTCAGCGCGGTGAAGTTGTAGTAGGTCGTCTCGATGTAGGGGCCGTCCTCGACGGTGTAGCCGAGCCCCGCGAAGATGTCCTCGATCTCCTCGCGAATCTGGGAGATGAGGTGCTGGGTGCCCAGCGAAAGCTGACGGCCGGGAAGGGTGACGTCGACGGCGTCGGCCTCCATACGCTTGGCCATGAGCGCGCGGCCGAGCTCCTCCTTGCGGGTCTTGATGGCCATGTCCACGTTGGCGCGGACGGTGTTGGCGAGCTGGCCCATGGCCGGTCGCTCCTCGGGCGGGACCTTACCCATGGTGTGCATGATGGCGGTCAGGCTGCCCTTGCGGCCAAGCACGCCCACGCGAAGGGCCTCGAGGGCGTCCATGCTCTCGGCGCTGGCCAGCCCCTCCTTAACTTGCGCCTCAATTGCCTTGAGGTCGTCGGACATCGACATTGCGTATCCCCTTTCAAAACAAAAAGCCGTCCCGGACAAAGGTCCAAGGACGGCAAGCATTACCGCGGTACCACCTTGATTGACGCAGGTGTTTTCTCTCACGAGCGCCCACTCGTTTGCCCCGTGCCGTGGGGTGTACGGCTTCCCTACTGAGCGGCGATAAGTGCAAATGTCATCGCTGCCGTTAAGGTCGCGGCTGGTGGAGTGAACTTCGGGCGTCAGCCTTGGAGGGACCTCTCAGCCGGTGGGCCCCATCTCTTATCCGCTGGCGACGCGACGGCCCGAACCTCTCCGTCATTGCCTAAGGCGAAATAATAGCACAGCGAATAAGCAAATGAGTCCCGACCGTCACCGCCTCGCCGAAGCTTGGATCAAGAAAATGAGATTCTGCGTGCATTGTTCAAATGTTGATGCCATCTAAACAAGTGTTCAACTGGGCAAACGCACCGCAACTAATAGGAACGGGGCGCCCACGGCGCATGAGGCGTCTTCAAATGAGGCCCCGAAGCACGCAGAATCCCAAATTAATGATCATCCAAGGCCCCATCCATGCCGATAAGCCCGGCCAATCCCGACTTAACGTGCATCGGGCGCCCCGCCTATCGAGATTCCCCGCAGCACGCGCTCCTTACTGCGACGCTTCGGGTCGAAACGGCGCAGTGCGCACGTAAGCAGCCACGAAAAAAGCAGGATGAGGAGGAAGTACACCACGGCCACGCTGAGCAGGGGGAAGAACGCCTGGAACGTACGGCTGCGAATGATGTCGGACACCTTGGTGAGGTCGGTGATCGCCACGTAGCCGACGATGGAGGTCGCCTTGATAAGGCTCGTGAGCTGGCCCGTATAAAGACCCCCAATGTGCTGGATGGCCTGCGGCAGGATCACGCGCCGATAAATCTGCGACGGAGGGAAGCCGAGAGCCTGGGCCGCCTCGATCTCGCCGGGGGCGACGGAGTCGAGGCCCGTCGAGAACACTCCGGACAAGGGCGCCGAGACCTCGAGCCCGAAACAGATGATGGCCACGGCCACGGCCGACACATCAACGCTGGCGAACACGATGTAGTACAGGATCATGAGCCACACGAGCACGGGAATACCCGTGGCAATACGGCAGTAGCCGCTGGCGAGCGTAGCCAGGGAGCGACGCCCGGAACGCTTCATCAGGCAAAGGACCCCTCCGCCAAGCGTGCCGAGGACAAATGACCCGACGGCGATGCCCGCGGTAACGAGCAGCCCCTGCAAGATCATGAGCCAGCGGTCCTCGGCGACAAAGGTGTTCTCCAGGTTCGAGACGAGGCCGTCAAGGAAAGAGGCCGACTCGGCCGTCGCGTCGGTCGTCATGGCGACCCAGTTGATCACATACACCGTGTCGGTAAAGTCGATCGACTTGGCGCGCTCCGGCGTGTTGACCATATACAGGCCAACGTCGACCTTACCGGCCGAGAGCGCCGAGAGCTTGGCCGTGAAGTTCATGTCCTGGAACTCAATGCGCATGCCCAGCTTGTAGGCCACACGCATCATGATCTCGACGTCCATACCTGCCGCATGACCCTCATACATGAAAGTGCTCGGCTCGTCGGTCGGTGAATACGCCACCGTGAGAATATCCCCGTCCTCGCGAACGGGAATGTCGCTCATGTCATAGTTGCCCTCTTCGCACCATTTCTTTTGAACGGCGTCGATGGTCCCGTCCGCCCTGAGCTCAGCTATGGCCTCGTTGATCTTCTGCTTAAGCGCGTCGTTACCCTTTGCCATGCCCATGCTCACATCGCAGGTATAGAGCGCGGGCAAGACATAGGTAAGGTCAGGGTTCTCGCGCATGTACAGCTGCGCGATGGGCTCGGTCGCCGTCGCATAGTCGAGCTTGCCTGCGGAGAGCGCCGCAATGGTGTCGGAAATGCTCTGGAAGGACTGGGCATCGGATTCGGGGTAACGGCTGTTCACCTCGGACTCGGATGTGACGCCGACCTGAACGCCGATTGAGGCATGTTCAAGCCTGCTGTCGCGTTCCTCCTCGCTCCAGGTGACCACTCGGTCGCGGAGTCCCTCGGCCCGCGCAGGGACCGCCGGGACCAAGGCAAAACAAACGGCAAGAAGAGCAAGAGCCAAAGCGAGCACAGCCCTGCAGTGCTTATAGCTAACCATTGAAAACCTCCGTACGGGCCGCGCTCATGCGGATGGACAGGCGACCCGGTTCGCAATCGACCTCGCTGGCGTAGCCGTCGATGACCTTATGGGAAAGCTCCTCCATGTCCTCGTACGGGAAGAGGGCACGGCCGTCCTCGTCCTCGAAAGCCAGCTCGAACTCATCCTCCTTCTCGGAATAGCGCAGCGTAAGGCGAGCAGCCGCGACGTCGTCGCAGGCAAAGACGCTCTGGTAGACGGCCTCCTCAATCACGAGAAGGACACGCATGATGCGGGCATCGGCAACGAGCTGCCGGCGAAGGAAGGCGGCCACCCGGCCCTGAAGCTCGAAGAAATCGAAGCTGTCGCGGCGCATCTCGTAGGTAAAGCTCTTGATGCGGAAAATGAAGTCTCGGGTACGGGGTCGCTGCGGGCGCTCGAAAATCTGCTCGGGCGAGCCGTCCTCATAGATTCCCCGCTCGTCCAGGTAGAAGATGCGGTTGGAGACGTTGCGAGCGAAATTCATCTCGTGGGTAACGATGAGCATGGTGGTCCCGGCGTCGGCAAGGGCCTTCATAACGGCAAGGACCTCCCCCACCATGGTGGGGTCGAGCGCGCTCGTGGGCTCATCGAAAATGATGACCTCGGGATCCATGGCGAGCGTGCGCGCGATGGCCGCGCGCTGCTTCTGGCCACCGGAAAGCTCGTCGGGATACGCGAGTGCCCGATGGGCGAGGCCGACCGTCTCGAGAAGCTCCATCGAGCGGTCGTAAGCTTCCTGGCGACTGCGTCCAAGCAGGTTGACCTGGCCGACCATGACATTCTCGACGACCGTCATGTTCGAGAAGAGATTGAAGGACTGGAATACCATGCCCATCTTGCGGCGCAGTCCCTGCAGGGCACGCGGATCGTCCCCGACTTTCTGTCCATCGAACCAGACCTCGCCGGCGGTCGGTGGATCGAGGAAGTTGAGACAACGCGTGAAAGTCGACTTTCCGCAGCCGGACGGGCCGATGATGGATATGACGTCGCCGCGGTTGATGTCGACGTCAACGCCCTCAAGAATCACGTTTTCGCCGTAGCTCTTGCAAAGACCGCGGACGCTGATCAATGGATTGCCCATCCTGCGGTTACCCCCTTACGCCGGATCGCGCTGCTTACGCGGATAGATACAAGCGGCCGTCGCCGCCATGCGTCCATAGTAAACGCGCCCACGCATCACTCCCGCACCAAGGGGCCGCGGGCCCAACCCACCGCGTATGAACCGAGCGCCCACCGGAGGGAGGTCCAGGGGGCGCTCGGCAAATCTAGAGGGCGCGGGGATGTCCGGCCAAGGAGCCCGCGCAGGGGATGTCAGGCTAGGCGGCTTCCTCGCAAGAGGCGTCGACCTGCGCGCGACCATCGTTCGTCTCGCCGGCAAGAGGCGCGCCGAGCGCTGAGCGCAGCTGGGCGAGACGCTCATGAGCCCACGCCGAATCGCCCAAACCGAAGGCGGCAAGCGTATCTCCGTCCTCCATCCCGAGCGTGAACTCGAGGCGTGACAAATCTTCGATCGTGCCGTACGCCTCCACCAATAGTGCGCGTAGGGCACGGAGGGTCCTGAGGTCGTCAGCCGTGAGTTGCTTATCTCTGTACGTCATTGCTTCTCCCTTCGTCGCCTGCTGTTGAGGCCAGTATGCTGGGAAAAGCCTTCTCAACCTAGATTGGTATGTGCCAGGAATTGTTCTATTTCTGCCAACGGCGGCGATACTCACTTGGCGTGCAGCCGAGCGACTCCTTAAACACGCGCGCAAAGAGGCTCGCGCCGCCGAGGCCGCTGAGCTGCGCCACGGTGCCCACGGGCCGCGTAGTGTGGGCAAGCATACGGCACGCCTGCTCAACACGGTAATCCCTCAGGTAGCTCGACGGGCTCGTGTGCAGGACCTCGTTGAACGTGCGATAGCACTCGCGCTCGCTCGTGAAGCCGGCCTCGGCGATATCCGCGACGGATATGCGCTCGGGGTAGTGCAGCCCGATATAGTCGAGCATGAGCTTGAGGCGGTCGCCCTGAGCCGTGGGCATCTGTGCCGGGCCTCCCGCGATCAGCGGCCGCGTGAGCTCGACGAGCTCCGCCCATGCCTCGCAAAGAAGCGCGTGAACCCGCAGCTCCCAGCTGCCTTCCTCGGCAAGCGCGACATCGGTAACCTCCTCCATAAGCTCGCGCAGGCGAAGGCTCGGGACGTCGTCGCTCGCGTACGCCACCAGCTCAACCGAGGTCGCGCGGCATAGCGGCTCGACGAACCTGCGGGAAAGCAGGCTCCCCTCGGGCGCGATGAACGGCGGGCGGAACATGTGCACATGGAGCGAGGCTCCTTCCATACCGCCCCGCGCACGCGTCCTGTGCAGCACGTTCGCGTTGACGAAGGCGACGTCACCGGGTCGAACGATGGCCTGCGCGTGCGGCGTCATGCACTCCACCTCGCCGGAGATCGCGAGGTACATCTCGATCTCCTGGTGCCAGTGCCACGGAACCGCCTTCTCGCTGTAGCGGTCGTGGTCCGAGAGGAGAAAGAGGTACGGGAACTCCTCGGACAGCCCCTCGATATACTCCTCGCGACCGCCCGGCCGCAGGTCCAAGTGGTCAAAGCACGCGCGCATCGCAGTCCCCGGACGGCTCAGCGCACGTGAGTGAGGCGGTACTTGAACTGATCCGCCCGCGCGACGCTGTGCGTGTACTCGATCACGATGTTCTGGTCGTTGTACGTCACGCGCGAGAGCTGAAGGACCGGGGCGCCCTCGGCGATCCCCAGCACCTCGGCATCGTTTTGGCGGGCAACGCTGGCAAAGAACTCCTCCTCGGCCACGCGGATGACCTCTTTGTAGTCGTTCTCGAAGATGGCGTAGAGGGACTTGCCGCTCAGGGCCTCGGCATCGAGGCCGATGAAGCGGCTTGCGGGAACATAGGTCCGCTCAACCATCATGGGGACGCCATCTGCCAGGCGCAGGCGCTTCATGTAGTGGACTTTGTCGCCGAGATGAAGGCCCATGCGGTCCGCGACTGTCTTGGACGCATCGAAGGTCTGGAACTCAAGGTCGATAGTCTTGGGCTCTCGCCCGGCATCGCGCATCTGCTCGGTAAAGCTGTAGTTCGTGGTGAGGTCCATCGCCTTGCTCGTGAGGTCCGAGACGAACGTGCCCTTGCCGTGGCGGCGCGTGATAAGGCCGAGGGTCTCGAGCTCCTTCAGCGCAAGGCGAACCGTCGTGCGCGAAAGGCCGTAGCGCTCGGAGAGCTCGCGCTCGGACGGAAGAAGATCGCCGGGCTCCATCTCGTTCTCGATCCGTTCGCGGAGGATATCCACGAGCTGGTCATAGAGCGGCTGCTTCCGAGATGTGAGGCCCATTCGTCTCTCCTCCGCACGTATGCTGGTTATAACAACTTGGTATCAAGCAACTATAAACGTCGGAGCAGTGTGCGGAGGCCGCGAATCGGCAACGGGCAGTAGAACGGGACGGCGGGAATGCCACCGGCACGTCCTGGCCGAAAGGGCCTACGAGACAAACGGCCAGTTGCCGCCGGCGAGCGCCTCGATGGCGGCGGGAACCGCGTCGTCCTCGACGGCGCCGATGTGCCACCGCGCGGCCTCACGCGCCTCGGGAAGAGCCCCCGCCACCGCAACCGAGTGCTCGACCGCCCCGAACATCTGCAGGTCGTTGCCCGCGTCGCCGAAAACGACCGCCTCCTCGGGAGAGATGCCAAGGCGCTCAAGCAGCCACTTGACCGCCTCGCCCTTGTTCCAGCCGGCAGGCATCGCATTGGAAAAGGCCGCCTGGGGCACGTCGAAATCGATGCCCTCGACTTCGCGGTTCAGGCGGGCAACGACCTCGCGGGTACGCTCTATATCGCCGCATATAAAGACGTTGGCCTTGGTGATGCCGGACTCCGGGACGTCGTCACGGTCAAGGCAAGTCTCGGCATAGCTGGGGAAACACCCACGCAGGTCCTCTCGCTCGCCCTGCACGAGGTAGGGCGTCGCCCCCTCGAAGAAAAGCAGGCCGGTTCGCTCAATGCCCGAAAGGACCTCGAGCGCGCGCCGGATGGACGCCGCCGGGACCTCTTTTTGAAAAACGAGCTCACCGCCGAGATAAATCTGGGAGCCGTTGGTGGCGAGGGCGGTCTCGCAGCAGGCCTCGTCGCCGCCGAAGAAGCCGGGAATCCATGAATAGAAGCGACCGCTCGCGGGGCCGACGAGGATACCCGCGGAAAGCGCAGAGCGGAACGCCTCGACGCAGCGCTCGCTCACTACCTTCTTGCCATAGGGAAGAATCGTTCCGTCGATGTCGGTAAGAATGAGCTTGATGGCCATGTGCGAGCCTTTCTACGAGGGACGGAGTTCTGTCCGGCCGGCTAACGGGGCGCGGGGAAGGCCTTTAAAATCGCCTGGCACCGTCGGCCGGCGTGGCCTTCCGAGAAAAAGCGCCGGCACCCGACCTGAGGGCACCGGCGCGGATGCGACGAGTATGCGGGAAACCTACTCGGCCTTGATGCCGTCGAGAACGAGCTCGGCGAGCTTGGCGGCGTCGTTCTCGGCAAGAAGCTCCTCGCGCTTGTGGGCGTCCATGAGCATGACGGCGATCTTGGAAAGAAGACGCAGGTGCGTGGTGCCGGCCTCGCCCGCGGGAATGAGCAGGGCGATGGCGCACTTGATGGGAGCGTCGTCCATGGAGGGCCACTCAACGTCGGAGCTGAGCTTGGCGACGAGGACAACGGCCTCCTTGACGGCCGTGGTCTTGGCGTGCGGGATAGCGAAACCGCCGGTCATGCCGGTCGTGCCCTCGGCCTCGCGGGCACGGAAGGCCTCGAAGACGGCGTTGGCGTCCTCCGCATAACCGAGGTCGACAGCCTTCTGCGAGAAGAAGCTCAGGACCTCATCGATGGAGGAGGCGGCGCAGTCGGTAAAGACGTGGGACGCAGTGACGATTTCGCTCATTAGGATGCTCCAATCCCTCAGCCAATATTTCGCGACGCCACTCCCCCGGCGTCGCAGACAGACCACAGAATACCACCTTTGAGAAGTTTAATTCCGCCAGCGGCGCACTTGCGACGGTGAACGTTATGGACAAACCGAACGTTTTGCCGCCGGCGGACGACTCGAAGCGCTTGCGGCGCTACTTACCCATATGCTCGCCACGCAGGCGAAGGGCCTCGTAGGCACAGCCGTACATGGCCGCCTGGTTGCCGAGGCTCGCGGCCTCAATGCGCACGTCCTTGCAGGTGGGAAGGGCGTGAGCGGCAAAACGACGGCGAAGCTCCGGCGCGAACGTGGCAAAAGCGCCCGCGACGCCGCCTCCGAGCAGATACATCGCGGGGTCGACGATGCAGCTGATCTGCGACATGGCCTGGGCGAGGTATTCGCACATCTGGTCGACGGCGAGCTTGGCGCACTCGTCGCCGGCGGCCAACGCGCGGAAGACGGTGAGGGTATCGGTTGCGTGCTCGACGGCGGCGGGCTTGACGCCGCGGCGCTCGCACTCCTCGAGGTAAAGGCGCACGACGCCGGTGGCAGACGCGTACTGCTCCAGGCAGCCCTTGCGCCCGCAGCCGCAGCACCTCTCCTCCTCGGGGTTCACGGTGATGTGCCCCACCTCGCCGCCGGCGCCGAAGGCACCCGCGACGAGCTTGCCGCCGATGACCACGCCGGCCCCCACGCCGGTGCCAAGCGCGATGAGCACGTAGCTCGAGACGCCCTGCGCGACGCCGCCCCACATCTCGCCGAGCGCGGCGGCGTTGGCGTCGTTGACGAAGGCGACGGTGGCGTTGGGGAACGCCGCGTTGATGGCGGCGACGAGGCCCTCGGGATCCAGCTTGATGTTGGGCAGGAAGCCGACGGTTCCGTCGTCCGCCACGGGCCCGGGGATGTCGAGGCCGAGGGCGATGACGTCGGCGGAGACGCAGTCGTGGGCGGAGAGGATCTTTGCCAGGCCGTCGACGACGACCGCATACGCTTCGGAGGAGATGAGCTCCGGAGTCGGGATCTTGCGCTCCTCGAGGAGCTCGCCTTGCGGGGTAAAGAGGCCCGCCTTGATGCTGGTGCCGCCGATGTCGATGCCGAGAACCGCTTCCATGCCAGGGTTCCTTTCTCGCCGGGGGGCGGCCGGACGGCCGCGGATGCCCGATGGTGTTCGCTTTAAGTAAAACGCTTCCTGAACACTATAAGTTCAGCCGGGTGCGCGAACGCGCGGGACGGCGCGAATTGTCCCGCCGGCGACACGTGCGGCGCGGCGGGCGAGCAGGCGGGTACACTGAAGGGGCATCGAATTTTCCGCGCCGGCGCCACGCAGGCGGCGGCGCTTTTTTACTCATCTTTGACCCCACCGGGAGGTATCCATGTCAGCCAACCCCGCAACCGCCGACCTCAACGCCGCCGTGGCCAACCCGCGCGCCGACATCGCCGCGCTCGACGCCCTCGAGAAGAAGCTCTTTGCCCTACGCTACGCCATCGACGAGATCGGCTCGCTCGGCCCCGTGATCGACCCCGTCAAGGCCACCGAGGAGCGCGGCGAGGCGTGCGCGGTTCTCGAGGAGCAGCGCATCCGCGCTCTGTGCGCGCCCGAGGTGGGCCCCTTGCTCGAGCGCCTGGGAGCGCAGCCCGAGCTCATGGGGCAGACGCGCCTCGATCAGGTGAAGATCCTGAAGCGCGACCGCGCCGCGCTCGTCGACGTGCCCGCCGAGGAGCAGGCGGCCTTCAGCCGCCTCACGGTGGAGGCCAACGACGTCTGGCGCCGCGCGAAGGCCGCGAACGACTGGGCAAGCTTCGAGCCCTACCTGGACCGCATCGTCGAGGCGCTTCGCCACATGGCCGCAGCGAAGAACCCCGACGCGGACCCCTACGACGTCTGGCTCGACGAGTACGAGCACGGCACGAGCCGCGCGTTCTACGACCCCTTCTTTGCGCAGATGAAGAACTGCGTGGTGCCGCTTCTTGCCGACTGCATGGCAAGTCGCCACAAGCCGAGCCACGCCTGCGTCGACGGCACCTTCGACGAGGGGCGTCAATGGGCGCTCGCCGAGGACCTCATGGAGCTCGAAGGCGTCGACAAGGACGCGCTGTGGCTCGGTCGCACGGAGCACCCCTTCACGGGCGGCCCGTCCATCGGGTTCGTCCTCATCGCGAGCCACGCCTACCCCGACAACGTGCTCTCCAACGTGTTCAGCATGTTGCACGAGGGAGGCCACGCGCTCTACGAGCAGGGGGTCGACCCGGCGTACCGCTTCACCTCGCTCAAGGGCGGCACCTCTATGGGCATGCACGAGGCGCAGTCGCGCTTCTTCGAGAACATCGTCGGCCGTAGCGAGGCGTTCGCCGGGCCGCTGCTCGAGGCGCTGCGCCGCCGCTTCCCCGGGCAGTTCGGGCGCGTGACCACCCACCAGCTCTATCTTGCCGAGAACTGCGCCGAGCCGTGCCTCATCCGTTGCGACGCTGACGAGCTCACCTATCCCCTGCATATCCTCGTGCGCTACGAGATCGAGCAGCTGCTCTTCTCCGGCGAGGCGAAGGCCGCCGACGTGCCGCGCCTGTGGGCCGAGAAGTACAAGGAGTACCTGGGCATCGATGTGCCCGACGACGCGCGCGGCGCCCTGCAGGACACGCATTGGTCGGACGGCAGCCTGGGTTACTTCCCGACCTACGCGCTGGGCAGCGCCATCGGAGCGCAGCTCAAGGACGCCATGGTCGCGGGCGGCATGGACTTCGAGGGCGTGTGCGCATCGGGCGACCTCTCACCCGTCCGCTCCTGGCTGGGAGAGCGCATCTGGCGCTGGGGCCGCGCCAAGGACACCGACGAGCTGCTTCGTGCGGCGACCGGCAGCGGATTCGACGCAAGCCACTACACCAAGTACCTTAACGAGAAGTTCAGCGCGATCTACGAGCTGTAACGGTTGGGCGGCCGGCGCGCCCCGAAAGCGCGTCGGCCAGCAACCTGTCTCCGGCTCGAGCCCTGAAACCTCGTCGCACAGCAACGGGCGGGCCATCATCGCCCTGGAAACGCGCTGCCCAGTAAACGACAGGCCGTTTTCGCCCTGGAAATACGCCGCGCAGCAACGTCATGTTACTGGGCGGCGTATTTCCAGGGCGCACGCCCCTCTTTTGTTGCTGGGCGGCGTGGTTTTAGGGCTCATCCGCAGGGGCCGTTACTGCGCGGCGCGTTTCCAGGGCGTGCCGTCGACAGCCGTTACTGCGTGGCGCGATTACGGGGCTCGACAGCCGCCTCTTTTCTCTGCGCCGGATCCGGCCGCGTGGAATTAAGGAGACACGC
>CAVIBB010000039.1:0-13312 GCA_963640745.1 Paludibacteraceae bacterium
GCCCCGCAGCCCTCTTCCGGCAGCGGCTTGGCAAGCTCCTCGCGCGTCGCGTACGCGACGGCGATCGCGACGAGCGGCGAGAAGGCCTCGAGCGCAAAGACGCACTGATGCGGCGCCCAGGTCGCGATCCAGCCCGCGAGCGCGGGGCCGACGATGACGGACGCGCCGGTCGCCATCTGGTTCAAGCCGTTCATGCGCGCCAGGTGCGCGGCATCCTCGGTAAAGAAGCGAGGGTAGGCGTCGACCGCGGTCGTTCCCGCGCCGAAGAAGAACCCCAGCAGCGCGGAGGCGAGCGCGAGCACAGGGTAGCTCACCGGCAGAAGCCAGCCCGCGAAACCCACGGCCGAGATCGCCGCGAGCGAGACGAGCAGGGTCTTGCGCGGCCCTACCCGGTCAATGACCGGCCCACCGCCAAGATTTCCCAGCACAACGGCCATGTTCATGAGGAAGACGAGCGCCGAGACCTCGAGCGCGCCGGCTGACAGCACATAGGTGGCGCAACCGATGATGCCGATGAAATACACCGACTGCACGGCGAACATCATAAAGAAATTGATCGCGACGACGCGACGCGTCGGCGAGGCGAGAACTCTCATGTTTAAAACGCTCCTTATGTAGCTGGTCGACAGAGACAAAAAGCTCTGCAGGCTAAATGGGAGCGCTTTCAAACATGAACATGATGGGTTCCTTATCGCCGTGTACGGACACCGGGCCATTCTACACCCGCACCGACGCGGCGCCCCTTTTTGTGGAGAAACCCGTCCGATTCGTAAATCCCCCCAATCAAGGGGTATTTACACCTCGACCGCGAACCTCTTGCCGTATAATCCCTACGCGTTCCTATGAATTAGGCAAGCGGGCATGCGCGCCCGCGCACCATATATAAGGAGAGAGAATGTCCACAGCGCTTCTGAACGTGAGCGGCGTCTCGGCGGGAACCGAGGATAAGCCCATCCTTCACGGCATCGACCTGGCCGTCGGCGAGGGCGAGTGCCACGTCCTCATGGGCCCGAACGGCGCGGGCAAGTCCACGCTCGGCCACGTCATCATGGGCGACCCGACCTACCGCGTGACCAGCGGCTCCATCGAGTTCGCGGGCGCCGACCTCACCGACGCCTCCGCCGACAAGCGCAGCCTCGCCGGAATCTTCCTCTCTTACCAGGCCCCCGTCGAGGTCCCGGGCGTTCCCCTCTACAGCTTCCTGCGCACCATCTGCCAGATGCGTCCCGAGCTCAAGACCACCGCGCGCAAGTTCCGCAAGCGCGTGGGCGACATCGCCGACCAGCTCGACCTCGACCAGTCCTTCCTCATGCGCGAGCTCAACGTCGGCTTCTCCGGCGGCGAGAAGAAGAAGATCGAGATGCTCCAGCTGCTGCTCCTGCAGCCCAAGCTCGCCATCCTCGACGAGACCGACTCCGGCCTCGACGTCGACGCCCTCGGCGTGGTCTCCCGCGGCATCGCGGCCTACCGCGAGCAGTGCGACGGCGCCCTCATCGTGATCACGCACAACACCCGCATCCTCGAGCGCCTCGACGTCGACAGCACCCACGTCATGGTCAAGGGCCACATGATGGCCGAGGGCCCGGCGTCGCTCATCTCCGAGATCGACGCCAACGGCTTCTCGACCTACGAGCAGATGGCCGCCGAGAAGGGCTACATCGCCGCGCCGAGCGCCGAGGCCGCCGAGGGAGCTGACGCCTAAGTGAGCGACGAGCGCACCCAGAACCGCACGCAGGTCTCCGACGTCGACCGCTCCCTCTACGACTTCACCAAGTCCGAGGAGGGCTACGAGCGCTACGCCGACGGCCTCACCCCCGACATCGTCCGCGCCATCAGCGCAAAGAAGGACGAGCCGGAGTGGATGCTCCAGATGCGCCTCGACGCGCTGGACAAGTACCACGCCCGCCCGATGGCCGACAACTGGGGCCCCTCCATCGCGGGCCTCGACCTCGACCACATCTCCACCTACGTCTCGCCCAAGACCAAGCAGGCCAAGAGCTGGGACGACGTGCCCGAGGACATCAAGGACACCTTCGAGCGCCTGGGCATCCCGGCGGCCGAGCGCGACAGCCTGGCCGGCGTCGGCGCCCAGTACGACTCCGAGATCGTCTACCACAACATGCGCGAGGAGGTCGCCAAGCAGGGCGTCGTCTACACGACCATCGAGGACGCGCTGCACGACCCCCAGTGGGAGCCCGTGGTGCACGAGTACTTCGGCACCCTCATCCCGCCCACCGACCACAAGTTCGCGGCGCTGCACTACGCCGTGTGGAGCGGCGGCTCGTTCGTCTACGTGCCGGCGGGCGTCACGCTCGACTACCCGCTGCAGAGCTACTTCCGCCTGAACGCCGCGGGCGCGGGCCAGTTCGAGCACACGCTCATCATCGTGGAACCCGGCGCCGACCTGCACTTTATTGAGGGCTGCTCCGCCCCGAAGTACTTCGAGGCCAACCTTCACGCCGGCGCGGTCGAGCTCTTCGTCAAGGACGGGGCGCGCCTGCGCTACTCGACCATCGAGAACTGGTCGAAGAACATGTACAACCTCAACACCAAGCGCGCGAAGATCGGCGCCGACGCAAAGATGGAGTGGGTCTCAGGCTCCTTCGGCAGCCACGTCTCGTATCTGTACCCCACCACCATCATGGAGGGCGCGCGCTCGAGCTGCGAGTTCACCGGCATCACCTTCGCCGGCGCCACGCAGGACCTCGACACCGGCTGCAAGGTCGTCATGAACGCGCCGGACACGACCGCGTCCGTCAACACCAAGTCCATCTCCAAGGACGGCGGCGTGAACACGTTCCGCAGCTCCGTCGTGGTGGGCCGCCGCGCCGACCGCGCGCGCTGCAGCGTTTCTTGCCAGTCGCTCATGCTGGACAACATCAGCCGCTCCGACACCATCCCGGCCATGGACGTGCGCAACGCGACCGCCCAGGTGGGCCACGAGGCCACCATCGGCCGCATCTCCGACGACACGATCCTCTATCTCATGAGCCGCGGCTGCTCGGAGGCCGAGGCGCGCACGCTCGTGGTCAACGGCTTCGCGAACCCCGTCTCCAAGGAGCTCCCGATGGAGTACGCCGTCGAGATGAACAACCTGATCAAGCTCGAGATGGAAGGGGCCATCGGCTAATGGCTGACGAGAAGAACACTGGCGCCGTCGCCGTGGCGGGCGCCGCCGGGTCCCGCGTGCCCGAGGCCGCGCCGACCGTCACGCTCGAGCGCGTGAACACCCCGCCCGCGCAGACCTGGAACCGCCTGCGCGCCAACGACATAACCCTCACCGTGCCGCGCCTCTCCCGCAAGGGCGACGTCTACTTCGCGCTGCCGCAGCTCTTCGGCAAGCTCGAGTGCGGTATGGGCGAGAAGGTCACCGACTGGGTCTGCTCCCAGGCCGCCGACGCCCGCTACGTCGAGGTCCCGCGCAACACCGTGCGCGAGGAGCCCATCGTGGTGGACATCGACGCCGACGCGGGCGCCGTGGCCGACACCGGCGTCATGGTCCGCGAGGGCGCGACCGCGACGGTCGTCGTGGCGGTCCACGGCGGCAAGAAGTCCGCTGCGGGCACCGAGGGCGTAAACGAGGCCCAGGTCAACAGGGCCGCCGACGGCGTCACCGCAACCTCCGCGTCGCTCCTGCGCATCGTGGCCGAGGCCCGCGCGCAGGTCACCGTCGTCGAGGTCCTGGGCGTGGCCGACTTCCAGCAGCACCTCGAGAGCGTGGGCATCAGCGCCGACGAGGACGCCCGCGTCGAGGTGCGCCAGTACGCGCTCGGCGGCGGCACCGTGGCCATGGGCCTCGCCTGCGACCTCGCCGGCGCCCGCTCCCGCATCGACCTCAGCTGCCGCTACCACGCCCGCGGCACCGAGGTGCTCGACATCAACCACGTGGTGCGCATGCGCGGCAAGAACACCCGCGCCGAGGTCCGCGAGTCCGGCGCCCTCGACGACGCGGCAAAGAAGTCCCTGCGCGCCACCATCGACCTCGTGCACGGCGCCCGAGGCGCCAAGGGCAACGAGGCCGAGAACGTGCTCGTGCTCGGCGACGACGTCGTGAACAAGACCATGCCCGTCATCCTCTGCGACGAGGACGACGTGGCCGGCAACCACGGCGCGACCATCGGCAGCGTGAGCCCCGAGCAGATCGACTACCTCATGAACCGCGGCCTTTCTCGCCACGAGGCCGAGCAGCTCTTCGTCCGCGCCATCTTCGAGGACGCCATCATGCACGCGCCCGAGGAGGCCTCCCGCAAGGCCGCCATCCTGCGCGCCGAGGAGGTCCTGGGCGCCGACGTCGCGCACGACTACGACGAGGCGCAGGGCCAGTCCGCGCCTGTCGACGCGGCCGCCGGCGCGCCCGCCGGCAACGGCACCGAGGAGGCTCAGCAGCAATGATCGACGCCTCCCTCGCCGCGGACATCGAGAAGAACCCCTTCAAGGCGGACTTCCCGCTGCTCGCCGGCCAGCCCGGAATCGCGTTTCTCGACAGCGCCGCCACGGCCCAGCGCCCCGCGGCCGTCCTCGACGCCGAGCGCGACTTCTACGAGCGCATGAACGCCAACCCGCTGCGCGGCCTCTACGGCCTCTCGGTGATGGCCACCTCCGAGATCGCCGCCGTCCGCAGGCAGGTCGCGGGCTTCATCGGCGCCCTCGACGAGGCGGGCAAGCCCCTCGCCGACGACGTCGTGTTCACGCGCAACACCACCGAGAGCCTGAACCTCATCGCGAAGAGCTTCGCGCCCTGCGTGCTCGAGCCCGGCGACGAGGTCTGCGTCACCGTGATGGAGCACCACTCCGACCTCATCCCCTGGCAGCAGGCCTGCCGCGCCGCCGGGGCGAAGCTCGTCGTGATGTACCCCGAGCACGACGGCACCCTCTCCGCCGACGAGATCGCGGCAAAGATAGGCCCCAAGACGCGCATCGCCGCCTGCGCCCACGTGTCCAACGTCATGGGCTGCGAGCTGCCCGTGCGCGCCATCGCCGACGCGGTCCACTCGCAGGGCGGCTACATGGTGGTCGACGCCGCGCAGTCCACGCCGCACCTGGCGGTCGACGTGCGCGAGCTCGGCGCCGACTTCCTCGCCTTCTCCGCTCACAAGTGCCTGGGCCCCATGGGCATCGGCGTGCTCTGGGGCAAGCACGAGCTTCTCGACCAGATGCCGCCCATGCTCACCGGCGGCGAGATGATCGACTCCGTGACCGAGCAGGACGCCACCTGGGCGCCCGTGCCCGAGAAGTTCGAGGCGGGCACCCAGGACGCCGCCGGCATCTACGCCACCGGCGTGGCCATCACGTACCTCACCGAGACCGCAGGCCTCGAGGCCGTGGCCGCGCGCGAGGCGGCGCTCGTTGCCTACACCATGCAAAAGCTCTCTGAGCTGGGCTTCGTTGACATCATCGGCGGCGCGAACCCGGCGACCCACCACGGCGTCGTGAGCTTCAACGTGCGCGGCGTCCACCCGCACGACGTGGCGAGCATCCTCGACATGTCCGGCGTCTGCATCCGCGCAGGCCACCACTGCGCACAGCCCCTCCTCACCTGGCTCGGCGTGGAGAACCTCGCCTGCTGCCGCGCCTCTCTCGCCTTTTACAACGACAAGTCCGACGTCGACCGCCTGGTCGCCGGCCTCACCCAAGTTTGGCAGGTTTTCAATGGCTGTAACTGATCTTTACAACGCCGAGTTCATGGACCACGTGACCCACCCCGACTACAAGTACGAGCTCGAGGACGCCGACTGCACGCACGAGGGCGTGAACCCCTCCTGCGGCGACGAGCTCAGATTCCAGGTCAAGTTCGCCGACGACGGCACCATCGAGGAGGCCGCTTTCACCGGCCACGGCTGCGCCATTAGCCAGGCCTCTGCCGACATCATGAGCGACCTGATGATCGACAAGACCCCCGAGCAGGCCATTGAGCTCTGCAAGCTCTTTATGCAGATGATCCGCGGCGAGGTCTCCGAGGACGACCCGTCGCTTCTTGCCCTCGAGGACGCCTCGATCCTCAAGGACATCGCACACATGCCCGCGCGCGTCAAGTGCGCCGAGCTCGCGTGGCGCACCCTGCAGGAGATGCTCGAGACCCGCTAGTCGCACAGGGCAAAGGGACCGCCCCTTTGCCTGATTGCAAGTTTGATCGGCGCGAGGCCGCCCCTCGCGCCGTCGCCAAGAAGGATTGGAGACCCACATGGGAATGTTCTCGACGAAGGGCATCTATGCCCTGCGCGCGATGGCCGACCTCGCGGCCCACGAGGGCTGGGTCTCCCTGGGCGACGTCTCCAAGCGCCAGAACATCTCGCGCAAGTACCTTGAGCAGGTCATCTCGCTCATGCACAAGGCCGGTTACGTGACGAGCCAGCGCGGCAAGGGCGGCGGCTACAAGCTCACGCGCGAGGCCAAGGACTACACCTTGGGCGAGATCCTGCGCGCGGCCGAGGGCTCGCTTGCCCCCGTAAACTGCCTCGACTGCTCCAACGGCACCATCTGCCCGCAGGTCAACAGCTGCTCGACGGTGAGCGTCTGGCGCGACCTCGGCCGCGTGACCTCGGGTTACCTCGACTCGAAGACCCTCGCGGACCTCGTGCCCGAGGACGGCGGCTCCTGCAACGTTACGTTTTCGGACCGTTAGCGACGGTTCGCGGGCCGCGGGCTTCGCCGGGTGTAGCCTTTTCTGCGCACCTTATCGCGCGTTAGAAAGAAGCACCCTGTGAGCAACGCCAGCACTACCGGCACCAGCGCCCAAGACACCTCAGGTATCCTCTCCGGCTCGCTTTGGCGGGCCGTTCCTATGTTCGCCCTGCCCGTGGCCGCCACCGGCATCCTCGAGCAGATGAGCAACCTCGTCGATGTCTTCGTCATCGGGCATTTCTCGGCCGACGGCGCCTCGCTCGGCATGGCGGCGGTCGGGGCCAACTCCCCCATCGTGAGCCTGCTCATCAACCTCTTCGTCGGCATCGCCATCGGCACGAACGTGGTTGTGGCCAACGCCGTGGGCGCGGGCGACGAGAAGACCGTGCGCAAGGCCGTCCACAGCTCCGTGCTGCTCGCCGGGATCGGCTTCATCGTCGCCCTGGTCGGCGAGGTGTTCGCGGAGCCTTTGCTCGCAGCCCTCCAGGTTCCTGACGAGACCATGGCGGAAGCCCTTATCTACCTGCGGATTTACCTGCTTGGTATGCCGGCGGTGCTTCTTTATAACTTTGTCGCGTCGGTGTTCCGCAGCGTCGGCGTCACAAAGATGCCGCTCTTCGCGCTCGCCATCTCGGCCGTGCTCAACGTGGGCCTCGACGCGGCCTTCGTCGCGCTTCTGGGCTGGGGCACGATGGGCGTGGCCATCGCCACCGTCATCTGCTACTGCGTGAGCGCCGCGTTCCTCACCGCCCAGCTCATGCGGGCCGACGGCCTCATCCGGCTCGACCTGCGCGAGCTGCGCATCGACGGCCCCGTCGCCCGCGAGATCGTCCGCATCGGCATGCCGGCCGGCGCTCAGGGGGCCATCTTCTCGCTCGCGAACATCGTGATCCAGGGCTGCATCAACCAGCTCGGAACCACCGTCATGGCGGGCAGCGCAGCAGCCCTCTCCATGGAACAGGTCTTCTATAACCTCATTAACTCGGTGTGCCAGGCGTGCACGACCTTCGTCGGGCAGTGCAACGGCGCGGGCGACCTCGCGCGTTGCCGCCGCGTCCTCAAGGTCTGCGTCATCGAGGGGCTCATCTGCACGGGCCTCGTCGCGCTCTTCGCCGTCGTCTTTGGCCAGGCCATCATCCACGTCTTCAACACCGATCCCCAGGTCATCGCCATTGGCTACCTGCGCATCTGTGTAATCGTGCCCGCCCACATGTTCAGCTCGCTCTACGAGAACTGCTCGGGCTACCTGCGTGGGTTCGGCATCTCGCTCGTGCCGGCCCTGCTCACGATGCTGGGGGTCTGCGGCATCCGCCTGCTCTGGGTCGCGTTCGTCTTCCCCGCGGCGCCCGCCTTCCCGACCATCATGGCCGTCTATCCCATCAGCCTGGCGACCACGGCGCTGCTCATGCTCGGCGCGCTCGTCCATTACCGCCCCGTCACGAACGCCTCGTAGGCACTAACTCTGACTTTTCGCACTTTAAAATCGAGTCCAACGACTAGCCGTCGGTTATGAGGCCGGATTTTCCCAGTTAAAAGGGTTATTAAACCCGAGGCTACTAGGCGAACCCAGTTTTAAAGTGCGAAAAGTCAGAGTTTGCCGCGAAATGTCCGCTCAAACGGACAAACCCGCCGCCCGATTCGGACCAAACACGAGATCTCCGCCCGCACGATGCCGCCAAGCGATGCAAATAACGCCCCCTTCGCACCATCACAGCCCCGGCTTGCGGGTATAGGGCAGCGAGTCGCGGATAAAGCCCAGGCTGCGCTCGTAGTCGCCCGCCACCACGCAGCTGTACAGCGCGTCAAGCACGAACTGCACGGAAATATGCGACGCGAACTGCGTGATGCGGTGCAGCGTGCTTTCCGAGTCCCCTACCAAAAGATACACGTCTAGCCCCGGGTTCCTCTCGCGGGCCATCGGCGCGCCGATGAGCACCACCGGGGTCTCGCGCGCGGCGAGCAGCGGCAACACCTGCGTCAGCACGTCGTTCACGCCCGAGTACGTGATGGCCACCGCCACGTGCGTCGCGTCGGAGATGAGCGCGCTTCTTACCTGGCGCTCCTGGCTCTCGTGGCAGGTGACGGCGCGTCCCGCGGAAAGCAGGCGGTCGGTGAACATCTGCGCAGGATAGAGATTGTGCGACTGCGTGTACACGTCCACGACATCCGCCGCCCGGAGAAGGTCGGCCGCCCGCGCGAGCTCGCCGGTGTCCAGCACCTCGAGCGTCTCCTCGATGGCGCCCGCGTAGAGCGACTTCAGGCCGCCGCAGACCCGCTCGGCGCCCCATCCCTCGTCGAAGGGAAAGTCGAAGTCGACGTCCTCGGCACCCTCGCGCCGCGCCGTCGCGCGCGCAAGCTCGACCTTGAGCTCCTTGAAGCCCTCGAGCCCGAGCTTCTTGCACAGGCGGTGCACCGTGGCGATGGACGTGGCCGAGGCCGCGGCGAGCTCCTTGATGGAGGTCGTTTGGATGCGCTCCCCCATCGCGAGCACGACGGAGGCGAGCTGGCTCTCGGTCGGGGTGAGGCCCTTGGCCTCCCGCAGGCGCCGCCGGATGTCCATCGCAAGCTCCCCTCGCCGTGGGCGAGAAAACCGTGTCTCAACCCATCTCAAGTATCAAAACGTATCAGCAACACTTTAACCGAACCCGCAACCTGCGAAAAGAAGTGCCAACATTCCTGATACCTCGCGCATTCCCCCAACTTTGGGCGATACTAAGCAAGGACGTTTACAACCAACCGATTGGAGCATCATGGCAGACACCACCAAGCGCTTCCCCGACGGCTTCCTCTGGGGCGGCGCGACCGCCGCGAACCAGTGCGAGGGCGCCTACGACGTCGATGGCCGCGGCCTCGCCAACGTCGACGTGACCCCGCACGGCAAGGACCGCTTCGCCGTCGTCGCCGGCGAGCGCAAGATGCTCGACTTCGAGGACGGCTACTACTACCCCGCCCAGACCGGCATCGACTTCTATCACCACTACAAGGAGGACATCGCCCTCTTCGCCGAGATGGGCTTCAAGACCTTCCGCATGTCCATCGCCTGGACCCGCATCTTCCCCAACGGCGACGAGGAGACCCCCAACGAGGCCGGCCTCGCCTTCTACGAGGACGTCTTCCGCACCTGCAAGTCCTACGGCATCGAGCCGCTCGTGACCATCACGCACTTCGACTGCCCGATCCACCTCATCAAGAAGTACGGCGGCTGGCGCAGCCGCGAGCTCATCGAGTTCTACAAGCGCCTGGCCACCACCCTCTTTACGCGCTACAAGGGCCTCGTTAAGTACTGGCTCACCTTCAACGAGATCAACATGATCCTCCACCTGCCGTTCATGGGCGCGGGCATCGTGTTCGAGGAGGGCGAGGACCACGACGCCGCCAAGTACAAGGCCGCCCACAACGAGCTCGTGGCCAGCGCCTGGGCCACCAAGATCGCCCACGAGATCGACCCCGACGTCATGGTCGGCTGCATGATGGCCGCCGGCACCTACTACCCCTACAGCTGCCGCCCCGAGGACGTGCGCGCCGCCCAGGTCGACACCCAGAAGGAGCTCTGCTTCATCGACGTCCAGGCCCGCGGCAAGTACCCCAACTCCGCGCTCAAGGACTTCGAGCGCCGTGGCATCGACCTCGGCATGACCGACGAGGACAAGGTGCTTCTTGCCGAGAACACCGTCGACTTCATCAGCTTCTCTTACTACAACACCCGCTGCTCGGCCGCCCCGGACACCGAGTGCGAGCGCACGAGCGGCAACGCCTTCGCCGGCCCGAAGAACCCCTACCTCGGCCAGAGCGAGTGGGGCTGGGCGCTCGACCCGCTGGGCTTCCGCATCACGCTGAACGACATGTATGACCGCTACCAGAAGCCGCTGTTCGTGGTCGAGAACGGCCTGGGCGCCAAGGACGTCGTCGAGGAGGACGGCTCCGTCAACGACGACTACCGCATCGACTACCTGCGCGCCCACATCGCGGCCATGCGCGACGCCGTGGTCGAGGACGGCGTCGACCTCATGGGCTACACCACCTGGGGCCCGATCGACCTCGTCTCCGCCGGCACCGGCGAGATGAGCAAGCGCTACGGCTTCATCTACGTGGACCGCGACGACGCCGGCAACGGCACCCTCGCCCGCTCCAAGAAGAAGTCCTTCGGCTGGTACAAGAAGGTCATCGCCAGCAACGGCGCCGACCTCGACTAAGCGCCACGAAGGGACGGCCCCTTCGCTCAATCCCGCGCCGCAATCCCCGCGCCCGCCGGCAGCCCACCCGCTGCCGGCGGGCGCGTTATTTTTGCCGGCGGTACTCGGCCGGCGAGCAGCCGTACGCCTCGCGGAACTTGCGGTAGAAGAAGCTCATGTTCTCGTAGCCCACGGCACGCGCCGCCTCGCCCACGCTCATGCCGCCCGTGAGCAGCAGGTCCGCCGCATACGCGAGCTTCTGGTCCTGAACGAGCTGCAGGTAGGTCTTGCCGGTCTTGCGCTTGAGCAGGGCGCTCAGGTAGTTGGGCGTCACAAAGAAGCGCTCGGCGACGCCCTCGAGCGTGCAGGTCAGGTAATGCTCCTGTATGTAGCGCACCACCGCCACGACCGATACGCCCGACCCCGAACCCTGCTTCTCTCGCCGCACGTAATCACCCTCGTACACGTTCATGAGCTCGGCGATTATGAGCTGGAAGAGCCGCAGGATGATGCGGTTGGCCTGTGTGGACGGCTCGAGGTACTCGCACAGCAGCTCCTGGAAGAACCTTCGCAGGCGGTTGTTGCCCTGGCTGTGGAAGCGCACGTAGCGGTTGTGATCGGTCTGCTCGTTGAGCGAGCTGATGAGGAAGTCGGCGAGCCAGTCGTCGCCCTCGCGCACCTCCTCCAAACAGCGGCGAAGAAGTCCCTGCTCGAGGCAGATGGAGACCATGATGTCCTTCTCGCCGAGGGAGCCGACGGCGTGCGGGCAGTCCGAGTCGAGGAGAAGCACCTGGTTCTCGCGCAGCAGCACGTCGTGGCCGTTGACCTGCTGCGGGCAGCTGCCGCGGTAGACGTAGCTCATCTCAACGTAGGAATGGACGTGCTCGGGCATGGGGTTGAAGCGGGAATTGCGCCGGATATAGAGCTCGCGGTCGATGGCGATAGGCGCCCGCGAGCCGAGCGCGGCGCTTCGCTGCAGCGGCAAGGCGAAGACGGCGCTCTTGAGCCGGATCACCTCACGGCCGTCGAGCAGCTCCTTCTCGCCAATCGCATCCCAGGAATAGCCGCCGCCCGCCCGGTACGCGAGCTCGCTTTCCGACAACTCCGAGAGCCGGCGGTTGAGCTCCTCGACCTCCATCGCGCCTCCTGCGTCCTCAGCAAATCGTTGATTCGGTCATACTATTCTCCGTTAATCGGATATTACCACGGCGATTGAAGCGGTTTAACCTAAAACCACAGAGCAGCTGCTGAACATCAAGGACCATACAAGGGAGAAGGAAATGGCTAAGGACTACACCGCGCTCGCCCACGCCGTGGCGGACGCCGTCGGCGGCAAAGAGAACGTCGTGAGCGTCACGAACTGCATGACCAGGCTGCGTTTTGTCCTCAAGGACGACTCTGTGCCCGACGAGGCCGCGGTCCGCGCTATCGGCGGCGTCAAGGGCATCATGAACAAGGGCGGTCAGTACCAGATCATCATCGGCACGCACGTCTCCAACGTGACCCCGCTCGTCCGCTCGTATCTTGGCCTTGCCGAGGATGCGAAGCCGACCGTGGAAAAGGTCGGTCAGGACAGCGCCTGGAACAAGTTCTTCAAGACTATCTCCGGCTGCATCATGCCGATCCTCGGGCCCATGGTCGGCGGCGGCATCATCAAGGGCGTGCTCGCCCTGCTCGTCACCTTCGGCCTCATGGCAAAGACCGACGGCGCCTACCTGCTCTGGTACGCGGCCGCCGACGCGGTGCTGTACTTCATGCCCGTGGTCGTGGGCTTCTCGGCCGGCAAGGTCTTCGGCTGCAACCAGTACGTGACCGCGGCCATCGGCGCGTCCCTCGTCTACCCCGATCTCATCTCGGCCGTCGCGGCCGAGGGCGGCATCTCGTTCTTCGGCCTGCCCGTCGCCTCCGCGACCTACTCGAGCACGCTCTTCCCCATCATCCTCGCGGCGCTTCTTGCCAGCTATGTCGAGAAGGGTGCCAAGAAGGTCGTGCCCGAGATGCTGCAGCTCATGTTCGTCCCCACGATCACCCTCGCCGTGACCGTGCCGTGCGCGTGGCTCGTCATCGGCCCCGTCATGAACGTGCTCTCCGGAATCCTCTCCAGCGCCACGTCGTTCCTCTTTAGCGCCTGCCCGGTCGTCGCCGGCGTCGTCCTCGGCGCGTTCTGGCAGCTCATCGTCTTGCTCGGCCTGCACGCGGCCTTTGTCCCCGTCCTTCTCAACAACCTCATGAGCACCGGCTCCGACCCGATGAACGCCGTCATGGGCGTGACCGTCTGGGCGCTTGCCGGCACCGCCCTTGGCTATGCCCTCAAGATGAAGGACGCCCAGAAGCGCGCCGAGGGCCTCTCCAACGTGGCGACCTGCCTCTGCGGCGTGACCGAGCCCACCATCTACTCCATCGCGCTTCCGCAGTTCAAGTGCTTCATCGCCGCGATGGTCGGCGGCGGCGTGGGCGGCGGCGTGCTCGCGGCGCTCGGCGGACGCATGTATGCTTGGGTCGGCGACGGCCTCTTCCGC
>CAVIBB010000039.1:13322-15063 GCA_963640745.1 Paludibacteraceae bacterium
GAGCCTCTACGGCTTCATCGCCTGCGCAGTCGGCGCCGCGACCATCTCCGCCGTCATTTCCTTCGCGGTGGCCGACCCGGAGAAGTAGCGGCCAAAAAAGCACCCAGCCCACTGCCCCGGGAGATTTCCGGGGCACACCCCTATGAAATCGCGACGCTCGGCAAGAAGCCCGTTGCTCAATGAACCCGACGTCCGACACAAGGAGAACCCCATGTTCGACTACGCCCGCTACGACAACCATGTGCTGCCCTTTCTCTGGATGAAGGGCGAGGACCACGAGACCATCGCCGAGTACCTGGGCGCCATCGCCGGCGCCGACATCCACGAGGTCTGCCTCGAGAGCCGGCCGCATCCCGACTTCTGCGGCGAGGGCTGGTGGTCTGACCTGGGCTTTATTATCGAGAAGTGCAAGGAGCTCGGCCTCAAGCTCTGGATCTTGGACGACGCCCACTTCCCCACCGGCTACGCCAACGGCACCGTGAAGGACGTCGCGCCCGCGCTCCGAAAGACCGTGCTCACCCACCGCGTCATCGACGTCGTGGGCCCGACGCCGCAGGTGAGCATCGCGCTCGGCAACATGTTCGACGCGACGGAGGAGTTCTACGGCGTCGTCTTCATGCAGGGCGGGGCGCCCGTGGACGTCGAGCACCGCGTGCTCGCGGGCAACGACGGCCGCCCCGCCGCGCTCGTGTTCGACGCGCCCGCCGGCCACACGCAGGCCTGCGTGCTTCTTACCAGCAAGAAGACCTCCTACAACCCCGACTACATCAACATGGTGGACAAGGCCTCGTGCGACCAGCTCATCAAGGCGGTCTACGAGCCCCACTACCAGCGCTTCGGCGACGAGTTCGGCCACACGATCCTCGGGTTCTTCTCCGACGAGCCGGGCTTCGCCAACGAGAAGGGCATCACCTTCGAGGACGGCACCTCCGACTGCCTCATCGGCAAGAAGTCCATGCCGCTGCCCTGGTCGGCAGAGCTCGAGCGGCGCCTGCGCGAGCGTTGGGGCGAGGCGTTTCTTGCCAACCTGTGCGCGCTTTGGGACCGAGCGGCCGACGGCGCCGACGCACGCGTGGAGTACATGGAGGAGGCCACGCGCCTCTACGAGGAGTGCTTCTGCGGCAACCTCGGCGACTGGTGCCGAGCGCACGGCGTCTCCTACATCGGGCACGTCATCGAGGATAAGGACGGCCATGCGCGCCTTGGCGCCGGCGCCGGCCACTACTTCCGCGCCGTCGGCGGCCAGGACATGGCGGGCGTGGACATCGTGATCAACCAGGTCGTCCCCGGCATCGACTCCGGCACGCACGACTACGGGCGCGGCAGCTGGGACATGGAGTTCTACGCCTACGCGCTCGCCAAACTCGGCGCGTCGGCCGCGCATCTCGACCCAAAGAAGCAGGGCCGCTGCATGGCCGAGGTCTTCGGCGCGTTCGGCTGGCACGAGGGGCTGCGCCAGATGAAGTGGATCTGCGACCACTTCCTCGTGCGCGGCGTCAACTGGTTCGTGCCCCATGCCTTCAGCATGGCGCCCTTCCCCGACCCCGACTGCCCGCCGCACTTCTATGCGCACGGCAAGAACCCGCAGTTCAAGCACTTCCACGTGCTCATGAGCTACCTCAACCGCATGGGCACTGTGCTCTCGGGCGGGCGGATGTCCACGCCGGTGGCCGTGCTCTACCACGCCGACGCCGAGTGGGCGGGCGCGGCGCAGCCCATCCAGCGCGTGGCCGCCGAGCTC
>CAVIBB010000040.1:0-13141 GCA_963640745.1 Paludibacteraceae bacterium
CCTCCGAGGTGGCCGACGTCCACGCCTTCGACTGCCCCGTCACGGGCGGCCAGTCCGGCGCCGAGGCCGGCACCCTCACGCTGATCATGGGCGCGAGCGAGGCCACCGTGGCCCCGGTGCTGCCCATCCTGCAGACCTTCGGCAAGAAGTTCTTCTACTTCGACCAGCCCGGCGCGGGCCAGACGGCCAAGCTCTGCAACCAGGTCAGCCTGGCCTCCTGCATGGTCGGCTATGCCGACGCGCTCGCGCTCGCCGAGCAGGGCCACCTCGACGCCGAGAAGGTCCTCGACCTTCTCGCCAGCGGCACGGGCGGCTCCGGCGCGGCGTCCACCTTGGCGCCCAAGTCGCTCGCCGGCGACTACAAGCCCGGCTTCATGGCCGAGCACCTGCGCAAGGACATCGCGCTCGCGGTGACGACCGCGCAGGACGCCGAGCTCGCGCTGCCCGGCGCCGAGACCGCGTTCGCGCTCTTCGACACCCTTTGCCAGGTCGGCGGCAAGCGCATGGGCACCCAGGCGCTCACCCTGCTCTACGCCGAGGAGGGCGACGCCGTGGCGGCTGGCCTTGACTGGTCGCTTCTTGACGCCGGCGAGGGCTGCGGCTGCGGCGGCGAGGGCTGCGGCGGCGAGGGCTGCGACGGCGAGGGCGGCTGCGGTTGCGGCGGCCACGGCCACGAGGAAGGCCACGAGTGCTGCGGCGGCCACGGCCACGACGACGGCCACGAGTGCTGCGGCGGCCACGGCCACGAGGAAGGCCACGAGTGCTGCGGCGGCCACGGCGAGGGGCACGCCCACGGCGAGGGCCACTGCTGCTGCCACGGGGAGGCCTAGGGGCGCGTGGACACCGGCTTTGTCGGCGCGATCATCGCGCTTTTCCTCCTGCTCTTCGGCATCTACGCCGGCGTCGGCGCGGGCGACATCCTCTCCAAGCGCTGCGTCACGCGCGGCGACTACTGGCGCTGGAACCTCATCGTCCTCGGCATCGGCGTCCTCGCCACGGCGCTTGTCCTTATGACGGGCCTGCTCATGCTCGTGATGCTCGTATTCGGCGCCATGGCCGGCGCCGTCGCGGGCCTCAAGATGGGCTTCGGCGAGTCCGTCGGTTTCTGGAACAAGGTTGACCGTAAGTTCCGAGTCAACCGCGACCAGGTACGCCGCGCCGAGAACCCCCAGAGGGCCGAGGAGGTTCGCCGCGCCCGCCGCGAGGGCCGCGAGCCTGAGCTCATGAGCGTCCAGGCGCCGCAGGAAACCGCCAAGAAGGATTAACCCCGCCGGCGCCCGCCGCCGGCACGCGCATACGCGCATAGCACCACCAGCACGCTGTTCCACCGAGTTAGAAAGAGGTACCAATCAATGGCAGACGATTCCGTCAAGACGGGCATTTCGGCCCTCATCACCGAGCTGCAGGGCTCGAGCCGCCGCCGCCGTCAGGAGGTCGCGCACCGGCTCTCCCTCGTGGCAAAGAGCGACCCCTCGCTTCTCGTCGACTACCTCGACGTGCTTGTCGCCACGCTTGAGCGCCCCGAGGCCCAGACCCGTTGGGAGATCCTCACGGCCCTGACCGAGTTCTGCGCGGACTATGCCGACAAGCTCGGCGGCGCCTTCGAGGGTGCCGAGGAGTCTCTCTTTGACGACGATTCGGCCACGGTGCGCCTCGCCGCGTTCGTCTTCCTGTGCCGCTACGGCGCCACGAGCGCCGAGCGCTCCGACGAGGCCTGGCCGCTGCTCGACGAGGCCATTCAGTGCTACCACGGCGACGCGGAGTATCGCGACATGCTCGCCGCGCTTATCGACCTCGCCCACGGCGAGGCGTCCGACGCGACTAAGGCCGCGCTCTCCGAGCGCGTCGCCTTCGACGCGACGAGCGGCTCGGGCTACATCAAGACCTTCTCGGCGCAGATCGTCGAGGCCTGCAAGTAGGCCGGGTCTTAAGCAAACCTAAAGGGCTATGGTTGCGCGGCGGGCGGCGCGGCGGTCTTTGGGCCGGCCGCGCCGCCTGCGGTAGAATGCAGAAGCTCAATGCGTACAAACCCGCGAACAGGGAGAAACATGTCTGATCTGAACGATTCCCTCGACGGCGAGAAGCCCGTCGACGACGAGGTCACCGTCAATCTCGACCCGACGACTGACGAGGCCGTTGCCGCCGAGCCCGCCGAGGAGCCCGCTGAGCCCGCCCACGCCGCCGAGCCCGATACCGACGCCCCCGCCGACCACACGGCCGCCGCGCCCGCGGTGCCCGCCGCCGACGAGAAGCCCCTTAGCAAGCAGTCGGTCAAGCTTCCCGTCTTTATCGCCGTCGCCGTCGCCTGCCTGGTGGTCGGCCTGGTTGTGGGCCACTTCGCCTTCGGCGCCAAGACCCTCTCGCTTTCCGGCAAGACGAGCCTGGCCTCCGACGACCTCGACCTCGCCGTGGCCAGCTACACCTACAACGGCAGCACGTCCCAGATAACCGCCCGCGACGTCATCACCCAGAGCAGCACCCTCGAGGCCGCTGCCAGCGACGACGGCACCTACAATGTGCCCACCGCGACCGACATTATCTCCTACGCGCGCACCAAGGTCGTCGCCGCGGCGGGCGAGGCCCAGGGCATCACCGTCTCCGACGACGAGGTCAACGAGTACGCCGAGGAGAAGTTCGGCTCGAGCGACTTCTCGACCATCGCGTCCACCTACAGCATCGACGAGGATGTGGCCAAGTCCATGATCAAGGACTCCTGCCTCATGACCAAGATGCGTGAGCAGGCCGTGTCCACCGAGCTGCCCAGCCAGCCGACCGCGCCGACCGCGCCCTCCGACGACGCGACCGACACGCCGACCGCCGAGTACGCGAGCTACATCATCGCGCTCGCCGGCGACGAGTGGGATTCCGAGAACAACACCTGGGCGCGCACCGACGGCGACTATTACGCCGCTCTGTCCACCTACGAGATCTCGAACGACTCCGCCACCTACGCCGCCGCTCAGGCCGCCTACTACGTGGCCTACAGCGCCTACAGCACCGCGTACTCCCAGACGAGCACCGAGTGGACCGAGTATTGCAACTCCATTCTCTCTAACGCCAGCATCACGCTGGCCGGCCTGAACGTCTAGCGCGTCTCGATGAAGGTCGCCTTCAGCGCATGCCTGCTCGGCGAGGCCGTCCGCTACGACGGCGGCGCCAAGCCGTGCGCGGAGGTCATCGAGCTGGCGAGCAAGTGCGAACCCTGCCCCGTGTGCCCCGAGAGGGCCGCGGGGCTTTCTGTGCCGCGGCCCGCCGCCGAGCAGGTGGGGGAGCGCGTGCTCCTGTCCAACGGCGTGGACGTGACCGAGGAGTTTCTGCGCGGCGCGGCCATTGAATGCGCCGCAGTTAAAGCCGCGAATGCGCCGCTCGCCGTGTTGAAGGCAAAAAGCCCGTCGTGCGGCGTCGGGCTGGTCTACGATGGAACCCACACTGGAACGCTTACCGCAGGCATGGGCATCTGCGCCCGCCTGCTCAAGGAGGAGGGGATCTGCGTGGTCACCGAAGACACCGTCAAGTCCTGCAAGCCGTCCGTCGAGCACCCCGTCGCCATCGTGCTGGGCACGGGCCTCGGGCACCTGAAGAGCCTCGTCAAGCCGGTTCGCCGCATCGATTACCACGACATCGAGGGCTTTCCGGCCGCGGCCACGCCCATCGAGGGCCACAGCTTCGAGGCCATCATCGGCACCGTGGACGAGGTGCCGGTGGTCGTCTACCCAGGCCGCGTCCATCTCTACCAGGGCTACACCGCCGCTGAGGTCACCGCGCTCGTGCGTCACGCGCACCGCCTCGGATGCCGCGACATCATCTTTGCGTGCGCCACGGGCTGCGTGCCCGGCAACGCCAACAAGGGCCTGGGCATCATCACCGACCAGATCAACCTGACCGGCCGCAACCCGCTCGCCGAGTGGTCCGAGATCCGCGACGTGGACACCCCGTTCGTCGACATGAACGACGCCTACTCGCCCTACCTGCGCACCATTGCGCGCGGCGTGGCGGACGACCTGGGCATCTCCGTCGAGGAAGGCGTGTACGCGGGCGTGCTCGGGCCGTGCTTCGAGACCCCGGCCGAGACGAACATGCTGCGCCTTCTGGGCGTGTCCTATGCGGGCATGAGCACGGTGTGCGAGGTCATCATGGCCAAGGCACTTGGGATGAACGTGCTCGGGCTTACGCTGGCCACGAACGAGGCCGGCGCGGCCGACGTCGACCACGCGAGCGTCGTCGCCGAGGCCGAGCAGCACGCCGAGGACTTCGAGCGCCTGGTGCGCGGGGTGCTTCACCTGCTCTAGGAGCGGGGATATCGGTTTTTAAGGATGCCGGGGACTCGTTCCCCGGCATTTTTGCGCCTCGAGGGGTTCAAATGGGCGGCTTCGGACGCCATGCCCGAGATATCCCGTTTTAAAACTCAGATTGCCGAGTATCGACGTCCGCTCAACAGGCAAAACGTGCCCAAATCGACCCCGTCTACTCGGCAAATCCAATTTTAAAGTGGGATAAGTCGGCCATAGCCATTTGCAGGCCCGCGCAGACACCTAAATTCAATGGCAAGCCTCGACGTTGTCAAATTCGGGGCTTGAAATGCGCCCTGCGTTCCCGTAACATTTATTTCTGCACGCCGGCATAGCTCAGTTGGTAGAGCACCGCTCTCGTAAAGCGGGGGTCATCGGTTCGAGTCCGATTGCCGGCTCCATCGCAAAGTAACAGGTCAGGGGCCTAACGCCTCTGGCCTGTTTTCTGTTTGGGCTCTTGAATTCAGCTTTACAACACGTTTTTACGTCTGGCTTCGCGGCCCTGCTATCGCTTCCGACTTTGAAGGCCTGAAATCGGCCTTCTCATGCAGGACGAGAACAAGACCGCCATTTTCATACGCCGCCCCGCAAAGGCCGCTGGGCTGGGTATCACATAAAGGATGGGTAAACCGCTAAGGCAAAGGAGAGTCTATGGGCACCTTCAAGGTATGCGACGACATCATCTACGTGGGCGTGAACGACCACGACATCGATCTGTTTGAGGGGCAGTACGACGTCACCGAGAACGGCATGGCGTACAACTCCTACGTCGTCCTCGGCGAGAAGGTCGCCGTCATGGACACCGTCGACGGCAGCTTCGGCGACGAGTGGCTGGCCAACGTCGACGAGGCCCTTGCCGGCCGTACCCCCGACTACCTGGTCGTTCACCACATGGAGCCCGACCACTCCGCGAACATCTCCCGCTTTATGGAGAAGTTCCCGGCCGCACAGGTCGTTGCTTCCGCGCCCGCGTTCAAGATGATGGTCGCGTACTTCGGAACCGACTTCGCCGACCGCAAGGTCGTTGCGAAGGAGGGCTTCAAGCTCGACCTGGGCGGCCACGAGCTCACCTTCATCGGCGCTCCGAGCGTCCACTGGCCCGAGGTGCTCTTCTCCTACGATTCCGCGTCCCGCGTTCTGTTCTCCGCCGACGCCTTCGGCAAGTTCGGTGCGCTCGACTACGACGATCCCGAGGGCTGGGCATGTGAGGCCCGCCGCTACTACTTCGGCATCGTCGGCAAGTTCGGCAAGAACGTCCAGAACGTGCTGAAGAAGGCCGCGGGGCTCGACATCGCCGTTATCTGCCCGCTGCACGGCCCGGTCCTCACGGAGAACCTCGGCTACTACCTGGACACGTATAACACGTGGTCTTCTTACCAGCCGGAGGACGCGGGCGTGACCATCGCGTACTGCTCGGTCTACGGCAACACGAAGCAGGCGGTCGAGGAGCTCGCGGCGGCGCTCGAGGAGCGCGGCCAGAAGGTGAGCGTGTTCGACCTCGCCCGCGACGACATGGCCGAGGCCGTCGAGGACGCGTTCCGCTACGACCGCCTGGTGCTCGCGAGCCCGACGTACAACGGCGACGTCTTCCCGTTCATGTCGACCTTTATCCACACGCTGGCCGAGCACGCCTACCAGAACCGCAAGGTCGCGCTCGTCGAGGCGGGCAGCTGGGCGCCCGCGGCGGCCAAGGTCATGCGCGCTCGAGTGGGGGAGATGGCGGACATCGAGGTCGCCGAGAAAGTGGTCACGGTTCGCGGTGCCGTCGACGAGGCGTGCCGCGCACAGATCGCCGCGCTTGCGGACGAGCTTTCCGCGTAGGCTTTTCACGTGGGGAAGAGGCGCTGTTTTCCGGCCCGGCGTCGCCCGGCACTGCCCGCCGTGCCGCCTTCAAAAAACTCGCCCGAATTTTTTTGAAAAAAGTCCTTTGACGAACGCGAAGTCTTTGCTATAGTAATCCCCGCACACAAACGGCTGGGTAGCTCAGTTGGTAGAGCAGGGGACTGAAAATCCCCGTGTCAGGGGTTCGACTCCCTTCCCCGCCACCAGTAAATTCAGCAGGTAGAGAAGCAATTCTCTACCTGCTTCTTTGTGTATCGAGGCCACTGCTCCGACATGAACCAGGCCCGGCAACGCGGAAGGGAACGCGTTGCCGGGCCTGCCGAGTCTGTTTGGTCGCTGTGTTGGTCAGTTGGCGTCCGATGCGCTTTTGAGTTCGTCCTCGGTGCCGTAGTAACGGGTGTCGGAGATCGTCCAGAACCAGTCGTCGCACTTGTCGCATTGGTGGAAGCCGGATCCCAAGTGGGTGGGTCTTCCGCACTTCTTGCAAGGCCAGTAGTACAGGATTCCGTCAACATAGCGTCCGCAGTATCTGCCTCGCGAGTCGTAGACCTTCTTTATCACCCTTTGCGGGTAATCGAACTCGTGGCCGCCCGTCGCCTCGGCGAGCTGGGAATCGTGGAGTCGCTCTGCTGTGCATCCGTTCATTTTTGGTGCTCCTTTCGTTGCGGTACGCGGTTCCGTGGGGACGCGCGGGTTTCTTAGTACTCGCCGGTGCCGAATTCGTCGCGGGCGCCAAAGCGCTCAGAGCACATGAAGAGAAGAGCTCCGGCGGCCGCGCCGATCGTGCCGATGCCAAGGAGGCCCGAGGTGCGGGGGAGCCGCACTCCGCTCGCGAGGGCGGCGAGGCCTCCGGTGCCGACGAGGTTGTCGATGATGACGGCCGCGCCGAGGACGCCGAGGGCGGCGACGGTGGCGATGGCGAAGAAGTTGAGGGTCTTGTTGGCGTTCATCGTGGGGCTCCTTTTTTGTCGGTCGCTGTTGGGCGCGGTCTGTGGGTGGCCTTGCTTGTTGTCTCGTACCTTACCGACCCTTACGTACCAAAAGCGCACCACGGGTCTTTGTCAGTTTGGGCGCTTGCGATGCGCCGCTCTCCCTGCTCGGGGACGCGCTACTCCACGCTCACCGGGACCATGACCTGGGCGTCGCCGATGGTGACGCAGGCCTCGGCGGGAACGTCCGTGAGCTCGTAGGCCAGGTTGCACTTGACGGTGGTGCCCGGCGAGAAGCACTGGACCTTGCCCTGGTAGGCGCTCTCGTACCCGTCGTGCGCAAGCGAGAAGCCAAGGAGCGACGGGGCTTTGCCGCTGACGTTGACCTTCACGTATTTGCCCAGCTCAACGGTGTCGTCAGGGATGGCATCGGGGTTGTGGTAGCTCATGTTCTCGACCGTGAGCAGCAGCATGCCGGCGGTGCTGTTCTCGCCGAACATGGGGGAGGTGCGGCAATCCTCGGTCGCGGCGGCGTTCGTGACGAAACCGTCGACCGTTACCTTGAGCTTGCCGTAGCGCGTGGAGACGAGGACGGGCTTGCGGGCGATGAGCTTCTTACTAGCGGAAGCTGCGGTCGAGGTCGAGGCTGCGGTCGCGGTCAACGTCGAGACGTCCGCGGCCGTTGCGGTTGCCTGCTGATTTGCCGTGAACTGCGGCGCCGCGCTCAGGGAGCACCCGGTCACGGCGGCTCCCGTGGTGAGGCAGACGGCAAGCGCGAGGGCAAAACAGTTCATTCTCATGGTGTGCTCCTTTCCCGGGTTGCTCATCCCTTTGGCGATGCGGTCCCTACAGGTTCTCGTCGGTAAGCGCGATGCCCTTGGTCATCTGCTCACAGGACATGAAGAGAAGCGCTCCTCCCGCGGCCCCGATCATCGCGATCCCCAGGAACCCGGGCATGCGCGGGATCACGAGGCTGCCCCGCATCATCTCGGTGAACTCGCCGGCGGCGAGGAGATTGACGACGATGACGACGGCGGCGAGGATGGTCAGGGCGACGGCGATGGCGGCGGCGAAGAAGGTGAGGGTCTTGTTGGCGTTCATGGTGTGCTCCTTATTTGTCGGCGGGGCCGCTTGGCCTCTTTTTGGGCCCTTCTTGTTTGGGCCCGCTTGTTGATTCGTACCTTATCGACCTGCGCGCACCAAAAACGCACCACGGTTTGTCCGCGGTGCGTCGTTTCTTGCTATGGGATTGTGGCCTTGGGACCGGGCCCCTGGAGTGAGCCTTGAGGCTGGTCCTTTGAGGTGAGGCGGGAGGTGAGCCTGCGAGGCGGCGAGAAGCCCGTCAGCTCGCCTGGACGCTGGGATTTGCCGCCACGACGCGCTCCAGCTCCTCGATGTAGCGCTCCACAAGGCTCGTCGCGCGGCGCTCGTCGTGCATGATGTAGCCCACGTGCATGACCGGGGCGTCCTCGAGCGGGATGCTCACGATGCCCGACTGCATCTCGTCGGTGAGGACGCCGGTCGAGAGGGTATAGCCGTTGTAGCTGGTCAACAGGTTTGTCAACGTCGCGCGGTCCGTGTAGCGGATACTCTTTGCGCACGGGATGTAGGCGAGCGGCTCCTCGGAGTAGTGGAACGAGTTGACCGTGCCCTGCTCGAAGCTGTAGCGGGCGTAGGGCGCGAGCTCGTCGAGGCGCACCGAGTCCCTGGACGCGAGCGGGTGGCCGGTCCCCACAAAGACGTGGACGTCGGCGGCAAAGAGCTCGTGGAAGCCGCAGCGCGCGTCGGCGAGCGCCTTTCTGAGCACACGCTCGTTGAAGTCGTCGAGGTAGATGATGCCGACCTCGCTGCGGAACTGGCTCACGTCCTCGATGATCTGGGCGGTCGTCGTCTCGCGCAGCACGAACTCGAACTCGGCGCCGCGGAAGCTCTCGACCACGTTGACGAAGGCCTGCAGGCTAAAGGCGTAGTGCTGGGTCGAGACGGCCAGGCGCGCCCCCGGCGCCGCCTTCTGCTTGAAGCGGTGGGAGAGAAGGTCCGCCTGCTCGACGACCTGGCGCGCGTAGCCCAAAAGCTCGGTGCCGTCGTTGGTGAGCGTGACGCCGCGGTTCGAGCGCGTGAACACCTCGATGCCCAGCTCGCGCTCGAGCTCGCTGATGGCGGCCGAGACGTTGGACTGCGAGGTATAGAGGTTGCCCGCGGCGGCGTTGATGGAGCCGTACTCTGCGACGGCGATGAGGTAGCGGAGCTGCTGGAGCGTCATGGTCTGTCTCCCGGCTCTAGGCGACGGTCGTTTGGTTTCGCCGTTAAGAATAACTCAGTTATCGCCCGTCGCGATAATGCGTGGCCCCGAAGCTAGTAGCGGACGGAGAACTTGGTCTCGCGGGCGTCGACGGGCTCGTCGGAGCGGTCGGCCATGGTGTAGCGGGCGTAGCGCGAGAGATTCTCGGCGAGCTTCGTCGCGAAGGCGCCGAGCTGATCCTGCGTTCCCTGCAGCACGAGCGTGACCGAGCCGTCGTCCTCGTTGCGCACCCAGCCCGTGATGCCGAGCGTGCCCGCGATGCGCTGCGACGTCCATCGGAAGCCGACGCCCTGCACCTGCCCCACGTAGCGGTACCTGCGGCGAACGAGCGCCTCGCCGTTCTCGTTGACGACGGGCGCGCCGCCCTCGGGTTCCGGGTCGGGGGAGCCGCCGCCGCGCGCCTCGCGGATAAGGTCTGCTATGGACTCGGCCGCCGCGGCCCCGCGGCGCTCGTCGCGTCTCCAGAACATGTAGGCCCCTCCTTCGTGGAAGCTCCGCGAACATCGCGGCTTTACAATACTATGGAGCTTCGTAGCCGACGTTTTTGGCCGAGAGGAACCAAATGTCCGCAATCTGCAACATCATGTGCGACTCGACCTGCGATTTCACTGCCGAGCAGGCCGCCGAGCGCAACGTAACCATCCTGCCTTTCCACTATGTCGAGGCGGGCAAGCCCGACGGCGGCCTCTGCGGCGACGACGACCTCTTCCAGTCGCGCAGCGCGCACGACTTCTATGAGGCCATCCGCAAGGGCGCGGCGCCCATGACCTCGCAGCCCTCCCAGCTCGAGTACGACGAGGCGTTCAAGGCCGCCTACGAGTCCGGCGTCCCCACCGTCATGTTCTGCATCTCGAGCGGCATCTCCGGCGGCTACAACGGCGCCGTCGCGAGCCTCGACCGCCTGAAGGAGGCCCACCCCGGCGAAGAGATCCGCATCTACGTCGTGGACACCCTCATCGCCTCCACCGCGCTCACGCTGCTGCTCAACGAGGCATGCAACAAGCGTGACGCCGGCATGAGCGCCGAGGACATCGTCGCCTGGGCCGAGGACGCCCGCTTCCGCGTGCATATCCTCTTTATGGTCGAGAACCTCGACGCCCTGCACCGCGGCGGCCGCGTGCCCAAGGGCGTGGCGGTCGTCGGCGACGCGCTGGGGGTCAAGCCGCTGCTGCACTTCAACATCGACGGCACGCTCGGCGTCTGCGGCGCCGCCCGCGGCCGCAAGAAGGGCCTGCGCAAGCTCGTCGAGCACTACAAGAAGGCCTCGAAGCTCGGCGACGAGGCCAACGTCGTCGCCGTCGGCGACGCCGACGTGGCCCAGGACGGCTTCAACGTCGCGGCCGAGCTGCGCGCCTACGACGAGACGCTCGAGGTCCTGCGCCCGACCATCGGCCCGACCATCGGCTCCCACGTCGGCCCCGGAATGGTGTCCGTCGTCTTTTGGGGCGAAGACCGCCGCAAGTAACGCGCTTCTTGACGCCTGTGCCCGCCGATAGCGCGGCGCGGGCGTCCCTCGCTTAAGGGCAGGGCCCCTCGGGGCCGAGCCCGTCAAAGGAGAAACCATGGGCTTTACCAGAAGACAGTTCCTCGCGTTCGCCGGCCTGGCCGGCGCGACCGGCCTGGCGGGCTGCTCCAAGCCGTCCGACCAGCAGTCCTCGTCCGGCGACTCCGGCGCCGACGCCGCCCCCGCCGACGTCGACCTCGAGGAGTTCAAGGACCTCGCCATCGACATGTCCTCGTGGAAGTACGACGAGGAGAACGACTGCTACTACCAGCTCGGCCTCAAGTACTGCACGAAGCCCGCGACGAAGACCTACGAGTCCCTCGCCATCTTTGTGCCCGGTAAGTTCTTTACCGGCGAGAAGAACGGCTCCGCCTACAAGTGCACCGTGAACGAGAAGGCCGTCGTCGGCAACTTCACGCCCGCCACGGCGCCCATCCTCATGCCCATCAACACCGGCACGATGGGCGCGCAGCAGAGCCCCACGACCTACGAGTACGCCGGCCTGGGCACCTACCTGGAGAAGGGCTGCGTCTACGTGTATGCGGGCTTCCGCGGCCGCTCGGCCGGCGTGGACACCGCCTCCGGCTCCTCCGACATGTACCCCGGCGGCGCGCCCTGGCCGGTCGTCGACCTCAAGGCCGCTGTCCGTTACCTGCGCTACAACGCCTCTGAGCTGCCCTTCGAGCCGAGCCGGGTCTTCGTCTTCGGCTTCTCGTCTGGCGGCGGCGTGAGCGCCGTGCTGGGCGCCTCGGGTGACGCGGAGCTCTATGCCCCCTACCTCGAGAGCATCGGCGCGGCCACCCACGACGCCAAGGGCGAGACGATCTCGGACGCCATCGCCGGAAGCGCTTCTTGGTGCCCGGTCACGAGCTTCGACACCGCCGACGCCGCCTACGAGTGGGCGATGGGCCAGCACTCGAGCGCCGATTCGCGCGCCGAGGGCACCTGGCGCGCCCAGCTTTCCAGCGGCCTGGCCGCGGCGTACGGCGCCTGGGTCAACGGCATGGACCTGCGCAACTCCGACGACGAGCAGCTCACCCTGGACGAGGCCGAGGGCGGCCAGTACACGATGGGCTCCTATGCCGACGCGATTCTCGAGACAATCGACGACGCGGCCACCTGGTTCGTGCAGAACACCCCGTTCCCGTACACCTACACGCCGCAGCACCTCGACGACCCCACGTTCCCGGGCGACCCGAACCTGCAGTCCACGCGCGCGGCGGCTTCCGCCGCGGGGCTGAGCGGCGCCGTTTCCGCGGCCGATACCGCCTCGGCCGACGCGGCCGCGAGCGCCGACGCCGACGCGACGGGCGAGGCCGACGCCACGGACACGAGCGCGGCCGATGCCGCGGCGACCTCGGCGACCGAGAGCGCCTCGACGCTCCCGACCGGCACCACGCAGGTCCAGTCCACCATCTACGACTCCGCCACCAACTACTTCGCGGCGCTCAACTCCGATTACTGGTGGATCAACTACAACCTTAAGCGTGAGACCGTCAAGGTTCAGAGCCTTCGCGACCTGGCCATCCATGTGAGGCCGGCCGAGATGCCGTGCTCGCCGTTCGACCGCCCCGACCGCTCCTCGAAGTGCAACCAGCTCTTCGGCATCGGCGAGGAGAGCACGCTGCACTTCGACGCGCTCGAGGGCGAGCTCGTTGAGAAGAACGCCAGCACGTACGCCACGTGCAGCGACTGGGACGCCTCCTACGAGAGCGCCTGGAGCCTCGACCTCGACAAGAAGGACTCGCTGAAGACCGATATGGCCACCCGCGTGGCCATGATGAACCCGCTTTACTGGCTTTCCGGGGCCTATGAGGGCTACGGCCAGGCGGGCGTCGCCGCGCACTGGCGCATCAACGAGGGCGTCTTCGACACGAGCGTCTCGCCGTGCACTGCGGCTAACATCGCCTTCGCGCTCGGCAAGTACGACGGCGTGGCCGACGTGGCCTACACCCCGGTCTGGGGCCAGGGACACGTCCTCGCGGAGCGCTCCGGCAGCCCGGCGGGCAACCTCGTCGCGTGGGTCATCGACTGCTGCTCGTAGGGCGCGCGACGTTTGGCGGTGCGCGGCGGGCAACGTCCCCGCCGCGCGTTTTTCTTGCCGGCGCATGGGGCGGGCGGCGATGCGCGGGCCGTTCTTCTGGCGCGTCGGGGACGGCGCTCGAACCGCGGTCCGTTACCGCCTGTTCCCTAACAGCGCGTTTTATACCTTGTTTCCAAGCGGTAGGTTAGGAGCAAACATGTCCTTTGGGCTTAAGACCGAGGCGTCGTTCGA
>CAVIBB010000040.1:13151-14895 GCA_963640745.1 Paludibacteraceae bacterium
GGCGCGTCGGGGACGGCGTTCGAATCGCGGTCCGTTACCGCCCGTTCCCAAACAGCCGCGTTTTGCACCTTGTTTCCAAACGGTAGGTTAGGAGCAAACATGTCCTTTGGGCTTAAGACCGAGGCGTCGTTCGACGCGGCCCACTTCCTCGCCGATTACTACGGCAAATGCGAGAATCTCCACGGCCATCGCTGGCGCGTGGTGGCGTACCTCGAGCAGGATGAGCTGCAAACGGAGGGCACCATGCGCGACATGGTCCTCGACTTCGGCGTGTTCAAGCGCGCTCTGCGCGAGCTTTGCGAGCAGTACGACCACACCTTCCTCGTGGAGGAGGGGACCCTCAAGCCGACGACCATCGAGGCGCTTGAGTCCGAGGGCTTCTCGCTGACGGTGGTGCCGTACCGCACCACGGCCGAGAACCTCGCGCGGCACTTCGCCGACGAGCTTATTGCCCGCGGGCTGCCGTGCTCGCAGGTCGATGTCTACGAGACGCCGCTCAACTGCGCGACGTATCGCCCCTAAGGAGGCGCACCCTACGTGAGTTGGGTTCTCGCGGCGTTCGCCTCGGCGCTGTTTGCGGGACTTACGTCGATTCTTGCCAAGGTCGGCATCGCACGCGCCGACTCGGACGTGGCCACGGCCATCCGTACGTCGGTGGTGCTTGTCTTTAGCTGGGTGATGGCGGTTATCCAGGTGGGTGACGTGCCCGCCGCGCTCGCGGCCATCTCCGTGCGCTCGTACGTTTTTCTTGCCTTGTCTGGCCTGGCCACCGGCGCGAGCTGGATCTGCTACTTCGCCGCGCTTGCCGAAGGCGACGTGAACAAGGTCGTGCCCATCGACAAGTCCTCCACGGCGCTCTCGGCATTGCTGGCCATCGTGCTGTTCGGAGAGACGGGGCATCTCGCGGTCAAGCTCGCTGCCACGGCCGCGATTCTTGGCGGCACCTTCCTCATGGTCGAGCGGAGGCGGGCCGCCGAGCCTGCGGGCGGGGAGGGGAGACGCTGGTTGTTTCTTGCCGCCGCTTCCGCGGTGTTTGCGGCGCTTACCTCGGTTCTTGCGAAGGTTGGCGTCGAGGGAGTCGACTCGAGCCTTGCCACGGCGGTGCGAACCTGCTTCGTGCTGGCGATGGCGTGGGTGATCGTGGTCGCGCGGGGAAAACTGCCGCTTGCCCGTGCTGTTGAGCCTCGTGAGCTGGGCTTTATCTGCGCGTCCGGCGTGGCGACGGGCGCTTCGTGGCTCTTCTACTACTACGCGATCCAGGTGGGGCAGGTAAGCGTCGTCGTGCAGATCGACAAGCTCTCGATCCTGGTCTCCGTCGCGTTTGCGCGCCTGGTGTTCGGGGAGCGGCTGGGACGCCGTGCCGCCTTGGGGCTCGCGCTTATCGTCGCCGCGACGCTCGCGATGACGGTCTGGGCATAAGCCGGCTGCTGCGGACCTTGTTTCCCCGGTCGACCGGATGGGAATGCACGTTAACGAGCCTCGAAAGGCTTTAAAACGCCGCCGTGAGGCCTTCTGTGATCACTTTTTCGCGATTGTGCGTGGATTTACGGGGCTTGCGGCGAGTATCGAAGGGGTGCTAGGCCGTCGCGGCGCGCAGGAATGTCGCAAAAGCCCAGGATTGCTCGATGCGAGGCGCGTATATCATGCATCAAACATGCAATAATGCACGCACGATCTCGATTTTTTGTGCATGTGAGGGTCCGAAACATGAAAATCGGCCGCGACGAGCTTCCCGTCACGGCCG
>CAVIBB010000041.1:0-10879 GCA_963640745.1 Paludibacteraceae bacterium
CCTGCACCGACGGCTGGATCGAGGAGGCCGTCAAGCATTTCCGCGTCGTACTGCCCGACCAACGCGGAACCGGCCGTTCGAACGCGGTCGACGGCCATCGCATGGAGCTTCTCGCCGAGGAGGCGGCGGACCTCGGCCTCGATCCCGCACGTTACCAGGCCCACTACCTCAAGCGCTTCCTTGCAGACTCGATCGTGCGCGACTTCGAGTTCCTGCGCCTCTCCGAGTTCGCCGGCGAGCGCTGGGTAACGCTCGGCCAGAGCTACGGCGGCTTCCTCACGCTGTGCAACCTCTCGACGTTCCCCGCTGGGGTCGCATTGGCCTTTACCTGTGGCGGAATCCCACATGTGCCTATTGACGCCGAGGAGGCCTTTACCCACACGGTGCCACGCATGATGTCGAAGTCGCGCGCCTACTATGAGCGCTACCCTGAGGACGAGAAGCGCGTCTCTCTCATTGCCGACCGGCTTGCGGCCGGCGACGTCGTTCTTCCTGACGGTTCGCCCTTTACCGTCCAACGACTTCAAAACTGCGGCATGGGCCTCGGCATGAAGCCGGCGCCAGAACGCCTTCACAATCTCTTTGACCTTGCATTCTGCGACGGTGACGGATCAATCGAAGATGCATTGGAAGCTGCGGGCGGTGACCGGGCGAGGGTCGCGCTTTCGCAAGGCTTCCTCTATGCCGTGGCTGATCTTACCTCCACCGCAACTAACCCTCTATATTGGACGCTCCAGGAGTTTATTTACGCTGACGGCTCGCTTTCGCGGCCCATCGACTGGGCTGCCGATCGGGTGATCTCAGACACCCCCGAGCTCTCGGCGGACTCTCGCCCGCTCATGTTCTATGGCGAGGCCGCTCTTCCGTGGATGTTCGACGAAAATCCTGTGCTCAAGCCTTTTACCGCAGCCGAGAGGCTCCTGATGACCGATAGCGACTTCGGTCGTCTCTACGATCTTGACGTGCTCGCCAGAAACACCGTGCCTTTGCAGGCCGCCGTCTACTTCGACGATCTTTATGTCGACTGCGGTTTGCAACTCGATACCCTCTCTCGCGTGGGGAGGAGCCATGCCTGGGTGTCAAACGAGTTCGAGCATGACGGCGTTCATGGAAGCAAGGTCTTCAAGCATCTTTTCTCTGAGGCAAAAAATCGCGGCGATCTGGAGGGGATTCTTTAGCGGAAGTGTCCTTCCAGGTATGCGAGTCAAGCTCGTCTTACCGGATGCTCTGCGGCACTCATCAATAGCTGAGCTTGTAAAGAGCGCCTAGCGTCATGCCGTCCGCAGGTCCTCTTCGCCCGGAAGCGGAATTTTCAGTTACAGAACATTACGGGAAGGTTAATTTCATCCTTATGAAATTGGCTTCATAGCCAAACGATTAAGGAGGTCCTAATGGACGGCTTCACTGATCCATGCCCCAGCCCGAAGATCGTCGACGCATGGCTTATCGACGAGCGGAGGATCGAGCTCTACTGGAACACCCAGGTGTTCCATGCCGACGATGAACGTAACTTCCTCGTCATGCTCGACGGTCGCGCACTGCCCCTGGTCCATTGGCGGCAGGACATGCCGTGGGACTATGGCACGGTCTACCAGAAGGAGACTTACTGCACGACGTTGTGCCTGGTCGCTCCGGTTGATGTCGAGAGAGCAGGCGACATTACCGTTCAGGTGGTGCGTGGCGTGCGCAACTACCGCGATCGCGACGCCGACACGAGCATTGTCTACTCGCTTGAGTACCGCCCGCACTACACAAGCTTCCTTAAGACCCGCGACGGAATCCTCATCAAAGGTAGCAAGGTTATTCAGCCTTACTCGCTCGAGGTAGCGGGGAAGATCGTCGACCTCATGCTCGAGAAACATCCCGAGGTCGCGGCCAAGCTCGTCGAACGCGGCGCCGAGGTGGCGGTCTACGGCCTCAAGTACGATGCCTACGACGTTCCTGAGCACCGCATGGGCTACGTACTCGCTACGCGTCCGGTCGAGGGTTTTGGCGGCGAGGCGGAGAACCCGATCGGGTCCATCAGCGAGGCGAACCTCATTCGCTTGCGTTCAGGGCGCTATGCGACCCGCTATCCGCACGAGATGGTGCTCGTCCATGAGTTTGGCCATACCGTTCACCTTGTGGGCATCAACTTCCTTGAGGACCAGACGCTTGCCGAACAGGTGCGCGCGGCCTATGCCCATGCCGTCGAGGCGGGTCTCTGGCAGAACTCCTACGCCATCTCCAACTACGAGGAGTACTTCGCCACCCTCTCGACCGTTTGGTTCAATGTCATGCAGGAGGGCATCGACGGGAAGTGGGACGGTATCCGCGGTCCCGTGAACACTCGGGACGAGCTGGAGGAATACGACCCGCAGGGTTACGAGATGATGGCGGCCGTCTACCCCGAGAAGTCTCTGCCTCGCCCGTGGCGGTTCAACAAAGACGACTACGACATAAACGGCCGCCCGAGGATCTACGACCTCGACACCAAGTTCGATTGGGAGTTCATCAGGTAGAGCTGATACTCTTCCTCATCGACCCGCTCGAAGGGGACGAACCTCGTGCCTGTCGGTTCATGCATGAACTCAAGCGGATGGCCCGTGGGTGCAAGCTCGCGGGCCGTTTCTATGGGGATTGCGAGCGTCTCGTCCGCGCTGGTAAGCGCGGCGAGGGCATAGGGCCCATAGAAGATGACGTAGCGGTGCTTATCGTCGCCTGCCAGCTCGATTCTGATGCTGCACCCGAAATTGATGCTTACCTCGTTCTTTCCGGCGGAGAGAAGCACTCCGAGGTAGTCGTTCTCGACGGTGTGGGGCGCGGGCACGCCATTCAGAACGACCTCATGTTCGTTAACGTGCCAACTTGGGATACGCACCTTAACGATGAGCTCTTCTTCGGTATTAACGGAAAGTGCGATCTTGCCGGGATTGGCAGCGTCCACGCGCTGCTCGACGGAGGCCCCATTGGTTAGGACGGCCTTCGCTGAAATGGGTAGCTCGACTAGAAGCGAGGGCTTTTCGGTGTTGCTCCAGTGGAAGACGTGATCGGCGTACATGAACGGCTGCTCCATGCCGGTGCCGTGACAGCAGCTGTTCTCGCCGAGGTCGAACTCCTTCCTTGAGCGGGGCGTCATCGATATGAAGTATGTGGTCCCGCCGGTCGGTCGCTTGTCGGTTGTGGCGAGGGTATGTGAGAAGAGCGTCCGCTCGTAATAATCCATGAGGGAGGCTCTGGGCTTATGCATGTGCAGCATTCCCGTGAGTTTGAGCATGTTGTAGGATGCGCAGCTCTCGCAGGTGCTCGCTGTCAGGAGTGAAGCTATCTTGCCGGGTGCATGGAACATCTCCGACTCGCCGACGCCGCCGATGGCGTAGGCGTGCCAACCGGTAACCTCACTCCAGAAACTCTTCGCAAGCTCTCGGTACTTCTCTCCGGCGCCGGCACGGTAGAGCTCCATGGCGCCAACGACTTGTGGGATGTGCTGGTTTGCGTGCATGCCGTCGAGCGCGTCGACCCCTTGCGCAAGGGGGAAGAAGAGCCTGTCGTTGTCGAAGAGGCGCGCGGTTTGCGCGTAGGAATCATCTTCTGTAAGGACCGACAGGCGCGCGAGTGCCTCGTTCATGCCGCCGTACTCGCCGGCGATGTAGATACCCCACATGCGAGTGAGCTGCTCGTGGCTCAGCCCGCTAAGGCGCGCCTCTGCCCAATCGCCGATGCCGCACGCGAGCTGGAGCGCCTCGTCGAGCTCGCAAAGCTCGTAGGCGTCTAGGAGGCCGGCGAGAATCTTGTGAAGGGTGTAATAGGGTGCCCAGATCTTTGGGTAGGGAGTGTAGACCTCGAGCAGATCGAATTGCCGCTCGTCGTATGCCGAGAGGAACCCTTTCGCGCAGCCTTTCTCCTCGAGCCCTCGTTGGCACTCGACGAGACCTTCGACCATGGTACGTGCCATTGCGAGGACGCGATCATCCCTCGTCGCGTGCCAGCACTTGGCCAGGGCCGAGAGATAGTGGCCGCTCGTGTGGCCGCGGAGCAGGCCGTCAGGGGAGTCCCAGCCGATGAGGGCTCGCCCGCGTGGCTCGAGGCCGGCGGCCTGGCGGAAGTTGTAGAGGTAGTCCTCAACATTAGTTGTGAGGAGCCATTCGTGCATTCGGTCCTGCGCGGCCTTGAAGTCGCTGCCATCGGTAAGCTCGGCGTGGACGGACGCGAGCTCGTCGGGCTCGGGGTGGCTATGCGCACCCTCATTCTTTTCTACGCTTACCCGGATAGTTGCAGAGACGTTGGCTTTTCCGGAGTCGACAGTGCCGTGCTCCTCATGGCCGCCCGCTGTGGCATATACGCGCCCCGGACCTCCCTCCCACTCCACAGGCAGCGAGAGGGTGCGGCCGTCGGCAGTGTCCGCGGAGACCCGGCTCGGAAGCCAGAGCTGTTCGCCGACGGAGCAGCTGAGCTCGACGGGGTAGACGCGAGCAACCTCGAAGTCGCTTGCCATCTCGAGGACCTGGACCTGATAGTCTTTCTCTCGCCGAGCATGGCCGTGGGAGAACGTGGCCGTGAGCGTAACGGTGCGGTTGCCGCGACCGTAGGCCGGCCTCGTCACCTTGCCGTCCGCGGCCAGGAAGTGCGGCATATCCGACTCCCAGGTTATGCTGGAGCCATACTCGCCGTGCTCGGGCAGGTCGAGGTCGAACTCGACGGTGCCGAGGTTGCCGAGGTAGAGAGCCTCGATGTCTTTGTCCAATAGTTCTTCGTCGGTCATGGTGAGCCTTTCTCTTATGGTGCAAATCAGTCCGATAATGAATAGAATTTCACGAAAATGAATTTAGAAGGTCTTGAATGCGGCCCAATCGGTGGGCGGTAGGCTTTTCCCGGCGTTACACTGAAGCCAGGTATACAGACCAGTCAGGAGCTTCGCATGGCAAACGAGAAGGATCGTACCGCCCCGGTAAATGACTACGCCCTCGCCCTCGGGGTGCGTATCAAGGAGCTGCGTAAGCGCAAGCTCATCACCATAACCCAGCTGTCCAAGTACACCGGCATGTCTGTGGGGTATCTATCTAATGTCGAGCGAGGCCTTACGAGCCCCACCGTCGCGAGCCTTCAGGCTATTTGCCGCGAGCTCGGCGTGCCCGTTGCCGACCTTTTGAGCGACACGGCCGAGCAGCGTGACCTCATTCGCGCCTGTGACGCCTACAGCTACGAGCGGCCTGACTACGCGATGGCGGTCCATTCGTTCGATTTCGGCGTGGGGTCGGACGTTTTCGACGTGATCGAGATCCAAGCCGGCTGCTCGAAGACCGACGTCGAGGCTCTCCATCCTTATCCCGAGACCTGCTACGTGATAGAGGGTGAGCTCACGCTTACTGTAGAGGGCGAGGAGACGGTCCTGCGCGCGGGCGACGCCGCCTGCGTGAAGGCCAATCACCGCCACACGATGAGAAACGATGGCGAGGGGCTTTCGCGCAGCGTGTGGTTCCGAATGCGGCACTCGGCCGTCACGGCGATGCTGTAACGGGACCCCATAAGCGGCGTCTTTTTTGACGCGGACGGTCGGATTCCAAACCGAACTCACCAAGAAGGCGTGGGCGAGATGCGCTCACGCCTTTCTTAATGCCGTTCAGCCGGTTGAATTTCAATTACATCAATGTGAATTTCACAAATATGAACAATAGGATGAAGAGAATTTCACTGCTATGAAATAGACCTAATTTCAGGCACGGCGGATTATGCCGACGCCAAAAGGAAGGGGAGGCCCGCAGTGGTCTCCGAACAAGGAAAGGGGCTCACATGGCTTCCGAAGAAACTTTTACGGTCGAACAGAAGAGGGAGGCTCACGAGCTTCGCACCCAGAGCGCGTTCCTCGGGCATCCTAAGGCTATCGGCACGCTGTCGATCATGCAGCTGTGCAACTCGTTTGCGTCCTATGGCATGAGCGCCATCCTCGTGTACTACCTGTATGCCGAGGTGAGCGCCGGCGGCTTGGGCCTGTCACAGACTGATGCGGCCCAGCTGGTCTCCCTGTACTCCGCAATGTCGCTGCTCGCCGGTCTGGTCGGCTCCTTCGTTGTCGATCGCATCCTCGGCGCTCGCGCGGGGTTGCGCTTCGCCCGTTGCTGCCAGGCGGTCGCCTACGTATGTCTCGCCGTTCCCGGCCTGGGCGTTGCCGGCTACGCGGCGAGCCAGGTGCTCCTGGTCTTCTCCACGATGCTCTGCGGCCGCTCCGTCGAGGCGCTGATGGGCAAGATGTACGAGATGGGCGATGAGCGTCGCGACGGCGCGTTCACCATCGCCTATACGATCGCTAACATCGGCGCCGCTGTGCCGGCCATCGTGGGCGCCATCTCTGTCGCGGCCGGCTACCACGCCGCCTTTGCCGTGGGCGCCGTTGCCGCCGTCATCGGCTGCGCTGTCTACCTGACCACTGAGAAGAGCTTCTTTGGGCCCATCGGCCTTGAGGCCGACGATCCGCTGCCCGCCGATGCCCAGAAGAAGACTCTGGCCGTCATCGTTGCCTGCGTCGTCGTATTCGTTGCCGTCATCGCGTTCCTTTTCCTCAATGCGGTGATCACTGTTAAGCAGTTCGCTTCTACCATGTCCTCTGCGGCCATCTTTATCCCCATCGTGTACCTTGTGTACATCATGAAGAGCAAGAAGACCTCGGCTGAGGAGTCCAAGCGCGTCGCCGCTCTCGTTCCCCTCTATGTATGCAACTGTCTGGCCATGCTCGTATGGACCCAGTCAACCTCTGTTCTCGCCATTTACTGTGAGACGAGCGTCGACCTCAACCTCTTCGGGATGACTATCAGCCCCGCTACCTTCCAGACGGTCCCCGCTGTTCTCGGCATCATCTTTGGTATGGCCGCTTCTGCCATCTGGGTCAAGATGGGCGACCGTCAGCCGTCCAACCCGATGAAGATCGGCGCGGGCACCTGCCTGTGGGGCCTGGGACCGGTGTTCATGTGCCTGCCGTTCCTGCTCTTCCCTTCCGGCGTTAAGGTGAGCCCCCTGTGGATCGTTTTCTTCTACGTCCTCATCATCGCTGGCGAGGCAATGACGAGCCCGACCGGCTACTCCGCCGCCTCCATCGTCGCTCCTACCGCGTTCTCGACGCAGATGGTCACCGTCTGGAGCCTCTCGCAGTCCACGGGAGCCGGTCTCTCAACGCTCGTGTCGCAGTTCTACGTCGAGGGCGCCGAGGTCCCGTACTTCCTGATCATGGGCGGCGTCACCATTGTCGCCGGCCTCACCGTCGCCCTCATGGCAAAGAAGCTCAACCACCAGATGGGCATGGATGTCCAGGTCCAGGATTAGATTCTCTTGCCGTAGCAGTCGTTCCTCGTCGGCTCTCCCGCAGAGCGTCAGTTTTCCCAGAAAGAAGCAGTGCCATGATCGATCGTATCCAGAAGCTTAAGGACTCACTTAAGGCTGATGGCCTTGAGGCCTACGTCGTGACCAAGGGCTCCGACATCAAGTACCTCACCGGGTTCACGGGGGAGTACGGCGTATCCGTGCTCGTTGTCTCCGACTCCGTCTGTCACTTCATTACCGATGGTCGCTTTGAGAGCCAGGCGACTACGGAGGTGGGCTCAACGGCCGAGGTCCACGTCTACATGAAGTGGGACGAGCGCCCTGCGAACTACTTCACCTGCGCGGGCGACGTCCTGCATGAGCTTGGTGTTTCCGAGGCTGGTTTCGTGGCCGGTGACCTCACCGTCGCCGATTATCACGACCTTGCCGACCATGCCGAGGGTGTGCGCCTTGTGCCCGTTGAGGACCACGTGGCCCCGCTCCGCATGATTAAGGACGCCGATGAGATCGCAGTTATCCGCAAGGCTTGCCAGATATCAATGAGGAGCTTCTACGGCCTCTTGGACTCCATCAAACCCGGAGTAACTGAGATAGACGTAGCAAATGAGCTTGAGTATCAGTTCCGCTCCCGCGGCGGCCAGGGGTTCTGTTTCGAGACTATCGTCGCTTCGGGTCCCGATCACGGCGCCTGCCCGCACGCGACGGTTTCCAACCGCAAACTCGAGTACGGCGACTTCGTGACCATCGATTTCGGTACCTATTACGGCGACTATTGTTCTGACATCACTCGCACAGTCGTTTTGGGTAAGGCTAAGGAGCCGAAACTCTACGAGATTTGGAAAATTGTCGAGGAGGCTAAGGAGCTCGGCGCTTCGATGCTCGAACCTGGGGTTACCTATGCTCAGGTCTCCAATGCCGTGAACAAGTACGTGAACGACCGCGGCTACAAGATTCCCCACGGAGTCGGCCACAACTTCGGTCTTGATATTCACGAGGCTCCCTTTATGGGTCCTCGCACTGATGTGTCCGAGCAGCCCGGCATGGTCCACACCATCGAGCCGGGGATTTACGTCCCCGGTCTTGGCGGCGTGCGCCAGGAGGACGACTACCTGATCACCGAGGATGGCTACGAACGTTTGACCTTTATTACCGATCACCTGATCGAGCTTTAAATAACCTCCCTCCCTTGGAGGAGGCGCCGTGGCTGTCCCAGCGGCCCGGCGCCTCCATCCCAGACGAATTGCGCCTCATGGACCGACGAAAGGGGCTGCACGTGAACTACGACGAGACGATTGCTCAGGCCAAAGACGTTGTCAGACGTCTGCGTTACTATGAGTACCTTGACAACGTGCTCTATTACGATCGCTGGAGCGGAGGGAGCCCATACGCCGGTTTTTCGTACGGGCAGGAGGTCAACGGCTTCGTCGTACGCCAGAAGGATGAGCTGCTCATGTCCGCCGACGCGCGTCGCGCGGTCGTCGCCCTTCGGGAGCTCGACGCCGGTGACTTCGCGAACCCGCTCGACCGCGGCGTGGCGCGATGGCTCATTCGTCGATTCGACGAGGCGGTCAAGGTTCCTTCCGAGCTTACGAGCGAGCTGTGCGCGGCGAACGCGGAAGGACAGCGTGAGTGGGCCAAATGTCTCGTAAAAAAGGACTTCCGCGCGTTTCTGCCTACGCTTAAACGTCAGTTCGATTTGCAGGAGAAAATAGCCAACAGCATCGATCCTGACGCGCGCGTCTACGACACGATCATGGCCCGTTGCGACCCGAGCTACACGTGCGCCGAGGTCGATGCGGTCTTTGACGATGTTAAGAGAGGCATCTCTGGGATTCTTGCTGAAAACGAGGATGCTTGGGCTGAGGTCGACGCGACGCCTGTAGCCGCCTGCGACGAGGGCCTAGGCGAAGAGGAGGCTGACAGCCTCGTGGCGCTTGTCCCCCGTATCCTCGGGGCCGATTCCGAGCAGACGACCCGTTGGCGAGTCCATCACCCTGTCACGGTCTGCACCGGTCCGCGCGACGGCCGTCCTTCAACGTACAATTATGGTGATGCCGGAATTGTTCAAACGCTTCGTGGTATGGCGCACGAGACTGGTCACTCGTTATATGGATGCGGCAGCTCGGATGACGTCGTCGAGGCTGGTCTTTGGGGCGGCATCGAGGGCTTCATGCACGAAAGCCAGTCTCGTTTCTACGAGAATCATGTGTTCAGGAGTGAGGAGTTCTGGAGCCTCATGCTTCCTGAGCTGCAGGGCGTTTGCCTCGCTGCCAGGGGCTACTCGGTCGAGGAGTTCACCCGCATGGTGAACAAGCCGGCAGTGGGCGCCAGTCGCCTCAAGGCCGATGAACTTACCTACCCCATGCATATCATCATTCGTCACGAGATTGAGCGCGACTATTTCGATGGGAAGCTCTCGCTTGAGGACATAGAGGATGCCTGGAACGCGAAATACCGCGATTACCTCGGCGTTGTTGTCGAAAATGCCGCCGAAGGCGTGCTTAGTGACGTCCATTGGGCAAGTGGCTGTGTTGGTTATTTCTTTAGCTATGCGTTAGGCGATCTCTACGCAGCTCAGTTCGATCACGCGCTTCGCCGTGACGTCCCAGACGCCTATGCGCGTTTAGCCGCGGGCGACCCCTCTGGCATCAAGGATTGGCTCGGAGAGCATGTCTGGGCTTCCGGGCAGCTGATGAGCGCTCCTGAAACTCTGATCTCGGCCACGGGCGAGGAACTCAACGCCCGTTACTACGTCGATTACCTGAAGAGTCGCTTCTCTCTGTAGCGCTCTGTTTAGCCGCAAAAATCATCCGATAAGGAAACTCGGTTGGCCAATATCCTCGACATAATCGGCCCCGTTATGGTCGGCCCTTCGAGCTCCCACACGGCGGGTGCCGCACGGCTGGGCGGCTTTGCGCGTGCGTTGTTGGGCGACGAGGTGTCGTCTGCCCGAATCACTCTCTACGGGTCTTTCGCAAAGACGTATCGCGGCCACGGCACGGACCGTGCACTAGCTGCGGGCATACTTGGGATGGCTCCCGACGACCCGCGCCTGCGCGATGCCCTCTCGTTAGCAGCGGAACGCGGCATCGATGTGGTTTTCGAGACGAGCGACGAGGACGTTGAGCACCCCAATAGTGCGCGCATCCGTCTCGTCTCTGCCTCTGGAGGCTCGGTTGATGTCATCGGGTGCTCTGTCGGCGGTGGGCAAGTGCTCGTAACATCCGTTGATGGCATGGACGTGAGGCTCACTGGCTCACGTGCCGCCTTCGTCGTCAAGCACAGGGATACACCCGGCCTCATCGCCTCTGTCACGGACGTGCTTGCCGAGTGCGGGGCGAACATCTGCGGATTCAACCTCTCGCGGGAGAAGCGCGGCGGGGTTGCCGTCATGGCCATTGAGATTGAGGGTGATCTTGACCCGTGTGCCCGTAAACGTATCGAGCGGTTGCGCGACGTCGTGGCCTGCACCGTTCTGTTCCCGCCCGATGATGTAAAGACTGTTTCGGCGGAGCTCGTGCGTTTGCCCGATCTCTCCGGTATAGACGTGGGCGTCTCTGTTTCCTCGCTTGCCTCGATCGTAGCGGAG
>CAVIBB010000041.1:10889-14860 GCA_963640745.1 Paludibacteraceae bacterium
CGCTCAGCAGGCCGCGGCTAATGACCTTGCCCCCGAGGCAATCGTGGCGGGTATGCGTGCGCGTCTGCGAGTCATGCTCGAGTGCATCGAAGCCGGCTGTGCCGAAGGTCTTCGCTCGACGAGCGGGCTTACCGGCGGTGATGCGCGCCTCATGCGTGAAGCGCTCGTGGACGGCAAGGTTGTGTCCGGAGAGTTCTTGGGCGGCGTCGTGTACCGCGCGCTCGCCGTCTCGGAGCTCAACTCCGCCATGGGGCGCATCGTAGCCGCCCCCACGGCCGGGTCTTGCGGAATCATCCCCGCTGTCGTTCTCACCTTACGTGACGAGCTTGGGGTCTCGGAAGATGCCTGTGTACGCGCGCTTATAACGGCGGGCGGCATCGGACTTGTTATCCAGCGCAACGCGACGCTGGCCGGGGCCGAAGGCGGCTGCCAGGCGGAGACGGGTGCTGCCGCAGCCATGGCCGCCGCGGCCATGGTCGAGCTGCGCGGAGGGTGCCCACAGGCCGTTTCGGATGCCGCCTCGATGGCCATCCAAGCCCTCCTGGGATTGGTGTGCGATCCAGTCGCCGGTCTCGTCGAGGTTCCGTGTGCAAAGAGGAACGCTACCGGAGCTTCGGTTGCCGTTACGTGCGCCGAGATGGCGCTTGCGGGCATCCGTGCCGCTATCCCTTTCGATGATGCGGTAGACGCTATGAGGCGCGTGGGGGCCGCTTTGCCTCCTTCGCTGCGCGAGACGGGAGAGGGTGGGGTTGCTGCGACGTCGACGGGCAAGGCGTTGGCTGAAGCGTTCCTATCGGGATGCGGCCTCTGCGGCCGCTGTTCCTAAATTCGAATTTTATCTGCCGGTGATCCGCGGCATCGACTGCGCCTTACCCAGCCGACGCTGACCGGCCGCGCATATCAAGAGCCAGTAAGTTCCGGTTCCCGCTACGGAAAGGAAAGAAGAATGCTAGCTACAGAAAACAAGGACCTTGAATTGCAGGCGAAGGAGCTGCGGTCTGAGCGCTCCTTCATGGGGCATCCGAGGGCGGTAGGAACGCTCTCGTGGGTCGTCATGTGCAACTCGTTTGCCAACTACGGCATGAGCGCTGTGCTCGTCTATTACCTGTACGCGCAGGCGCCTGCCGGTCTTGGCCTTGATCAGATGGAGGCCGCGCAGCTCATCACCCTGTACTCGGCCTGTGCGACTTTGGCCGGACTCGTCGGCTCCTACATGGCCGATCGTATCCTCGGGCCGCGCCGCGCCCTCGGACTCGCCAGGACCCTGTGCGCCGTGGCTTACACGCTGCTAGCCGTGCCCTTTCTCGGAATTGCCGGCTATGCGATGAGCCAGGTCCTTCTCTGTGTGGCCGGTATGTGCGCTGGCCGCAGTTCAGAGGCCCTCACGCGTAAGATGTATGAGCAGGGGGACGACCGCTGCGATGGCGCTTTCGGTATTCAGTATGTGATCAACAACGTTGGCGCTGCGGTTCCCGCCCTCGTGGGAACCATCGCCATGGCTTCTGGCTATCACGCCGCCTTTGCGCTTTGCGCCGTGATCTCGGCTGCTGGCGCGGCGGGCTATCTGCTTACCCAGAAGAAGTTCTTTGGTCCCATCGGCCTCGAGCCCGATGATCCTATGCCTGCCAAGCAGGCAAAGACCTTCGTGTGTTCGCTCGTAGCGATCGTCGTTGCGCTCGTCGCCTGCGGGGCCTACGCGTTCTCGCATGAGCTCGTGACCATCACCTCGTTCGCCAACGCAGTGAGCACCGTCGCCATCTTTGTTCCCATCGTCTACATCGTTTACATCATCAAGAGCAAGAAGTGCTCGCCCGCCGAGTCTCGGGCCGTTCTGTACCTTGTGCCTCTCTTCATTTGCGGCTCGTTGACCAACGTGGTGTTCCAGCAGGCCTCGAGCGTGCTTGCCGTCTACGCCGAGACCTCCGTCGATCGCAACCTCTTTGGTATGGAGGTCACGCCCGCCATCTTCAGCACCCTGGGGGCTGTGTTCAGCATCATCTTCGGTGCCATCTGCACTGTGCTGTGGACCAAGCTCCGCAAGCAGCCCACCTCCTCCGCAAAGATGGCCTTTGGCTCAATCGTCTATGGTCTCTCGCCGCTCCTCATGTGCCTGCCTTTCCTGCTGTATCCCGCGGGCGTCAAGGTGAGCCCGATGTGGCTCATCGGCTTCTGGTTCGTCTCGATGCTCGGCGAGGCCATTAGTTGCCCGGTCGGTTATTCGCTGGCCGCTAAAGTTGCCCCGATTGCGTTCTCCACGCAGATGGTCACGGTTTGGGGCCTGCAGGGCTCGCTCGGAGCCGGTATTTCCACCATCATCACGAACTTCTATCACGAGGGCGGTGAGGTCCCGTACTTCCTGCTGCTCGGTGGCGTGTGCGTCGTCTGGAGCTGCATTGTCTTAGCCTTTAGCAAGAAGATCGAGCGAGGTATGGGGCTTCTTTCTGAGGATAAGTAGCCTGGCGAAACAAAGTTCGCGTGTGCTGGCCAGGCCTTTCATATGGGCCTGGCCTTTTTTCATTAGTCGATGAGCCGGCCGCGGTCGCTTGGCCCGGCCGGCAAGAAAGGAGCCTTCTCATGGGTACGGAAGCGCCGCGCGTCGTCGTCCTTTCCGCCGGTGGGGTTGACGTCGTCGTGTACGTCTACGAACGCGAGGGGCCGGCTGTTGCCTACTGGGGGTCGAGCTTGGGCTTGAGTGAGGGCGAAGCTGCGGTACTACCCGCGGCCGGATACCGTTCCATACCCCTTGTTCCGTTGTGTTGCCATCGCGAGTGGAACGAGGAGCCGGGTCTCGACGGGTCCTATGAGGGGGAGCTCTTCAGCCCGCTCTTCGACGCCTTCGAGTCTTTAGTCGGGCCGAGTTCGCTTACCTTTTCTTCGGTAGATGTCTCCGGTTCGCTTGAGCTTGCCGGCGAGCTTTCCGTCGAGCCATCGGGGCTTGTTAAGGCCCGCGCCACGGTGAGAAACCTTTCGGAGCGCGTTTACGGCGTCCGCGCCATGAGCGTTTGCCTTCCGCTGCCTTTTGGCGAGGACGATGTGTATGAGCAGGTGGGCGGCTGGGGGATTGAGCATCAGGAGCGCCGCCACCCGCTTTCGCAGGGTATCCATGCCCGTCGCGTGAGGAATTGCCGCGGCGTCGATTCGAGTCCCGTCCACGGTGTCTGCGCGCACGGCGCCGATTGGGCGCACGGAGGCGTACACCTTATCCATGTGGCCTGGAGCGGAAACACCCGCACGCAGGTCGAGATGACGAGTATGTGCGAGCGCTTTGCGCGCGGCGGGGAGTACCTTTTCGACGGTGAGGTAAGGTTGGCGCGCGGCGAGTCGTACCGCACGCCTTGGGTCTACGGGACTTGTGGCGAGGGGCTCGACCAGGCTGCCGCTCGTTTTCACTCCCATGTCCGGTCTCTTTCTTCTCATCCGACTACCGACCGTCCCGTGACCATCAACACATGGGAGGCTGTCGGTTTCCGTATGAGCGAGGAGAAGCTCACCGAACTCGCTGATGTTGCGGCGGGCGTGGGTGTCGAGCGGTTCGTTGTCGATGACGGCTGGTTCTCTACGCGACGCTATGACGATAGCGGTCTCGGGGACTGGTGGGTCTCCGAGGAGGTGTGGCCCGATGGCATCGACCGGCTCATATCGCATGTACATGGTCTTGGTATGCAGTTCGGCATCTGGTTCGAGCCTGAGTGCGCAAACACCGACTCCGAGGTTGCGCGAGACCACCCCGAGTGGATTCTCTCGCCGCTTGACCATCGTCCCGCGGAGCAGCGAAACCAACAGGGGCTTAACCTTGCGATACCCGAATGCTTCGACCACGTGTATGGGCAGATGGAGCGTTTCCTCTCCGAGCATGAGGTCGATTACATCAAGTGGGACAACAACCGTGACCTGTGGGAAGCTGGCGACCAACGCACGGGTAGGCCGGGCTACCGCGCCGAGACCCTGGCTTACTACGAGTTGCTTGACCG
>CAVIBB010000042.1:0-14749 GCA_963640745.1 Paludibacteraceae bacterium
AAGGTGATGTGCTCGTAGAGGGCGATGAGCTCGCCGAGCGAGTACGGGGTCAGCGTGTCGCCGAAGATCGAGGTGGTCGGACGGTTGCCCTCGAAGCAGCGCGCCGGCACGATCTCCTCGGGCGTGCCCTCGGCGCGGACCTCGTCGGCCGTCTTGCCGAAGGCGAGCGCCTTGGTCTGGGCCAGGAAGTTGCCGAGGAAGAGCTCGTGGACGTCCTGGTCGCCGTCCTTGAAGGGGTTCGCGGTGTTGGCGAAGGCGATGAAGTCGGCCGGGATGGCGCGGGTGCCCTGGTGAATGAGCTGGTAGAAGGCGTGCTGGCCGTTGGTGCCCGGCTCGCCCCAGAAGACCTCGCCGGTGCCGCAGGTCACGGGCGTGCCGTCCCAGCGGGTCGACTTGCCGTTGGACTCCATGGTGAGCTGCTGCAGGTAGGCCGGGAAGCGGTGCAGGTACTGGTTGTACGGCAGGACGGCGTGGGAGCCGAGGCCGTAGAAGTTGACGTACCAAACGTTGAGCAGGCCCATGAGGGCGACGACGTTCTGCTCGAGCGGGGTCTCCTGGAAGTAGACGTCGAGGTCGTGGAAGCCCTCGAGGAACTCCTGGAAGCGCGCCGGGCCGAAGACGACGATGAGCGAGAGGCCCACGGCGGAGTCGACGGAGTAGCGGCCGCCGACCCAGTTCCAGAAGCCGAAGGCGTTGGCGGGGTCGATGCCGAACTCGGCGACGAGCTCGAGGTTGGTGGAGACGGCCACGAAGTGCTTCTTGATGGCGTCGGCGGCCTGCTCGTCGGAGCCGTCGATGGCGCCGGCAGCCTGGAGCTGCTCGAGCATCCAGGTCTTGACCTCGCGGGCGTTGGTCAGGGTCTCGAGCGTGGTGAAGGTCTTGGAGACGATGATGACGAGGGTGGTCTCCGGGTCGAGGCCGCGGAGCTTCTCGGCAGCGTCGTTGGGGTCGATGTTGGAGATGTAGCGGCAGTCGATGCCGGCGTCGGCGTAGGGCTTGAGGGCCTCGTAGACCATGACCGGACCGAGGTCGGAGCCGCCGATGCCGATGGAGACGAGGTGCTCGATCTTCTTGCCGGAGACGCCCTTCCACTCGCCGGAGCGGACGCGCTCGGCAAAGTCGTACATGCGGTCGAGGACCTCGTGGACGTCGGCCACGGTGTCCTGGCCGTCGACGACGAACTTGCCCTTGTCGGAGGCCGGGCGGCGCAGCGCGGTGTGGAGGACGGCACGGTCCTCGGTGGTGTTGATGTGCTCGCCGGCGTACATGGCGTCGCGGCGCTCCTCGAGCTTGACGGCGCGCGCGAGGTCGGCCAGAAGCTCGACGGTCTTGTCGGTGACGAGGTTCTTGGAAAGATCGAAGTGCAGGTCGTCCATGTCGAACGAGAGCTTGGCCACGCGCTCCGGGTCGGACGCGAAAGCCTCCTTCAGGGTGAAGCCGGCCTTGAGCTCGGCGGCGTGGTCGGCGAGGGCCTTCCACTCGGGGGTCTGGGTCGCGTCGATGGGAGCGGCGATGTTTGCCATGTGCGGGTCCTCCTTGGGAGAAAAAATCCACGGACGGCACTATTCTACGCCCCAGCGGCGGCGCGGGGCGCGAAACGTTGGCATGTTCGGCGGGAGAGACGGGGTTCGTGGGCACGCCGGGCGTGGGCGAGGCGGCCGGGCAGCGCGGGCCCGCGGGGCGCCGTTGCCGCCGAGGCTTCTTGCCTAGTACGGCTCGGCGAGAGGCGCCACGCGCTTGAGGCGCGCCCACATCTGCTGCTTGGCGCGGGGGTCGGTGAGCGCGGCGGCGAACCCGCCCAGGTTGAGCATGCGGATGCCGCAGACGGGAACCACGTAACCGGGCTCGAGCATGGCCTCGCTGAAGTCCTCGATGATGGTGAGGTCGTCGGCGTAGGCCTCGCGCACCGCGGCTGCCGCGGCGTCATCGCAGCACACGAGCGTGACGGGGTCGAGCGCGCAGACCGCCTCACGAAAGAGTGCGGGCACTAGGGGCGCGGCGCCCGTATTGTCGCAGGTCAGGAGCCATGCCCAGTGCTCGGGCGCGTAGCCGAGGGCCTTGAGCGAGGCCTTGAGGGCCGTCCCGTCCGCGCCCGAGAACGGCTCCGCGCCGGCGGCCTCCTCGGCCGTGAGCTCGCCCTTGCACACGAGGATCGGCGAGAAGGCGTTGCCCCCGGCGCGCACCCCGCGCTGCGCGAGGCTGTCGAGCTCGACGGTGGTCTTCTCTACGCACGCCTCGCGGCGGTCGTCGGCGGTGGTCGGCATGGGCCCCTCTTCCTACTTGTTTGGTCACAGGATAGTGTAGAACGGGTATAACCCCGAGAAAACTCAGACTTGCGGGCGCGGGCGCCCGGCTATTTGGTTCAAGGAGGACGCATGGCAGTCAAACAGATCGAGGCCGAGGAACTCGAGCAGGTTCTTTCCGACGCGAAGAAAGCCGTGCTCGTTGATTTTTGGGCGCCGTGGTGCGGGCCGTGCCGCGCGCTCGGCCCCGTCGTCGAGGAGGTTGCCGACGAGATGGCCTCCGAGCTCGACGTCTACAAGATGAACGTTGACGACAACTACGACTACGCCATGCAGAACAAGATCGTGTCCATCCCCACGCTCATGGTGTTCAAGGACGGCAAGGTCGTGCACCGCATGGTGGGCTCGATGCCCAAGGCGTCGCTTATCGCGGAGATTCGCGCACACATCTAAGGCGCGCTGGGGCCAGTTGGTTGAACGGGCGGCGAGAGGAACACCTCTCGCCGCCCGTTTTTGTGCCGCGGGGCGCCGGGCGGCGCGTCGCGGCCGGGTCAGCGCGGGCCACGGAGCCATTTTCGATGTTGTCGTGCTGCCTTACGAAGCAAAGTCTGACTTTTCGCACTTTAAATTTCGGCTGTCCAAGTAGCCGGCTATTCGAAGGGCGCATTTTCCCAGGTAAACGACTTGCCCGGCATCCGGCTACTCGGCAAAAGCGATTTTAAAGTGCGAAAAGTCAGACTTTGCCGCCGCAACCGTCTAAATCGGACGCGACGCACCTTAGGCAAGAAACGACTCCCCGCCTTCCAGCAGGCTCACGCCCGCCTCGTCCAACGCAAAGCGCAACGGACGCCTGGATACGGTCCGAATCCACCCCGCCACCTCAAGCTTCTTTGTGCACGAGCAGGCGGTTTGCTCGAAAACCCCGTGATAAAGCGCCGGGCAGCACCTTGAGGCCGAGCAAACGCGGGCCGCGAGAGGTCATGCCCGACTTATCCCACTTTAAAACTGGAATGGCCGAGTAGCCGCAAATCGAGCAACTCGTCTACCTGGGCAAACGTGGCGGCCAATCCATCGGCTACTCGGCGAACGCAATTTTAAAGTGGGATAAGTCGGGCATGGCCGCCGAAGCGGCCCCGAAGCGGCCCGATTCGGGCGCTACAGGCCTCCTTGGGAGCGGCGGCGCCTTACGGTGGGCTTACCGAGGGATGATATTGTCTTTTAAGTATGTCAGCCTATTTTAAGGAGGAGCACTTGAGCGACCCTAAGCAGCGCTGCGCGCGACTCGGACACGCCGTTGCCCAGCTCGCGCGCGAGAACGCCCGCCTCATCGTCGTGCTCATCGCGGCCACCATCTTTATCTATCTGCTCGGCGAGGTCGGCGAGGGCGAGATCATGAAGCTCGATTCCTTCGCCTACGCGCTCTTTGTCGAACGCCTGCGCGCCGAGCCCATGACCTCGATCATGCAGGGCTTCACCGGCCTGCTCGACATCCCGGTCCTGCTCGTGATGACGCTCATCGTCACCGCCTTCGCGCCGGGGCGCGCCCCGGGTCGCTGCGTCGCGCTGAACCTCGTGTGCGCGCTCGCGCTGAACCAGCTGCTCAAGGCCATTATCCAGCGCCCGCGCCCGGACGGTTCCCGCCTCATCGCCGAGACGGGCTACAGCTTCCCCTCCGGCCACTCCATGATCTCGATGGCGTTCTTCGGCCTGCTCGTGTGGGTGGTCTGGACCTACGAGAAGGACCGCGCGATGGCCCGCGTGTGGTCCGTGCTGCTCTCACTCGTCATCGTGATGGTAGGCGTAAGCCGCATCTACCTGGGCGTTCACTACGCGAGCGACGTCGTGGCAGGCTTCTGCGTGAGCCTCATATGGCTCGCGTTCTACACACGCGTGATTGCGCCGGCGTTCATGGCCGAGGAAGCGGAGCCGGCCGAGAAGGGCAAGTAACAGAAACCCGCGCATTGGAGGCAGTCCACAGCCACCAATGCGCGGGTTTTTCTTTTTGGCGCGCGACCTGCGCGATCCACCCCAGACTGAAAGCTACAGCGTGATGATCTCGGCCGAAAGCACCTTCCCTGAGTCCTCGTCGCAGATGATGCGGCCCATGGAGGGCTCGGAGCGGCGCGGGTAGGTGGGGCTGCCGGGGTTCATGACCAGCACGCCGGTCCACTCGTCGCGCGTGACAAACGGAAAGTGGGTGTGGCCGCAGATAGCGACGTCGCACTTGAGCAGGTTGAGGTGCTCACGGTAGTGCACGACCTGCCAGCGCAAGCCACTGCCAAAGAAGATCTTGCGCTTCTTTACCGTCGGGCCGTAGTCGCCGGACCAGTCGTTGTTGCCGAGGCACATCTGCACAGGCGCGATCATCTCGAGGCGATTAAAGTCGGAAAGCGAGCAGCAGTCGCCCGCATGAACGATAACGTCGGCACCCTTAAGGCTCTCGAGCAGCTCCGGCGAGAGGTGCCCGTGCGTATCGGAAATGATGTCGTAGCGCGTGGTCGCCAAGTCCGCACTCCCCCGCTAAAGCCCGAGCGCGCGCTTGAGCGCGACGACGCGGCGACGGGACACGGAGATCTTCTTGCCCTCAATGCCGTTGATGCCCAGCTGCAGGATGCCGGAAGAAATGACCTCGACGTCCTCAACGAACTCCAGGTTAACGATGTAGCCGCGGTGCACGCGGAAGAACCCGTGCGGCGCGAGCTTCTCCTCGAGCTTGGCGAGGCTGATGGTAGAGAGGAAGCGATCGTTGTCCGTGTAGATGCAGGAGTAGTCGTCCTTGGCCTCGATGTAGCGGATCTGGTCGATGGGCACGAGCACCTTGCGGCCGCTCTTGACCACCGGGATGCGCTCCACGGAAGAATGGCTCTGGGTCGTGATCGGCTCGGACTTGCCCGAGCGGGCCTCGACCTTGTCGAGCGCGAGCAGGAGGCGGTCGGAATCGACGGGCTTCATGAGGTAGTCGACCGCGTCCACGTCGAACGCCTCGAGCGCGTACTCGCTGTACGCGGTCACAAAGACGATCGCGGGCGGGTTCTTGAGCTTGTGGAGCGCCTCGGCGAGCTGCATACCGCTGGTCTTGGGCATCGAGATGTCGAGGAACATCACGTCCGCCTTGGACTCCATGAGCTTCTCGACCGCCTCGCGGGCGCTCGACGCCTCGGTAATGGCCTCGATGCGGCCGGTCTCCTCAAGAATGAACCTGAGCTCAGAGCGGGCGGGGGCCTCGTCGTCAACGATCATCGCGCGCATGCAGTAACTCCTTGCTTTCCTCGGCCACCTAAACGGGGCACCAAAACGTTTAAATGTTATTCTTCGTCGCTGTTTTGGGCAAGCTCTTTTGCCGCCCCGCCGAGCCGCAGCGTGACGCACGTTCCCTCGCCGGGCTTCGAGACGATCTCGACGCCGGAGCCGGGGCCGTAGAAGCGCTGAAGTCGCTCCATCACGTTCTTGAGCGCCATGCCCGCGCCGCGCTTGCGCCCGCTGCCCAACGGCGCGGGCTCTGCCGCCGCGTCGTCGGAGCCGAGCAGGCGCGCCGCGGCCTCCTCGGTCATGCCGAGGCCGTCGTCCGTGACGGCAATAAGCACGTCGTCGCCGTCCGTGGTGGCGTGCACGTCGATGGTGAGCGGCTCGTCGTCGCGCATAGCGTGGCGCACGGCGTTCTCGACGATGGGCTGCACGACGAAGGACGGCACCGAGAGCCGCTCGACCGCGGGCGCGATGTGCTCCTCCTCGACGATGCGGTCCTCGCCGAAGCGGGCCTTCTCGATGAGCAGGTAGCGGCGCGTCTGCTCGAGCTCGCGCCCAAGCGGGATGAGTCCGCTCTCGGAGCTCTCGAGCGTGTGGCGATAAAACATGGAGAACTCGCGCAGCAGGTTGCGGGCGCGCATCGGGTCGGTGCGGCACAGGCTCGCGATGGTGTTCAGCGTGTTGAAGAGGAAGTGCGGGTTGATCTGCGCCTGGAGCGCCTTGACCTCGGCGCGTGCCGTGAGCTCGGCCTGCGCGTCCAGCTCGTAGGCCGAAAGCTGCGTGGAGAGGAGCATGCCCAGGCCGCGCGCGATGGCCAGCTGGGTGCGGTCCATGTCGCGGTCGCGCGTGTAGTAAAGCTTGATCGTGCCCACGGCCTTGTCCTGGACGATCAGCGGCACGACGACGCCGAACGAGCCCCCGTCCGAGCGCGCGCCCGTGGTAAGGCGGCGCGGCTCCTGCATGTCCTGGTCCATGGCGTAAAACGTCTCGGTGCGCTTGCTGCGGAGGACCTCACGGGTGGGGCGGGAGTTCTCGGAGCCGGGCGTGTAGGCCACGCCGAAGCTCCCCTCGTAGGCAAGGACGCGCTCGGCGTCGGTGATGGCCACGCCGGCGGCGTTCGTCTCGGGAAGAAGAAGCGCGCAGATGGCCTGCGCGTTCTCGGGCGTGAGGCCGCCGTGCAGGTACTCGAGGGTGTTCGTGGCCACGCGCAGGGTGCGCTCGGTGGCCTGCGAGCGCGTGTCGTCGGGCACGAGGTTGACGGAGCCGGCGACCACGATGACGCCGGCCATGAGGGCGCCGGCCACGAGGCTCACGGCGGCGCTCCCCCACACGATTCCCAAGGCAAGAAGCACGAGCGTCGCGGCGCCGATGGCGCCCAGGATGGCGTCGGCGCGGCGCAGCGAGAGCGCTGCGTTTTTGTTACGGATCATCGCGTCGCCTCCGCGGGCGCGGCGGGCGCGGCTGGCGCAACGTCGGCCGCGGCGGGCGCGACGTCGGCTACGGGCGCGGACGGCCCCGTCGAGCCGAGGTCGACCGCGGCGACGGGGGCCGCCGGCACGGCAACGGGGGCCGCCGGCACGGCGTCGGCCACAGGCACGGCAGCCGCGACGGGCGCCGCGGGCCCCGTCGAGCCGAGCCCCTCTTCCCCGAAGTCCGCAACCTTGAGCGCGATGCCCGAGAGCGGCACGGAATCGCCGGCGGGCTTGGCCGGTAGGGCGGCGCGACCGCAGACCTCGCCGGTGCGCAGGATGGCGGCCTGCAGGAAGCGATCGTCCCAAATGGAGGCGATGACCCCCGGCCACGCCATCGAGAAGCTCAGGTAACGCGAGGCGTTCTCGCGCGCGAACTGGTCGGCGTCGCGGCGGCCCTTGGTAATGATCCGCAGGTAGTCGAGCCGGTTCGGCCCGGCAATGAGGCGGCGCAGGGCCGTGTGCAGGATGCGCTTCTCGACGCCCGCCGAAAGCCACGGCGCCGGGTAGGGCATGAGCGACTCGGGCGTGATGGTACGAAGGTCGCGGCGGGAGTTGAGCACGTCGAGCTTGCGGTACTCGTAGAGCCAGCGGTAGACGTTCTGCATAAAGACGGACGCGCTCGAGGCCTTCTCCTCGGGCGGCACCAGGCGCACACACCACTGGTTGTCGAACCAGGCGTCGATGCCGTGGCTGCGGAGGTTAAGCACGTAGTCGAGGTCGTCGCCGCGGGTAATGTAGGGATCGAACGGCACGCGGGTAAACGCCTCGGCATGGATGGCGCAGCAGCCGCCGCACATGTGGTTGGAACGGGTGATGCGGTTCTTGGCCTTCTGCGCGCGCTCCATGACCTTGTTGAACTGGGACGTCTTGGTCCATTCCTTCTCGGTCCAGCTCTTTGAGGTCTTGGCGTAGGGTGAGTCGTTCTCGTCGATGAAGAAGCCCGACTTGGCCAGGATCTTGAGGTCCTGGCGCGTGTAGGCGCCCAGGCCGAAGACCGCGTCGGTAAGGAAGTCGGGGCTGAGCACGAGCTCGTCGTCGTAGAGGTAGACCACCACGTCGTGGCCGAAGACGCTCGCCACCGCGAGGCCGAGGTTCTTGATGGCACCGTAGCCGCGCAGGGACGCGACCTCGCCGTTGGAGACGGGGACGGTCTTGCTCACGGCGGCGATGATGCGCTCGCCCTCCTCGCGGCCCACGACCAGCGGGTTCAGGTTGGGGTGGGCGCGGCAAACGCTGTTGACGCGGGCGCGCGCGGCGTCGTAGCACTCCTTGGGCGCGACGACCAGCACGGCGACGCGCAGAACGCCGCGGACCTGCTCGAGCGACGAGAGGCAGGTCTCGAGCTCGGGCAGGGGCTTATTTATGGGTGTGGCGTAGTCGTAGGCGCCGCGCTCGCCGAGCTCGTCGGCGCAGCCGGGCTGCTCGCCCTCGGTCCAGTAAGAAGGTATGACGATAAGCGGATTCACGCAGGTGCCCGTGGCCAATCTAAAACGATGGTTGCAAGTGCTGTGGGGCCAAGGCGACCGGCTAAGGGGCCTCGGGCCTCAGTGTTAATATTACCCCCAGTTTGTACGGGCGCGGCGAGCGTCCTACCTCGGTTTAGTTTCGAGTTAGCGAATCGCAACATTTTTGTGCCGGCGGGCGCGCGGGGGGCGCGGCGGCCCGGCATGGGGAAAGGGGCGCTCATGAGCGTGAAGACGGGGCTTGCCTGCGTTGCCGCGGACGTTGCCCACTGGGGGCTCACGAACGTGCTCAAGCGCGGCGGAGGAAACGTGCCGGGCGCGCTGGCGCTCAAGCTCGACCCGCAGATCATCGCCGGCCTGGCCGGGCGGCTCGACGGGTCCATCGTCGTGACGGGTACCAACGGAAAGACGACCACCAACGGGCTTATTGCCGACGGGCTGGCCGCGGCCGGCTACGACGTGGTGTGCAACCGCGCGGGAAACAACATGCAGACGGGCATCGCGGCGGCCATGGTGGCTGGGCGCAAGGGCTCGCGGGGCGGCAAGGGTGCCGGCGGCACGCGCGGCGGCAAGAAGCGCTTCGGCGCCTTCGAGTGCGACGAGCTCTACACCGTCCGCGTGTTGCCGCAGCTCAAGCCCACCGCGCTCGTCCTTCTCAACCTCTTCCGCGACCAGCTCGACCGCTACGGCGAGATCGACCACACGCAGGACGTCATCGCGCAGGCGCTCGAGCAGTCGCCGGACACGACGCTTATATACAACGCCGACGACCCGCTGTGCGCCGCCATCGCGGATCGCGTGCCTAACCGCTGCATCGGTTTCGGAATTGATGAGCCGACCGGCCTCGAGGCCGACCGCATCAGCGACTCGCGGTTCTGCGCGAAGTGCAACGCGCCGCTGGATTACGAGTACGTTCACTACGGGCAGCTCGGCAAATATCGCTGCCCCAAGTGCGGCTGGGAGCGCCCGGCGCTCGGGTTCTCGGCGCGCAACGTCGAGCTCGAGTGCGGCAAGGGCGGCGGCTATTCGTGGGACGTCTGCGGGCCGGACGGCTTCTCTCGCCACATAAAGACGCGCTACAACGGCCTGTACATGGTGTTCAACGTGACTGCCGTGGCCGCGGCGCTGGAATTCGCGGGCGCCGGGACCGAGGAGCTCGACCAGACCATCGCTTCTTACGAGCCGGCGGGCGGGCGCATGCGCACCTTCCACGTCCTGGGACGCGACGTGGTGAGCAACCTGGCAAAGAACCCCGCGGGCTTCGACCGCATGATCAGCGAGGTCAAGGCCGCCGACAGCCACCTCATGGCGTTCTTCCTCAACGACAACGACGCCGACGGGCACGACATCAGCTGGATCTGGGACGTGGACTTCGAGAAGCTCTGCGACCTGGACATCGAGCGCGTCTTTGTCGGCGGCACGCGAAAGAACGACCTGCAGGTGCGCCTTAAGTACGCGGGCATCGACGCGCGGCTCATCGACGGGATCGAGGACGCCGTGCGCGGGTGCTTCGGCGCGGACGACTCCCACGAGCTGCACTCCGTTGCCAACTACACCGTCTTCCCCACCGTGACGGCCGACCTCAAGCGCCTCGACGGAACCGAGCGGCTCGTTGGCACGGGGCACGTGCTGAGGGGCAACGCCCGCATTGACCTGGGCTGCGTTGCCGACGCCGGACTTGCCGAGAAGCTCGACCGCCCGCTGAGGATCGTCCACCTCTACCCCGACGCCCTGAACCTGTACGGCGATGGCGGCAACATCGCCTCGCTGCGGCAGCGCTGCGCGTGGCGCGGCATTCCCGCGGTCGTCGACCAGGTCCGCATGGGCGAGGAGCTCGACCTTTCGGACGCCGATGTGGTGCTGCTCGGCGGCGGCGCGGACCGCGACCAGCTCGCCGTGTGCCGCGAGCTCCTGGCCCAAAAGGAGAAGGTGGCCGCGTACGTGGAGTCCGGCGGCGCGCTTCTTGCCATCTGCGGCGGCTACCAGCTGCTCGGACGCTTCTACATGATGGGCGACGTCAAGGTCGAGGGGCTGGGCGTCATCGGCGCCGAGACCCGCAGCGGCGAGGGGCGCCTCATCCACAACGTGGCCATCGACTCGCCCGTGGCGTCGGCGCCCATCGTCGGCTTCGAGAACCACGGCGGCCGCACGTACCTGGACGAGGACGAGACGCCGCTGGGCACGCCGCTCGTGGCCGGCACGGGCAACAACGAGTTCGCCGTCGGCGAGGGCGTGCTGCACAACGGCGTGGTGGGCACGTATTTCCACGGGCCGATCCTGCCCAAGAACCCGCAGGTCACGGACTGGCTGATTCGCCACGCGCTCGAGCGACGCGGAATCCGCTGCGAGCTGCCGGCGCTCGACGACGCGTACGAGACGGCGGCCCACGACGTGGCGCTGCGCATCGTCCGCGGGCACTAGCGACGGTCGGCAGCGGCAGCGAAGCCCGCGGCGACAATCGACACCGCACAAAGAAGGCGTCCGCCACCAAACGGTGACGGGCGCCTCTGCATTGCCGCTGACTCAGGCGGTTACGCGGCGAGCATTACGCGTCGGCGTACATGGCCTTGAGCTTGAGGAGGTGCTGGTAGCGAGCCATCGCGGCCTCCTCGTTGGCCTGGAAGAGCTCCTGCGCGCGCTCGGGGAACTCGCGCGTGAGGCGGCTGTAGCGTGCCTCGTTCATGAGGAACTCCTGGTAGCCGCCCGCCGGCTCCTTGGAGTCGAGGGAGAACTTCTTGCCGGCCGGGGCGGTCGGGTTGTAGCGGTAGAGGTTCCAGTAACCGCACTCGACCGCGCGCTTCATCTCGAGCTGGCAGTTCTTCATGCCGCCCTTGATGGAGTGCATCTCGCAGGGGCTGTAGCCGATGATCAGGGACGGGCCGTCGTAGGCCTCGGCCTCCTGGATGGCCTTCAGCGTCTGGGCGGGGTTGGCGCCCATGGCGACCTGCGCGACGTAGACGTAGCCGTAGGTCATGGCAATCTCGGCGAGGGTCTTCTTCTTGGTCACCTTGCCGGCGGCAGCGAACTGCGCGACCTGGCCGAGGTTGGACGCCTTGGAGGCCTGGCCACCGGTGTTGGAGTAGACCTCGGTGTCAAAGACGAAGACGTTGACGTTGCGGTTGGAGGCAAGGACGTGGTCCAGGCCACCGAAGCCGATGTCGTAGGCCCAGCCGTCGCCGCCGAAGATCCAGAAGGACTTCTTGGTGAGGTACGCCTTGTCGGCGAGGACGGTCGGGGCGACCGGGCAGCCCTCGGAAGCAGCGGCCTCGAGCTCGGGGATAAGCGCGGAGGCAGCGGCCTTGGAGCCCTCGACGTCGTTGCGGGAGTCGATCCAGGCCTGAGCGGCGGCCTTGAAGCCCTCGGAGGCCTTGTCGGAAGCCATCATCTCCTGGACGGCAGCGACGAGCTTGTTCTGGACGGCCTCGTAGCCGACCTGGAAGCCCAGGCCGTGCTCGGCGTTGTCCTCGAACAGGGAGTTGTTCCACGCGGGACCGTGGCCCTCGGCGTTGACCGTGTAGGGCGAGGTCGCGGCCGGGTTGCCCCAGATGGAGGAGCAGCCGGTGGCGTTGGAGATGAACATGCGGTCGCCGGCGACCTGCGTGACGAGGCGCGCGTAGCTGGTCTCGGCGCAGCCGGCGCAGGAGCCGGAGAACTCAAGCAGCGGCTGCTTGAACTGGGAGCCCTTGGTGTTGGCGGCGATGGCCTCGGGCTTCTCGGCGACCTTGGCGACGCAGTAGTCGAAGACCTGCTGCTCGGCGAGCTCCTCCTCCTGCGGGACCATGGTGAGGGCGCCCTTGGGGCAGGCGGTGACGCAGACGGTACAGCCCATGCAGTCGAGCGGGCTCACGGCCAGGGTGTACTTCATGCCCTTGACCTTGGGACCCATGGCGTCGATGGTGCGCAGGTTCTCCGGCGCGGCAGCGACCTCCTCGTCGGTGAGGACGAACGGGCGGATCGTGGCGTGCGGGCACACGAAGGCGCAGGAGTTGCACTGGATGCACTTGGTCTCGTCCCACTTGGGAACGCTGACGGCGACGCCGCGCTTCTCGTAGGCGGAGGCGCCGAGCTCCCACTGGCCGTCCTCGATGCCCTTGAAGGCGGAGACGGGCAGCGAGTCGCCGTCCATACGGTTGATCGGGCCGAGGAGGTTCTTGACCTGCTCGACGATGGCGGCGCGGCCCTCGAGGGAGAGCTTGGCCGGCGCGTCCTCGGCGGTCGCCCAGTCGGCGGGAACCTCGAACTTGCGGAAGGCGGTGGCGCCAGCGTCGATGGCCTTGTGGTTGGCGTCGACGATGGCCTGGCCCTTCTTCATGTAGGACTTGGTGGCCGCGTCCTTCATGTACTGGAGGGCCTCCTCGGCGGGCAGGACCTTGGCCAGGGCAAAGAAGGCGGACTGGAGCACGGTGTTGGTGCGCTTGCCCATGCCGACCTTGGCGGCCAGGTCGATGGCGTCGATGAGGTAGACGGTCACGTTGTTCTTGGCGATGTAGCGCTTGGCAACGGCCGGCATGTGAGAAGCGAACTCCTCGTCGGACCACTGGCAGTTGACCAGGAAGGTGCCGCCGGGCTTGACGTCGCGGACCATCTTGAAGCCCTTGATGATGTAGCTCGGGTTGTGGCAGGCGACGAAGTCGGCCTTGGTCACGTAGTACGGCGAGCGGATCGGGGAGTCACCAAAGCGCAGGTGAGAGACGGTGACGCCGCCGGTCTTCTTGGAGTCGTACTGGAAGTAGGCCTGGACGTACTTGTCGGTGTGGTCGCCGATGATCTTGATGGAGTTCTTGTTCGCGCCGACCGTGCCGTCGCCGCCGAGGCCCCAGAACTTGCACTCGATGGTGCCGGGGGCGGCGGTGTTCGGGGTCTCCTCGGCCTCGGGGAGGCTGAGGTTGGTCACGTCGTCGACGATGCCGATGGTGAACTCGCGCTTGGGCTCGTCGGCCTTGAGCTCCTCGAAGACCGCGAACGCGGACGAGGGCGGGGTGTCCTTGGAGCCGAGGCCGTAGCGGCCGCCGACGACCTTGATGCCGGTCTTGCCGGACTCGTACAGGGCGGTAACGACGTCCTGGTAGAGGGGCTCGCCGATGGAGCCGGGCTCCTTGGTGCGGTCCATGACGGCGATCTTCTCGACCGTCTCGGGCAGCACGTCGACGAAGTGCTTGATGGAGAAGGGACGGAACAGGCGGACCTTGACGAGGCCGACCTTCTCGCCGTGGGCGTTGAGGTAGTCGATGACCTCCTCGAGGACGTCGCAGAAGGAGCCCATGCAGACGACGACGCGGTCGGCGTCGGGGGCGCCGTAGTAGTTGAACAGGCCGTAGTCGGTGCCGAGCTTCTCGTTGATCTTGCCCATGTAGGACTCGACGACGGCGGGCAGCTCGTTGTAGGCGGTGTTGCAGGCCTCACGGTGCTGGAAGAAGATGTCGCCGTTCTCGTGGGAGCCGCGGGCGTGCGGGTGCTCCGGGTTCAGGGCGTGGTCGCGGAACGCCTGGACGGCGTCCATGTCGCACATGTCCTTGAGGTCCTCGTAGTCCCAGACGGCGACCTTCTGGATCTCGTGAGAGGTGCGGAAGCCGTCGAAGAAGTTGACGAAGGGGACCTTGCCGGAGATGGCGGCGAGGTGGGCGACGGGCGAGAGGTCCATGACCTCCTGGACGTTGCCCTCGGCGAGCATGGCGAAGCCGGTCTGGCGGCAGGCCATGACGTCGGAGTGGTCGCCGAAGATGTTCAGCGCGTGGGAGGCGACGGTACGGGCCGAGACGTGGAAGACGCCCGGCAGGCCCTCGCCCGCGATCTTGTACATGTTCGGGATCATCAGGAGCAGGCCCTGAGAAGCCGTGTACGTGGTGGTCAGCGCGCCGGCGCCCAGCGAGCCGTGGACGGTGCCGGAGGCGCCTGCCTCGGACTCCATCTCGACGACGTTAACGGGCGTGCCGAAGATGTTCTTGCGGCCCTGGGCGGCCCACTGGTCGACGTGGTCGGCCATCGGGCTGGACGGCGTGATCGGGTAGATGCCCGCGACCTCGGTGAACGCGTACGATACGTGCGCGGCCGCCTCGTTGCCGTCCATGGATTTGAACTTACGTCCCATATCCTCTCCTTTAATAAACACCTGGGCACCCCCATGGCCCCAGGTCGTCTACTGGGTGCGGCCGTCGCTTGCCGGGCAGGACCCGCTGTGCAAACGCACAAACCTCCACAGTCGTTTTGCCAGTGTACCCCGAGAATGTTGCGGAATGTAAGGTGAACGATTAACAAAACGCGCGGCGGGGCGTTTTTTCCCGTGAGCGGGCAAGCGTTGTGCCGACAGCCCAAATGGACGACGCGG
>CAVIBB010000043.1:0-14563 GCA_963640745.1 Paludibacteraceae bacterium
ATAGCGCCCGCCGGGCCACAGCCTGATCATAATTTCGAGGTTCTGCGTGCTTTATTTAAGCATTTATGCATAAGGTTTGATGCATCAACTGGGCAAACGTAAAACAAGACGCCCTGAGCACGGCCGCAAACCGCGCTCAGGGCGCCAAAATCCCGTTCAGACCACGCAGAATCCCGAAAAAGTGTGACGCAAACGGCGAAATCCTTCGATTTAGGCGCCCAAGCGCCGCTTTAACGTGCGAAGCCCACCACTCGAAACGCCGTCTCCGCGCGCTACGCCCAGACCGCCGCCTGAGCGCGCTCCCCCACGGTCCCCATAATCACGTTGATAATCCGCCCGAGGAACAGCGCGGACACGATGGTCGTGAGGCCGAAGCCAGAAATGTCGCCAAAGAGCAGCAGCGACCCGATGATGGACGCCGCCACGTGACTCACGTCAAAGACGACCTTCACGTTGCCGAACGTCGTGCCCAAGGCCTCGCTCGCGACCTGCACGAGGCCGTCGGGCGCGTTCGGGACGATCTCCATGTCAACCATGAGGGACGCCCCGAACGCGGTGATGACCAGCGCGCAGCACATGCATACGACCTGTGCCACGATACCCTGCGGACTCACAGTGATAAACGACGCAATCAGATCCACCAGGTAGCCCATCGAGAAAGCAAAGACCATCTCGAGCAGGATCCTGGCCTGGAAGCGACGGCGCAGAATAAGCGCCTGGCAGCCAATGTAGATCGCATAGGTCAGCGCGATCATGAAACCGAGCGTAGTCCCCGTAGCGCGGGCGGCAAAAGTCGCGAAGCAGGTGAGCGACGCTACACCCAGGCCGGACGCGGTCTGAAGCACCGTGCCCGTCGAGATACAGAAGAGTCCCACAACGTAGATCGCGTAGCGAAGCGCCGTGTGGCCCCAGTCGATGGATTCCTCTTCGTACTTGGTAACGAGCAGGGGTTTCAAAACGCACAGGTCCTTTCTCTTTGCCTATAAAGTCTCTGCTTAAAGTCCAAGCAGGTAGTCGCGGCAGGCAACGTTCGTGGCGGGCGTCGAGTTCTCGATGACGCAATCGATGCCGGGGCGCGTCGCGCGTGCCCAGTCGGCAAGAGGCGCGAAGTCGAAGGCACCCGTCTCGCCGGCGCCGTGGCACACAAGGCGACTGCCGGAGCCGTCGCACCAGCCGTCCGAGTCCTCGTTATCCACGACCTCGTAGTCCTTGGAGTGAAGCACGCGGATCGCGTCGCCGTTGAGCTCGAGCATGCGGGCCACGACGTCGGCCGACTGCGTGGCCACGGTGGGGTGCAGGAGCGACACCGGGTCGTAGATCACGCCGAGCGCGGCGGAGTCGACGCGATCGAGGACCTCGCGGCAACGCTCGGGAGTGTTCACGACCTCGTTCCAGCCCGGCTCGATGAGCAGCGGCACGCCCGCGGCCTCGGCGAGTTCGCAGGCGCTGGCGAGGCCGCCGCAGAAGGCGTCCATCGCCGCGGGTTCGAAGCGGTCGTCGGCAACCTTGTTGCCGGCGTTGGGGCGTCCGGTCTCGGTGCCGACGGGGCAGCCGCCGAGCATGGCCGCGAAGCGCGTGCAGGCGCGATAGTCTTCGAGCGCCTCGGCAAGCTGGGCCGCGTCCGGTGTGGCGAGGTTCTTGTAGCAGCCGAAGACCGCCACGTGGACGCCCGCCTCGTCGAGGACCGTGCGGAGTCGCACCGCGAGGTCCTCGTCAAGGCCGGTTCGGTCGATGCCGTAGCTCGTGTAGACGACCTTGCTCGGCAGCTGAATGCAGGTAAAGCCCAGCTCACCGGCCATGAGGATGCGCTTCTCGACCGAGCCCTCGGGCAGGTCGTGCAGGCGCACGCCGACGTTGAAGGCCGGCGCGGCGCCGGTGGACGCAACGGCGGCCGCGCGCTTATCGCTCACGCAGGCGCACATGCTAGCCCAGCTCCTTGGCGGACTTGTCCGCGTTGATGCCGGGGGTGTAGCCGCCCCAGGGGTCATCAACGGGGCAGCAGCCGGCCGGGCTCATGGGGTCGCAGGCGCCAGCGAGCTTGTCGTGCTTCATGGTCTCGATGTAGGCCAGGACCAGCGGGGCCACGCCCTTGGCGTCGTTCTTGACGATGGGCTCGCGCATGTAGTAATCGAAGGTGCCCTCGCGGTGGGTGGCGTTGCCAAGGCCCGCGACCAGGCAAATGTTGTCGAGCGCGAGCTGGCCGTCCTTCTCGGAGAGGCAGGTCTCACAGACGCCGTCGAAGGCGCGGCGGCCGTACTCGTAGTAGCGCTCAGGCAGGACGCCCAGGCGGCAGCCCTTCATGATGGCGTTGGCAAAGATTGCGCTGCCGGACTCCTCGAGGTAGTTCGGGGCGATGTTCGGCAGGTTGATGACCTGGTGCCACATGCCGGTCTTCTCGTCCTGGTAGGGCAGCATGGAGTCGATGAGGTCGACGAACATCTCGCGCAGGCCGTCCTTCTCGGCGGACATCGAGGGCGGCATGAGCTCCCAGGTGTCGATAAGGGCCATGGCGAACCAGCCCTCGGCGCGCAGCCAGAAGTTCTGCGAGAGGCCCGTCACCGGGTCGCACCAGAACTGCTTCTTGGAAGAGTCGTAGGCGTGGTAGTACAGGCCGTTCTTCTCGTTGCGCATGAGGTCGCGGACAACCTGGAACATGTGGAAGGAGTCCGAGCAGGCGCGGCGGTTGTGGAACGAGAGCTCGTACTGCATGTAGAACGGCTGGGCCATGTACATGCCGTCGAGCCAGATCTGGTTGGGGTAGACGGCCTTGTGCCAGAAGACGCCCTCCTTGGTGCGGGGCTGGCGCTCGAGCTGGCTATAGATGGTGTCCATGGCCAGGCGGTACTTCTCCTTGCCGGTGATCTCGTAGAGGCGATAGAGGGTCTTGCCGGCGTTGACGTTGTCAAGGTTGTACTCGAGCGGGTCGTAGTGCTTGATGGTGCCGTCGTCCTGGACAAAGAAATCGATGTAGCTGTCGGCGAACTCCAGGTAGCGGTCCTCGCCGGTGATCTCGTTGAGCTCGATCAGGGCCTTGATCATGCAGCCGTCGATGTAGTTCCAGGTGTTCTCCTTGCCGGCGCGGATCTTCTCGATGTTCCACGCGGGCGCCTGCGGCGTGGAGTTCTCCACGAGCTGGGCGATGTAGGTGTCCAGGATCTGGTTACCCATGATGATTCCTCTCCTTATTGACCGAGGGCGGGGCCGCGGCTCGCGACCCCGCCCTCAGAGACTGACTATATGGCGGTGCTGTTACTTGGCGGCGCCGAAGCAGAGCTTCTCGCGCTCAGGAAGCTCGCGCTTGATGACCTCGAGCTCCTCGGGGGTGTGGTAGCCGATGGTGTTGTGGCCGAAGCAAATCTCGTACTGGACGCCAGAGAGCTCCTCGCAGACGCGCTTGACCTCGGGGTCGACGTCCTCCATGCGGCCGCCCTCGGCGATGCGCTTGCACTCCTGCTGGACGATGAGGTCGGTGTCGCGGTCGAGCTTCATGAACTTGGCGGAGAGCAGGCCCAGGAAGGTCAGACCGCAAATGCCGACGACCATGATCTGCAGGATGGCGGTGGTCACGGAAGCGGGCTGGGTGATGTCGCCGGAGGTGCCGGAGACGTAGCCGTTGAACTGGAGCCACATGCCGAGGATGGCGACGACGGCGGAGTTCATGAGCTTGCCGCAGAGGTGCATGGCGGCCGAGAAGGTGCCCTCGCGGCGACGGCCGGTGACGACCTCGTCGACGTCGGCGACGAACAGGTAGGTCTGCCAGGGGATGTAGTACACGGCGCCGGTGCCGAGGCCGAAGACGACGACGATGGCGGTGATGCCGGCCGCACCGGCGGCGGAGGCGGCGTCGACGTGGAAGACGCCGCAGAGCACGTAGGCGATGACGGCGGAGATGACGACGCCCTCAGCGATCATGTAGGGCTTGCGGAAGCCCTTCTTTGCGACGATGCCCATAACAACGAGCGTGGAGATGAGCTGCAGGATGGAGCTCATGGACTGCCAGGCGGAGGCGTTGGCCTTCTCGAGGCCGAGGACGTACATGACGAAGTAGGCGAAGGTGGAGTTAAAGAGCCACTCGGCGCCGAAGCCGAAGAGGTACATGCCGAGCAGGTTGCGGAAGGTCTTGATGCGGATGGTCGAGAAGATGTCGGTAAAGAGCTTCTTGATGGCCTCGACCGGGGACTCGACCTTCTCCATGGTGGTCTCGTCGACCGGGCGCTCCCAGGTGGTCAGGTAGACGATGAGCATAGCGCCACCCATGAGCACGCCGAACGCGCAGCCCATGACGAAGAACGCCTGCGGGTTGGAGTTGCCGAAGACGCCAAAGAAGATGCCCGGGACGGCGGCGGTGAGGAAGTTGGCGATCTTGCCGAAGATGGAGCGGAGGCCAGAGAGATAGGTGCGCTCCTCGAAGTCGGTGGTCATCTCGGCGGGCAGGGCGTCGTAGGGGATCATGACCATCGTGTACATGAGGTTGTAGATCAGGTAAATCACGAAGTAGTACGCGAAGCCGTTGGGCACGACGATCCACATGAGCGGGTTCAGAATGCCGAGGACCGGAACGGCGAGCAGGATGAAGAAGCGGCGGCGGCCGAACTTACGGCCGAGCTTGGTGTTGTTGAACGCGTCGGTGATGAAGCCGGCGATGGGGTTCATGAACATGTCCGCGAGCAGGGCGAACGAGTAGATGAACGTGGCCTCGCCCATCGAGAGGCCGGCGTACTGCGTGTAGAAGATGACGAGCCAGGCGGCCGAGATGGCAAGCGCGCCGGAGCCCACCAGGTTGCCCGAACCGTAGCCAAGACGGTTCAGGAGCGTGATCTTGCGTTCCTTTTGTTCCATGTGCGATCCTCTCTTTCCTTCCAGGCTCAGCCTAGCGAGCCCGGTTCCTTCCGTTGCGACCTACGTGGAGGTGAACGTTAACCCGTACTATACCGTAAACCGGTTTAGTTGGTTATCGTTCACTTAAAGAATTTCCGAGCGGCGGAGATTTTGCCGCAAACGGCCGGCGGGGAGGGACCGCAGATGGGTCGTGAGGATTCGTTGGCATTGGAAAGAAGCACGAGGTGCGGGCGCTCGGCCCTGTCCCTTAGGCGGGACACGCCCTAAAAGGCGCGCCGACCAGTAACGGAGCCGCGAGCCGCGCCCTGAAAGCGCGTCGCACCGTAACGCAGCCGGAGTCTGCGCCCTGAAGGTGCGTCGCACCGTAATGGAGAAGGCCGCCGCGCCCCAATAGCGCGTCGCCCAGCAACGAAAGAGGCTGCAGCGCCCCAATAGCGCGTCGGCCAGTAACGGTCGGTTACTGGGCGGCGACAATCCGGGGCGCGAGCGGCATGCCGATTACTGAACGACGCGTTTCCGGGGCGCGCCACCCATTCGGGGCGAATCGGCCGGCTACAGGATCGCGCGGAGGCCGGCGGCGATGCGGTGCGCGAGGCGCTCGTAGCCGTCCGGCGAGTAGTGGAGGCCGTCAGGCATGTAACGTTCGCGGTGCTCCGGCAAGAAAGGCGAGATTCCGCTGCCGGCATACAGGTCGATCACGGGCAGCGAATAGCGGTCCGCGACCTCGCGCACCGCGTTCACGTAGGGCTCCTGCGTGAGACCGAGGTGGTTCTCCACGAAGCTGCCGGGGATGTCCTTGGCGACGATGCCGGAGGTCTTGCACGGCGTCATGACCACGAGCCCCGCCTCGGGCGAGCGGGCCGTGATGGTGCGCGCAAGGTAATCGAGTGCGCCGTAGAACTCGTGCGTGTCCACCGAGCCCATCTGGCCCAGCGGCACGTTGCGGCTGAAGTCGTTCACGCCGCCGAAGAGCACGTAGACGTCGGCGTCCGCGTCGATGCCGTCAAGGCGCTCAACGAAGGAGTCGTCGCGGTCGGCCTTGATGGCCAGGCGCGAGCCCTTGACGCCGAAGTTCTCCACCGTCGCGCCGTCGAGCAGCGCGCCCAAGTGCGAGGTCCAGCTAATGGTCGGCCCGCCCTCGCCAGTGCCGTTGTCTCCCCAGGTGGTCGAATCGCCGAAGCAGCAGATGGTGAGTTCGCCGAGGTTCTTCTTCATCGTTCGTCATCCTTTCTCGCCTGCCCATCGAGCCAGGCGACTTCTTGCTCCAGATTGAACACGCCGAGGTGGTGGCCGCCGGGACAGACCTCGTGCGCAAGGTTCTCGCCGCGGCCCAAAAGGTCGTAGGCCGCGCCGACGATGTCGAGCTGCTCCTCCACGTTCGCAAGGCCGCGCGACCCGTTGAGGTGGTCTTCTTCGCAGCTCTGAACCAGAAGCGGACGCGGCGCGATGAGCGAGGCGATGTCGCCCATGTCGAAGAGGCGCCAGAGCCCGGGCGCGTAGTTGCACGCGCAGTTGCCGTTGAGATGCAGCAGCGCGTCGGCATATCCGTACAAATAGCCGGAGATAAAGGCCTTCTTTACGCGCGGGTCGAGCGCCGCGAGATAGAGCGCCTGCTCTCCCCCGCCGGAAAACCCGAAGCAACCGAGCTCATCCATACAGATGTCGCCGCGCGCGTTCAGATAGTCCACGAGCCGCATCAGGTCCCAGGTGTTGAGGCCCGCGACCGAGAGGCCCAACGGCTCGGCCATCTTTGCCTGGTTGGCGCAGGTCCCGCGCAGATAGAGCTGCTCGTCGTCGCCGTGGCCCTTCCAATCGCGGCGCTCTCCCCAGCCGCGCGCATCGGGACACGCGACCACGTAGCCCATGCGCGCGAGGCGCAGGCCGTAGTCGTAGTTGAAACGTCGCACGGCGTCGTCGGCCGCGGGCACGCCGAGCACCCCGGCGACGGAATCCTTACCGGCGCCCTGGTGCCCGTGGGGAGCTATCCAGCAGAGCGCGCGGCCATCCGCGCCGCGGCGGGGATTGGCGGGTTCGAGCAGGTAGAACGGCATCCAAACGCCCGGCTCGGCGAGAATCGCCATCTTTATGCGGAGGATGCCGCCGGCAAGCTGCGCTCGCTCGAGCACACGGGGCTCGGGGTCGCAACGCTCGAGGAGGCTGATGCCCAACAGGTCGGCGAGCCGCTCGCGTGAGCGGTCGCGCCAGGCGAGCCACTCGTCGGCCGAGCCGCCCGCAAAGGCCGCCCCGCGCCCGTCACGAACGAAGCGCCGACGCAGTGCGGCCTCATCCTCAAAGTAGTTCTGGATGTGGAGAGTGCGGCCGTTTTCGGAAAGGCGCGCGGTCTCGACGGCCTCGCCTTCGCCGCCCTCGGGGTCCCAGCCCTCGTCACCCGCGAGGACGGCCTGGCGAGAAAAGCGCTCCACATCCGGCGAATCGACCGCATGGGTCCAGTCCGGCCAGTCAGCCGTGCTGCCCGCCGGCCCGTGCAACGTGCCCGCGGCATAGAAGCTACCCTCGTGAGCCGCCGGCTTGTTCCAATCCCACCAGCCCTCGGCCTTGATATGGGCACCGAGCCAGCAGTCCACGAGCACCGTCTTAGCGAACTCGCGCCACGGACGCCCCAGGTAAACGGTGCCGTCGGCGACGTCCGCGGCCGCCGTAAAGCTGCAGCCGTGGAACACAAACCCCTGCGGCTCGCCCTCAGGAGTGGACGCCGCGGTCACGTATCCGTTGACGTCCATGTCGCGGTTGAGCGAGCGGATCTCGCAGCCCTCGAAGTACGCGCGCCCGCCGCCGAAGATAAAGTCGACGTCACCCTCGATGAGGCAGCGGCGAAAGTACTGGCGCCCGACGATGCGCGGCGCGAACTGTTTAGGCCCGATGAAGCCGCCGGGCTTGACCTCGCGCGGGGGCAATGGCCCGCAAAAGAGCGTGTCCTGATGCCCGAGCAGGCGACAGCCGTCAACTACGAGCCGGTCGCCGTCGGCGTAGAGCGCCAGTCCTTGACCCACCTCACGCCCGTCGCCCGCATCGTTCACGATAGTCAGGTTCCGCAGCGTCACGTCCGCCGCGTCCACGAGCATCGTATACGTGCGGAACGTCCCGAGCTTGCCGTCGACACCCGTGCCGTCGTCCGACTCCATGAAGGCGCCCAGGCCGTTCACGATGCGCACGCTCTCGGCCGTCTCGCCGGCCAGGGTCACGTTGGGGCGGCGAATCTCGACGCGCTCGCGGTACTCGCCAGGAGCGATTTGGATCTCGACCGGCAGCGACTCGTCCGGAACCTGCTCGCAGGCCGCCGCGAGAGCCGCCGAAACCGTCGGGAACGCCCCCTCAACGCCCACGGCCACCCTAAAAACCCGCTTTTCCACGCTCATCCGAGCCCCCTACAAATCAAACTCTGACTTTTCGCACATTAAAACTGAACCCGCTGAGTAGCCTGCCAGCCAGGCAACCCCGCCAACTGGGCAAACGTCACTGACAGGCCCTTGGCTACTCGGCGAACCGGATTTTAAAGTGCGAAAAGTCAGACTTTCGTCCGAAGCCTTCCAAAAAGGGGCGGCGCGGCGAAGTCGCGCTCGCCGCGCCGCCCCCAAACCGGCGGTTTTCCCGCGCCGCTAGGCGCGGATGACCTCGTCGACGTTCGTCAACTGCATCTCGTCGCCGTCCTGGCCCTCGACCACGACGTTGCGCAGGTCGAGCACCTTGACGTTCTGGGCGATGATGCCCTGGCGAACCATCGGCTCGACGCCGCAGGCCATCGCGGGCGCGGCCGGCTCGGCGTCCTCGGCGAAGGTCACGTGAACGTCCTCGAAGGTCAGGCGCGTGACCTTGCTCTCGGGCAGGCCGGTGATGTAGGCGGCCGCCGCATGGCAGTTCGTGGCCTCGATGTCGCGGAAGGTCGTGACGCCAAAGCCCGGGGTACGCTCATCGACAGGCAGCGGGCCGCGATCCTGCACGTAGTCGGTCTTGCCGTCCTTGTCGCAGAAGTAGAAGGAGTTGACCACGAACGGGGTGAGCACCTGGTCCATGCGGATGTGCTCGAAGGTAATGCCCTCGTTCACGGCGTCCTTACCGCGGCCGCGGCGGGTCTTCACGCGCAGGCCACGGTCGGTGCGCTCAAAGAGGCACTTGGAGACGGTGAGGTCCTTGATGCCGCCGGCAGCCTCGGAGCCCAGGACGACCGCGCCGTGGCCGTCGTGCATGTAGCAGTGCGCGATAACCATGTCGTGCATCGCGGGGCGCAGCTCGGGCTCGATGCCAAGCTTGCCGCTCTTAATGGCGATGCAGTCGTCGCCCACGGAGAAGTGGCAGCCGAGAACGCGCACGAAACCGCAGCTCTCCGGGTCGAAGCCGTCGGTGTTGTGGGAGTTCTTCGGGCCCTCGATGGAGAGACACAGGGCGTCGACGTGCTCGCACAGGATCGGGTGGATGTTCCACGCCGGGCTGTTGCGCACGGTAAAGCCGGCCATGGCGACGTTCTCGCACTCAGTCAGGAAGATCATGCGCGGGCGGGCGACCTCGCGGCCCTCCTCCGGGCGGTAGATATTCTTGAAGTCCTTGTTCCACCAGTTGTCCTCGGCGAAGTCGGTCTGGCCGTCGATGGCGCCGCGGCCATAGATGCAGACGTTCTTGACGCCCATGCCGGTAAAGGTGGAGCAGTAGGTCGAGAAGCTCTCGCCCTCCCAGCGGCCCATCGGCGCCATGCCGGAGCCGGCGTAGCCGTCACCCTTCTTGCCGCGGAGGGTCTGGGGCAGGTACGCGAGCGCCGCGCGGTCGTGGCGAGCCAGGAGCTGGGCGCCCTCGGCGAGCTCGATGTTGATGTCGCTCTTGAGGAAGAGGGACTTGATCAGGTAGCTGCCGGCGGGGATAAGCACACGCCCGCCCTTGGGGCAGGCCATAATCGCGGCCTGGATGTTGGTGGTGTCGTCGTGCTCGGCGTCGCCCTTGGCGCCGCAGTCGCGCACGTCGATGGTGAAGGTCTCGTCCGGGGTGGTCACGCCCACGGTAAGCTCACGGTCGCCGTTGACGAAGCGGATGATGTTGCGGCGGCCCGGCTCGAGGCCGTCGACGTAGGTCTCGACGCGGTCGGTGGTGCCGGCGGGCTCGTCGTTAACGAAGACCTCCCAGGTGTCCTCGGTGGTGAAGTAGCCGCCGTCGTCGAGCTCGATCACGGCCGCGCGGGGGCAACGCCAGATAACGCTGGTTTCCATGTGTCTCTCCTTAAACGAAGAAGTGCCTATTTAGCTGAGGGGCTCCGGGACTCCAGGCCCCGCGCCCCGATCGTTTGTAAGAAAGGGGCCGCACCGCCGGCTTTCGGCAGCACGGCCCCTCCAAGGGAATGCTATGACGATCCGTGAAGCGTTCGAAGCTTACGCGGCAGCCTGGACGGAATCCTCCTGGTAGCCCACGTTGTTGTGGCCGAAGCACTCCTCGTACTTGAAGCCGGAGAGGTCCTCGCAGAGCTGCTTGACCTCGGGGTCGACGTCTGCCATGAGGCCACCGTCCTTGACGCGCTTGACCTCGGCGCAGAGCATGTCGCACTGCTCCTTCTCGATGTGGATGGTCTTGCCCAGGACGCAGGCGACGATGAAGCAGCCGGCGCAGCCGATCAGCATGAAGGCGCAGATGGAGACGGGCACGGAGGTGGGCTGCACGATGTCGGCGGAGTTACCGGAGGACTGGATGAAGCCGCAGATGCCCAGGGTAAAGGCCCAAGCGGAGGTCGCGAAGGCGGAGACGATCTGGTCGACGAACTTCTGGGCGGCGGAGTAGATGCCCTCGCGGCGACGGAGCGTGATGAGCTCGTCGATGTCGGGCATGTAGTTCAGGGGAACGTCGAGCAGGTACTGGAAGCCGACGTAGAAGAACTTCCAGATGGCGAAGATGATCGGGTAGGCAATCATCGAGAGGGCCATGTCGGAGAGACCCATGATGTTGCCGGCAGCGAAGACGTTGTAGGCAACGATGCAGGCGGCAGCGCCCAGCGTGGAGACGTACCAAGGCTTGTGGAAGCCCTTCTTGGCCATCCAGGCGACCCAGACGACGGTGCAGACGATGGCGACGATCTTGCCAGGCATCTCCATGACGGCCTCATAGGACTTGGGGATACCGAGGGAGTAGACGATGAAGAACGAGAGGCACGCGGACCAGCAGGCGGCGGCGAGCTTCATGAAAGCGTACGGAGCGAGAACCTTGCGGAAGGAACGGTTGCGGAAGGTGGAAAGGACGTCGACGACGAGCTTCTTGACGGCCTGGCCAACGCCCTCGATCTTCTCCTGGGCGACCTCTTCGGGGCCACGCTCCCAAGTGGAGCAGTAGACGACGATGAGGGAGACGGCCATGATCGCGGCGTTGATGGACGCGATGATGAAGTAGGGCTGAGGGCCGGTCTCGCCGAAGAGACCGAAGCCGAAGCCGACCAGAGCGGCCATGGCGAAGCCGGAGACGTTACCGAAGATGTGCTTGAAGCCGGTAAGGTAGGTGCGCTCCTCGTAGTCGTCGGTCATCTCGATGGTGAGCGGCGCGAGGTTGGAGGAGGCGAACGTGTACGCGATGTTGTACACGATGTAGAGGAACAGGTAGTACGGGAAGCCGAACGGCGTGACCGTGAAGATCAGCGGCTCGGCGATCATCATCGGGATAGCGATGAGCAGCCAGAAACGACGACGACCGAACTTACGACCAACGGCGGTCGAATAGAAGTTGTCGGCGATGAAGCCGAGGACCGGGGCGAGGAACGCGTTCAGGTACACGGCGGCGGCGGCGACGGCAGCTGCCTCAGCACCCGAAAGGCCGCACTCCGTGGACAGGAACATGACCATGTAGCTGTGGGTGAAGGTCAGCGCGCCGGAGTTGAGCATGCCGCCCATACCAAAGCCCAAGCGGGTCCAGAATGTGATCTTTCTCTTTTTTCCGAGCTTTTTGAACATCGAGACTTCCTCTCCCTTGTAGGCGCCAAGTCACGGCGCATCCTACGTCCACGTGTTAATCGTTTGGAAGGTGAACGTTAACCTAAGTATACGGACAACACGGACGTTGTTAAGAGGGCGTTTTGGGTTCTCTGTGAACGGTAGTGGATGTACGGTGAACGTTCACTCGGGCGTCTTAACGAAGAAGAGGCCCACCGAAAAACACGCGCCCAGCAGCGCGGGAGCCCGTCGAGCCCTGCATGCGCGCCATCCAGTAACGAAGAGGCACGTCGCGCCCTGTAAACGCGCCGCCCAGTAACGCGGGCGGCACGTGAGCCCTGCATGCGCGCCGCGCAGTAACGCGGGCGGCACGCGAGCCCTGCAAACTCACCGCCCAGCAACGAAGAAGCACCTCGCGCCCCGTAAACGCGCCGCCCAGTAATCCGCCGTTACTGGGCGGCGAGGTTTTAGGGCTGGAGAGCGCTGTACATTACTGCGAAGCGAGGTTTCAGGGCCGGAGGACGGCCATCCGTTACTGGGCGGCGCGGCTCCAAGGCTGGAAGCCACCGCGCATTACTGGGCGGCGAGGTTCCAGGGCGCAGTCACCGCCGGACACCAACCCCGGACCCCCTGAACGCAAAACCCGCCCACGGCAGGGCTCTTCATCCCTTGCCGCGGGCGGGCAAATGCACATCGCAAACAACTGCCGCTCACAATGGAAAATGCGATCTACAGGCAGACGCCGTCCTTCCAGATGCTGATCTCGTGGCAACCGCGGCGCTCGGCCGAGGTGAGCTTGCCGCTCGCAGTCTCGAGCACGAGCTGCCAAAGACCCTGCGCCGCCTCGTCAATCGTGGCCTCACCGGTAGCAGCAACGCCGGCGTTGAAGTCCATCCAGTTGGCCTTGTGGTCGCAAAGACGCTGGTTGGTAAAGACCTTCAGCGTGGGCGCCGGCGCGCCGAACGGCGTGCCGCGGCCGGTGGAGAAGAGAATCACGTGGCAGCCGGCGGCAGTGAGGGCCGTAGTAGAGACCATGTCGTTGCCGGGGCCGCAGAGCATGTTGAGGCCGTGCTTCTTGACCTGGCCGGCGTACGGAAGCACGTCGACGATGGGCGCGGAGCCGCCCTTCTGGACGCAGCCGCAGCTCTTGTCCTCAAGCGTGGTGATGCCGCCGTCCTTGTTGCCGGGGCTCGGGTTCTCGTAGACGACCTCGCCGTGACTGATGAAGTAGTCCTTGAAGCCGTTGAGCATGTCGGAGGCCGCGCGGAACACGTCCTCGTCGACGCAGCGGTCGAGCAGGATAGACTCGGCGCCGAACATCTCGGGCACCTCGGTGAGCACGGAGGTGCCGCCACGGGCCACGACCATGTCGCTCACGCGGCCAATGGTCGGGTTGGCCGTGATGCCGGAGAGTCCGTCGGAGCCACCGCACTTGAGGCCGATGACGAGCTCGCTCGCGGGAATGGGCTCACGCTCGGACTTCTTTGCGAGGTCGGCGAGCTCGGAGAGAATCTTGTGGCCCTCGACCTGCTCGTCGGCAACGTCCTGGCAGGTAAGGAAGCGGACGCGCTCGTGGTCGTACTCCCCCAGCTCGTCGAGCACCTGCTGGTGCGTGCAATTCTCGCAGCCGAGGCTCAAGAAGAGCACGCCGGCGGCGTTCGGGTGGCGAGAAAGCGCCACGAGCAGGCGACGGGTCTGGGCGTGGTCGGCGCCCGTCTGGGAGCAACCGAAGGGGTGCGGGAAGTAATAGACGCCCTCGAGCGTGCCGCCCACCAGGTCCTGGGCGCCCTCGCACATGGCGCGGGCGACCTCGTTCACGCAGCCGACCGTGGGGATGATCCACAGCTCGTTGCGCGTGGCGGCGCGGCCGTCGGCGCGGCGGAAGCCGTCGAAGCACTCGGGCTCGACGCTCTCCACGACCGGGTGCGTGGGGTGGTAGCTGTACTCGACCTCGCCCGAGAGGTTGGTCTTCACGTTGTGCGTGTGCAGCCAGCTGCCGGCGGCGACGTCGGCGGTCACGTGGCCGATGGGCAGGCCGTACTTGATCACGTCCTCGCCCTCGGCGATGGCGCGGACGGCCATCTTGTGGCCCTGCGGGATGTCCTCGGCGGCGGCGACGGGCCCCACGCCGGGAACGTCCACGACCGTGCCCGCGGCCAGCGGCGACAGCGCGACGATGACGTTGTCCGCCGGGTTGATCTGAATGGTGTTCACGTTCCCTCTCCCCTATCCAGGCGTTTCTCGGCGGCTCGCGCTACTCGGCGAGCGCGGCGGCGTAAGCGGCCTTGGCGCCCTGGGTGCGGACGACGGCGAGCGCACCGGCGACGAACTCCTCGAGGCCGGCGACCTGGGTCAGGTCCTCGCCCCACATCTGCTCGTTGGAAAGAACAGCGTGCACGAGGTCGGCGTCAGAGTCGGAGGCGTGATCGGCGTAGAAATCGAGCACGAAGGCGTCGTCCTGGGCCACGTAGGAGGCGCCGTCGGCACGGGTGAGGTGCAGGCCGTCGGCCTCGCGGCCGGTGAGGCCGGTGGTGTAGAAGGCGATGAGCGTGGCGAGCGAGGTCGCGAGGCAGCGCGGGAGCTTACCCTCGGAGGCAACATAGTCCTTGAGGGTCGGCAGGTCGCGGGCGCGCCACTTGGCCGTGGAGTTCAGGCAGATGGAGAGCAGCTGGTGGTCGATGAAGGGGTTGTCGAAGCGGTTCTGCACGGCGGCGGCGAAGGCCTTGCAGTCCTCGACGTCGAGGTCGGCGGCCAGGGTCGGGATGCACTCGCCGTAGAGCATCTGGTTCATGAAGCCGCGGACCACGTCGTCG